>JBLIKQ010000011.1:0-43735 GCA_047635475.1 Porticoccaceae bacterium
AAATAATCTTGTTTGGCGATAGCAATATCTTCACTATAAAGTTGGTAAACCGCTTGGTTTTTTTTGATATAGTCTCCTTCTGTTTTAAAATATAATTTTTCAATTCGCCCCATAGCCCGCGCAGAGATACTTTTTATTTTCTCTTGATTTAACGTCAAAACTCCCGTATAACTTTCTCGTAAACTATTTTCCGTTTCAGAAATCGTCTGTACATTGATATTTCCCAATTTTATCTGTTGGTCACTGAGCATAATCTCATTAGAGGCAGAATTGTCTTTTTTCATAGGCGTTAAGTCCATGTGACAAATCGGACACTTCCCTGGTTTGTCCTCCTTAACCTGTGGATCCATTGAACAAGTATAATAAACTCCTTCATCTGATTGATGTGCACTATGATCTTCCTTATTTTTACTATTGCAAGCAACAAGCAAAGCGAAGACTATAAATAGAAAACCTATTGTTTTTATCTTTTTCATAATTATTCTGTTTTTATAAAGCTTCCGCTATCAATCAAATACTGTGCGTTTCTGGCAAGGGTATCTCGAGTCGTGACCCCTTCGATAACTTGTACAAGATCATTGATTTCAATACCTGTTTTTATTATTGCAGTTTTAAAACCATTCTTTTTTTTAACAAAAACTATTTTATTAGTTCCAATGCTTACCAAAGCCTGCTTTCTGAGCCAAATTCCTTTTATTGGATTTGTTTCTATAATTCCCTGTAGTCGCAAACCGATGGGGAATTTTAAATTTCTGTTATTAAGATAAACCCTGACCCGATTGGTTTTTTCATTTTGATTAAGTTGGGTTTCGACAAAATTCACTTTCGCATTGAAAAAATCCTTTTCGTCTAACTCGGATGCAATTCTAATTGTTTGATTGATCTTTACCACGCTACTATACCCCTGTATAACATTAAAGGCAGCCCAAACTTTATCCGTATTCAACAATTTAAAAACAACTTCATCTTTTTTGATATAATCTCCTTCCTTTATGCTTAAAGTAGTTGTCGTTGTTGGGCCTTGCATGCTAGCCGCTGGGCCTGCTGCCATACTTTGTGTTCCATCAACAATTCCATCAGTTGGACTATAAATAGAAATGATAGGATTTGCTCTTTTGGCTGTAGCTAATGAAATAATTTGATTGTTACTCATTCCGTAAAGCAGTAATTTTTGTTTTGATGCTTTTATGATTGAAGTATTTTCTGAATCATTAGTTATCAAATAAATATAATTCTGTTGTTCAGTCAGTAACTCAGGGCTATACAAATCAAACAATTTTTGGCCTTTATTAACTTTTTGAAACTTATAATTCACATACATTTTTTCGATCCTTCCACTAATTCTAGCTGCTATATTTACAGCCGAATTTGGATCGTAAGTAACAATTCCCGGTAAATTTATTTCGCTGCTTATTGTTGTATCTTTAGGAGTAGTCGTTTCAAAACTTCCCACAACAAAACTATCTGTAGGTCGCAATAAGTGCTCTATTGAATGACTTTCTACAGGCTGCTTTTCGGTTACTTTTTTGACCAAAGTCATTCCGCAAATAGGGCAATTCCCAGGCTCGTTTCTTATGATTTGAGGATGCATCGAACAAGTGTAAACTAATTCCTGATGTTCCTCTTTCGAATGTGCCCCTTCATCTACTTCTATCAGTTTCATCCCGCATTTAGGACAAATTCCCGGTTGAGTACTGAAAACTGAATCTTCTGGCATAGGACAGGTATAGCTTAGCTCTTGATTTGAAGAAAAAGTACGATCTCCATTCCTCGTTACAAAATAATAAGTCGCAATACCAAGAATACCAAGAACCAGAACCAACAGAATATATTTTAAATATTTGTTCATAATTATTTCGTTTCAAGTTGTTTTTCGATTTCTACCTGAGTGCTCAAAATGGCTTGCAATTTGTCCAACTTATCAATCTGCGCCATATTTAACGCTTCCCATGAATCTAATACTACAAACAAATCCCCTGTGTTGTTTTGCCAGGCAAGAATTGCGGTGTCATAATTTCTTCGCAATGCCGGAATGATACTTTTTTCGGCAATATCATATTGCGTTTTAAGGTTTTTCAATTCGGTTTGCATCCCTGAAATCATACCCGATGCCTCATTGAGAATCATTTGTTTTTGCCATTCCAGACTTTCGTTTTTTATTTTGATGCTATTGATCGTCGCTTTATTCATTTTTGTAGACCAAGGCATCGGAATACTTACCATACCCATCAATGAAAATTGCTGTGAACGATTGCCAAAGGCAAGCATATGATCGTATTTTACCCCAAACTCTGGCAATAATTTCGATTTCTCGATTTCAATCTTAAACTGATTTAATTCCATTGTTCTTTCGATCGCTTGCACATCGCTTCGGTTTTGAGAAAGTGCCGTTGTGTCAGATTGAATAAAATTAAAATCTTTTAGATCGTAATTAGAATTAATTTCAAAAGAATTGTTTTTATCTATTGCCATCAAAGTATTAAGCATTATTCTTTTTTGAGAAATATCATTTTGCAACATAACCACCATACTTTGCAATGAATTATATTGAGATTTGGCCTTATAATATGTAGGTAGTTTGTCCATGTTGTATTGATAGCGTATTTCCATACTTTTTATCATGTATTCCAAAAGCAACAAATTATCATTGGCGATTTTTATTTTTTTATCTAATACCGTCCATTGGTAATAGTTTGTTTTTGCCAAGGCATTCAGCTGATTGATGGTATAATTTTTATTTTCGGCTTCCACTGAAGACCTAGCATTCATGTAATCAGAATCTGCCTTCAGTTTGGAAGCATTGGGGATCATTTGCGTAAAGCCAAGCATATAAGCGCCCATTCCTGGATTCATTTCATCTCCTTTCCACATCTTAGTATCATATGGCGTCATAAACAAACCCGTATTAATTTGAGGTGCCATCCAACTTTTCGCTCCCTTTGCCTCAGCATCCATACTGTGAATGTCGGCATCATACATTTTTAACTGTGGATTATTTGTCTTGATAGTTACCAGAACTTCATCCAATGAAATTGTTTGTGCATTTACATTTGTAAAGCTTAAAGTCAAACAACTTATAATGACATATATGTTAATGTTTTGCATCGATAATATCTATTTTACCTTTTGTTCTTAATTCACGAAGTTTTGTCATTTCAAAAACAACAGGTGTTACTAATAATACATAAATGGTTGAAGTGATTGTTCCTCCAATAAGTGGAACCGTAATAGGAATCATCACATCAGCCCCTGTCCCAGTTGACCATAAAATAGGTACTAATCCAAACAAAGCGACAGATACCGTCATTAACTTAGGACGTAATCTCTTTGCAGAACCATAAATAATGTAGTCTCGTAATATATCCTCGGTGATTGTTTCACTGCTATTTCCGTGTTTTGCAACCATTTTGATCATGGCTTCATTTAAATAAATGGTTATCAACATTGCTGTTTCAATGGCTAAACCAAATAAGGCAATGAAACCCACTGCAACAGCTACCGATAAGTTAATGCCATAAAAGTAAACCATAAAAATCCCTCCAATTAAAGCAAACGGAACTGTAATAATAGTTACAAAAGCTTCTTTCATGGAATTATATGTGAAGTACAAAATCATAAAAATTATAACTATAACTAGGGGCAAAATCAAGCTCAATGTTTTATTTGCTCGAATTTGGTTTTCCCATTGTCCGCTCCATTCCATATAATAGCCTTTTGGCATTTTAATAATCATTGCATTCAGCTTGTCTTGAGCTTCTTTAACGGTACTGCCTAAATCGCGACCTCGAACATTAAACAAAACACTCCCACGAAGCATGGCATTTTCACTATTAATCATTGGAGGCCCATCGCTTATTTTAATATTCGCAACAGTCTCTAGAGGAATCGGTCCGTACTCCATTGTCTGAACCTGAAGTTTTTTTAGGGATTCCAGACTGTTTCTATATTCTTGAGCATATCTGGCATTGACCGAAAACCGCTCTCTTCCTTCGATAGTTGTTGTTAATGTCATTCCGCCAATCGCGGCTTCAACAACACTATTAACATCATCAACGCTAAGACCATACCTACCTATTACTTCTCTCTTAGCAACAATGTCAATATATTTACCCCCAGTAATAGGTTCTGCAAATAAATCTTTCACTCCATCGGTACCCTCCAATGCTTTTTTAATTTTTTGGGATAAAACATTAATAGTGTCTAAGCTCGCCCCATATATTTTTATTCCCACATCGGTTCTGATACCCGTGGAAAGCATATTGATTCGGTTAATAATAGGTTGTGTAAACCCATTCGTCACGCCCGGGATTTGCAGTTTGTTGTTGATTTCAGTTATGATGTCACTTTTTGTTTTGCCTTCTCTCCATTCATTATTTGGTTTCAGTAAAATAATCGTTTCAATCATACTAATCGGACTGTTATCTGTTGCAGTATTAGCTCTACCTGCTTTTCCTAAAACATGAGTAACCTCCGGTATTTCTTTTATTAATTTATCCTGAACTTGTAGTATTCTTTTTACTTCCGAATTAGAAACATCAGGTAAGGTTACAGGCATAAACAATATTGAACCTTCATCTAAAGGCGGCATAAATTCGGACCCCAATCGAGTAAACATAATTCCTCCAATTAATAAGGCGACAATGTTTACTGCTAGCACTGATTTTCTCCATTTCAAACAAAAAGTCAAAATGGGCGTATAAATGCTTTCCATCTTTCTGTTAATTGGATTTTGATTCTCAGGTCTCAATTTTCCTTTTAACAAAAAGCTGATTAAAACTGGAGTCAAAGTAATCGCTAAAAACGCATCAACTATTAGAATAAATGATTTGGTCCAAGCCAGCGGACTGAATAACTTTCCTTCCATTCCCGTCAATAAAAAAACGGGTAAAAAGGAAGCGATCACAATTAAGGTACTATAAAACACTCCGGGTCCCACTAATTTTGAAGAGCTCTCAATCAGCTTCATTCTTTCTTCAGTAGGCAGCGGATCGTGCTCTTTATTGAATATATTTTTAAATAATTTTTTCATCACTGCTGGTTAATTATTGTTGTCCAATTCTTCCTGTTTCTCCGAGATGGTCCGATAAGCGTTTTCTACCATTACAATTCCATCATCAACCACAACGCCTATCGCCAGTGCAATACCGGTTAAGGACATGATATTGGATGAAATCCCAAAAGCCTCCAGTAGAATAAAACCGATGGCAACGGATATGGGCAACTGTATCAGAATTATCAGTGCACTTCGCCAATGAAAAAGGAATAGCAAGACAATAATAGACACTACAATCATTTCCTCAATTAAAGTTCCTTTTACGGATTCTATAGCCTTCTCTATCAATTCACTTCTATCATAGGAAGTTTTGAAGGAAACGCCTTCTGGCAATCCTTTTTCGACTTCTTTCATTTTGAGCTTTACGGCCTTAATAACCTTATCGGCGTTTTCTCCATAGCGCATCACCACGATTCCACCCACAACTTCCCCTTCTCCATTGGCATCAAAAATCCCCACACGTGATTCTCCACCCATTTGCACAGAGCCAATATCACTAACCTTTACAGGTACCGAATTGTAATTTTTGACGGCAATGTCTTCTACATCTTTTATGTTTTTAATATAGCCTAACCCCCTGACGATATAAGACATATTACTCATTTCAAACTTCCTTCCGCCCACATCATTATTACTGGTTTTAACGGCTTTCATCACCTCCATCATGCTAACATTATAGTACTGCATTTTTAAAGGATCCAAAACAAGCTGGTATTGTTTTTCGAATCCTCCAAAAGAAGCGACCTCAGCAACTCCGGGAACAGTTTGTAAAGCAAATTTCACGTACCAATCTTGCAGGGCACGCTGCTCACCTAAGTCCATGCCATTGGTTTCCAAATGGTACCAAAAAATATGGCCTACACCGGTTCCATCAGGCCCCAGCGTGGGAACTACACTAGCAGGCAATAAACGCTGCGCATAATTTAATCGCTCCAAAACACGAGTTCTTGCCCAATAAGGATCTACATCATCTTCAAAAATGATATAGACAAAGCTCATCCCAAACATAGACGAGGCGCGAATATTTTTGATATTGGGTATCCCCTGTAAGTTGGAAACCAGTGGATATGTCACCTGATCCTCTATCACTTGCGGGCTTCTGCCCATCCATTCCGTAAAAACAATAACTTGATTCTCGGATAAATCAGGAATGGCGTCTATAGGATTTTGTTGCACGCTATAAATCCCCCAACCAAATAAACAGGCTGAAACAAGTAAAACAAGCATTCTGTTTTTTAGTGAAAATGATATTAATTTTTCTACCATAATAGCTTAATGTTTTAATGAAAGACTATCTTTCACTTTATCGATCCAATGAATTAACTCTTCTTTTTGAGTCGTTGTAAGTATCGCATCTCTATGAATTAATGTATAGGAAAACAAAGGCATTTCATCCGATTTTATTTGTTTACTAATTCGATCTAATTTGTTCCCTTGTTTTCTAGAAGAGTAACTACCCCAGTCACTGAAATTTAAATTTTCCCAAGCTTCGTTGATATGGCCATCAATCAACATTCTTAAAGGCTGAATCTTTGAATACCATGGATGATTTGTATTGTTACTGTGACAGTCATAACAAGAAGTTTTCAAAATAATTTCTACTTTTGCAGGAACCGTATATATATTCGTAAAATATTCAGTCGAAACCCGCTCGTAGTCAGTAATACGAATAGGTTGGTACAACTGCATCAACAAAAAAGTACCAAAAGCAATTAGAAATGTTTTTTTGAAGACTTTCTTCATCTTACCACTCGTTCGTAATTCCACCACAGGTTAACATTTCAGAACCATAGTAAGGATTCTTAATGTCTTTAGTTTCACTGATCCAATACCCACTTTTTCCTTGATCGTACATAGGACAATAATCTCTATATATTTTTGTATCTGTTCCAAAGATTTTGATCAAATCGTTAACATCTTTGCTCAACATAGCGAAATGTTCTCTTTGATGGCTTATTTTTCCTGAATTATCCCCAATGTGTTCTGCATGTTCTTTGGCATCAACGGTAATATCAGCATACTCTTTTTTAAATTTATCTTCGATTTTATCCGCTTTTAAATTATTGAAAGTGGTATGTAATTCTTTTGCTGCGTTAGCCGCTCCTTTAGAATCGTCTTTTGTAAGTGCATTTTTTAATTTTAAATAGTTGTTCAGAACTTCATCAACAGAAAATGATGATTTACTCAATGGTTCCGCTTGTGCCTTAACTTCTTCAGGGCCAACTGCCTCTTGAGTAACTGCTTCCGTATTCTCTTTCTCAACGGTTTCCGTTTTATTATCCTTACAAGATGCGAATGCGAACATTATTGACAGTAGACTTAATTTTAGTATATTTTTCATTTTACTTTTTTATTTGTTATAATTATTTTGATTGTATCTATTTTATTATTTTTTTGCTTCCCTATCGTACTGACAACAGCCCGGCAGTCCCTTATATGAAGACTCTGGGGCTATATTCTTTTCGCTGTCATAACCAGCCAAAGCAATACGTTTTAGGATTTCATCCTGATTGGTTTTGGTGGTGTCATAGGTAATCACAGCTATTTTGCTCTCTCTATCCCAATCTACGATTGCCGTGTTTTTAAGATTTCCAGCTTTTTCGATTTTGGTTTCGCACATTCCGCAATTGCCAAAAATTTTCACATTTTCGGTCTTTGAATTTTTTATTTGCGCACTGGCAAATGTAGCTGACAGCAATAGCGTTATTGCGAATACTGTTTTGTTGAGTGATTTCATTGTATAAGTAATTTGAAGATTAATAAGCGATAAAATGAATAAACCATGGCAATAAGCCCACAATTTAATCATTAGCAATAGCCGATAAATAAATGATTTTGAAGCAGTAATTGATTTGAATTTGACACAAGATTGGCTGTGAAAAAAAGAATTTAGCCTATTTTAGGTATAAGCCAAATGGAAGAATATCCCGCAGAAGTGAAGGATACTGATTGATAAAATTTTTGTTTTTTTGTAGAGAAATTAAAAACATTGTCATCATTCTCAAAGGGAATTGAATAAACTATTCCTATATACAAGGGCGGAACACTGCACATGGCGTGTCCGCACTTTCCATTACAACCGTTATGTTTTTTGCTTTTTGAATTGGAGTTCTTGCTGCAGCAATCTTTCATGCCCGTTTTTGAAGACATTTCTTTAGAACAAGAATTTTTTCCTGAATGGTCACCACATGCAAAAGCAGAAGCTGGCATCAGGAAGACGCCAAGCAAAACGATCAGTAACATGTGAATTTTTTTCATTTTATAATTCAATCTGGCACAAAACTACTGAAACTAAATTACTACAGTACTAAATAATTGTTAATATCGTACTTCTAATCAATAGCTTTTAAAGTTAACCTATTTATTTTCTCCCAATATTTGATACATAATTGACTGTAAGACGGACAAAATAATGCTAAATAGCAAAGCGGTCCAGAAAGTATCCACACTAAAACCTCCCACGATATTATCGCACAATAAAATAATCATTGCATTTATGACCAGTAAAAACAGCCCCAGGGTTACAAACGTAATTGGCAGCGTTAATATAACGATGATGGGTTTAATAAAAACATTAAGTATTCCAAGAACAACCGCTACTATTAAGGCTGTGGTAAAACCGCCTACATGAACTCCTGGCATGAAGTTGGCTATAAGTACAACCAAAGCTGATGTGATAAAAACTCTGATGATTAATTTCATACATTTTAGTTTTTCATGAATATACTACTATTTTTTTTTAGTTGCATTTATTTTAAAAAAGAAATTGCCAGTTCATTAAACATTTTCGGATTTTCAGCATGGAGCCAATGACCTACATTAGGGATAGTTTCAATTTTTGAATCGGGAAAATGTATTTTTATGTTTGCGAAATCACTGTCTAAAATATAATTGGAGTTACCACCACGAATAAAAAGCGTGGACTTATTGAAAACGGCGGCTTCTGGAAGTGCGACTCCTATTTCATCCATTTTTTTATTAAAAACAGACAGATTGAATCGAAAAGCCAATTGCCCTGGCTCTTGCCAATACAAACTTTTCATTAAGAACTGCTTGGTTCCAAAGTCAGTTATGTATTCTGAAAGAATCGTCTCTACTTCAGATCGACTTGGTTTTGCAGAAAAATCCACCGCATTTAAACCTGCCAAAATGGATTGATGATGCTGCGGATAAAATTTAGGACCAATGTCAGCGATAATCATTTTATCTACCATTTCTGGATAAGTAGCAGCAAACAGCATTGCAGTCTTCCCCCCCATCGAGTGTCCTATAAGATCAATATTGCTTAAATTATTGGTTTGGCAATATTCATAAATATCTTGAGCCATTATTTTATAACTAAATTCTTCCGACTGTATGCTCCTGCCGTGATTACGCATATCCAGCATATGAACTTGAAAACCTTCTGTCCCAAATTGCATCCCAAGTGTTTTCCAGTTGTCTAACATTCCAAGAAATCCGTGAAGTATCAATAATGGTTTTCCTTCGCCTTCTATTTTTGAATAAAGCATTTAATTATTGTTTTTATTTTTTATTTGCATGAGGGATAGCAGCGAAAATACTTTTATATAACGAAGCGATAGCGGAATAATATAAAAGATTATAGCGCATAGCCCGACCCGCTTTAGCGCGGGTCACGCCATAATTATTTTAATTTTTGCAAGTACATGTTAACCACATTATCTATGCCTAAGTACAATGATTCTGCTATTAAAGCGTGCCCAATGGAAACTTCAAGCAGGCCAGCTATGTTTTGCTTAAAAAACTCTATGTTATCCAAACTCAAATCATGTCCTGCATTGATACCTAAACCTAATTCATTGGCCAAAACAGCAGCTTTAACGTAAGGATCTATTCTGCTTTTATTTCCTAAACCGTATTGGTGCGCAAAGACCTCTGTGTACAACTCGATTCGTTCAGTTCCTATCTTTTTTGCTCCTTCAATCATTTCTAGAACGGGGTCCACAAATATTGAAGTACGGATTCCATTTCGTTGCAATTCCTGAACGATTTCAGTCAGAAAACCACCATGCTTTACTGTATTCCAACCTGCATTTGAGGTAATGTCATCTACAGCATCAGGGACTAAAGTAACTTGTGTTGGTTTTATTTCAAGAACTAAATCAATAAATGATCTCTCCGGATTTCCTTCTATATTATATTCAGTATAAACTATTGATTTTAGATCGCGAGCGTCTTGATATCGTATATGACGTTCATCAGGACGAGGGTGAATGGTGATTCCTTCTGCACCAAATTTTTGAATATCGGTTGCCACCTTGAGTAAATCAGGTACATTCCCTCCGCGAGCGTTACGTAAAGTCGCTATTTTATTGATATTTACACTTAACTTTGTCATTAGAATATTTTTTGATTTTATAATAGGAGTTTAATTTAGGCAAAAATACAAAGTAAAAGGTAGCAGTTTTTGCGTTTTTTTGATTATTTTGCATAAAAATTAAGGAGCTAATTTACCATGGAAATTACAAACTACCTAACCACTGATTTTAAAGCTATTGACAGCCAAGAAACTATTGCGACTGTTAAAGATTTTTTCATGGAATTAAACTACTCTCATTTTCCTGTTCTAGACGAAGGCATTTTTATAGGCAGTATTGCCTCTGAAGATATCGAAACTTTCGATAATGATAAGAAAATAATCGATTACAAATATTCTCTTGAACCCTTTTTTACCAGAACAGACTCTATCTGGATTGAAGTTTTAGAGATTTTTGCTAAAAATCGCACTAATTTGATTCCCGTTTTGGATGACAAAAACAACTATATTGGCTACTATGAAATAGAAGACATCATGAGTTTCTTTCACCAAACACCATTTTTAAAAGAGCCTGGAAGAATCATAAAGGTTAAAAAAGGACTCTTGGATTATTCTATGAGCCAAATCACTCAAATAGTGGAAAGCAACAATGGCAAACTCTTAGGTCTGTTTATTTCTGAATCAGACATTGACACTATCGAAGTGACTATTAAAATAAACTTAGGTGCCATAAATGAAATTATCCAAACTTTCAGAAGGTATGGCTATGAGATCATATCTGATCACCTCGAAGACAATTACATCAACACATTAAAAGAACGTTCGGACTATTTAGACAAGTACCTTAATATGTAATTGTTTATTCGGTTATTTGTTTAACCGTCATTTATAGAATCAAAAAATAATAAGCAAACGACTAAGCAGCCTAATGAAAGTAGCCATATACGGTCAATATTACCAGAATAGTACCGAACCAATTATAAGAGACATTTTTGTTTTTTTTAATCAAAACAACGTAGAATTAGTTATTGAAGCTAATTTTTTAAAAATGTTGTACGAAAAAAAACTAATCAAAAAAGAGTACAATACTTTTTCGTCTCACACTGAGTTAAACAATAGCTTTGACATGCTCATAAGTATTGGTGGAGACGGCACTATCTTGAGAGCAGCTACATTAGTTCGCGATTCAGGAGTGCCAATTTTAGGCATCAATGCAGGTCGATTAGGTTTTCTAGCAACCGTTCAAAAGGAGAACATTGACGAGTTCCTGCAAATTGTTATCGATAAAAAATACACACTTTCAAAAAGAGCTTTACTTAGTTTATCTTGTGATCCACCAAACGAAGCGCTTCAGGACATCAATTTTGCTATGAATGAAGTTTCCGTTAGTCGGAAGGACACAACCTCAATGATAACTATTGACACTTTTTTAAACGGTGAAATTCTAAATTCCTACTGGGCAGATGGTTTAATAATCTCAACGCCAACTGGATCAACGGGCTACTCTTTAAGTTGTGGTGGGCCAATACTAACTCCCGATGTTAAAGGCTTAGTAATCACACCTATTGCACCACACAACCTAAATGCACGACCACTTGTCATTCCTGACGAGACTGAGATTAAATTAAAAGTTTCCGGTAGGGAGGATAATTATTTAGTTTCATTGGATTCCAGAATTACTTCAGTTGGAAACGATTCTATATTGACCATCAAGAAAACCCCTTTTCAAATAAATATGGTCGAAATACCCGAAGAAACATTTTTAAAAACCCTTCGCAGTAAATTACTTTGGGGCGCAGACAAAAGAAACTAAGCGCTTTTCGAGCCTTACACTATAATACTAATCAAGCTTCACCGTTTGTCTTATAACGAAGTCTATTTTAAATCAATTAAGACCTCCATTATTCAAATAATGAACACATTTAGCCTTTTGGGCTTTGTTTAATATTGATAATTATTATATTTACAGACAAACTTACTTAAAATGATTAAATTTTCCAGCTTACTTATATGCTTATTATTCAGTTTGAATATACATTCGCAGATCCATGAAGTGGGGCTTTTCCTTGGTGGAAGCAACTTTATAGGCGACATAGGATCTACTACTTATATATCTCCGAACGAGCCTGCATTTGGAATACTTTATAAATGGAATAAAAGCCCAAGGCACTCCTACCGCTTTTCTTACATACAATCAAAAATCTCTTCAAATGACCTTAATTCGAAAGAGCCCAGCAGAAGACAAAGAGGGTATCGTTTTGAAAACGACACAAAAGAAGTATCTTTGGGCCTTGAATTCAATTTTTTTGATTTTAATCTACATGAATCCGAAAGGAAGATAACGCCATACGTATATAGTGGACTAATCTACACTCAATTTAATGGATTTTTTTTTGTAGGTAATGAAGGACAAGTAGAGCCCGCTTTCGACTCAGATCACGGCACTATTGGAATACCAATGATTCTAGGAGTTAAATCAAACTTGAGTAAAAGTTTAATTATTGGTTTCGAAGTAGGCGTAAGATATACATTCGCTGACGATATTGATGGTAGTTTCCCAACCAATGAAAACTTGACTTATCTGAAATTTGGAAATATAAATAATAATGATTGGTACGTTTTTTCAGGATTAACATTAACTTATACCTTTGGAGAAAAACCCTGCTATTGTGCAGACTAAAAAAATGGATTTACTACAAAATATAGACACGAATAATTTACCTAGACATTTAGCCATTATCATGGATGGTAACGGACGATGGGCAAAACAACAAGGATTGTTGAGAGCTTTTGGGCATGAAAATGGATCAAAATCCGTAAAAATCATAATTGAAGCTTGTGCAAATCTAGGTATAGAAAACCTAACTCTATACGCATTCTCTACCGAGAACTGGAACAGGCCTAAACTAGAAGTTGATACTTTAATGAAAATATTAATCAAGGAATTAAGAAAAGAGCTTCCAACATTACTAAGCAACAACATCAAGTTGAACACGATTGGGAACTTAGAAAAAATGCCGAAATCCGCTCAAAAGGAACTTCTTGATGTGATTGAAAAAACGAAAAACAATACAGAGATGACCTTAACCCTCGCATTGAGTTATGGATCTAGGGAAGAAATTATAAACGCCGTAAAAAACATAAGCGATAAAGTTAAAAATAATATAATTTCAATAGACTCTATTGACGATTCCATTATAAATGAGCATCTTTACACGCAAAATTTACCAGACGTAGATTTATTAATAAGAACAAGTGGAGAGCATAGGATAAGTAATTTTCTGCTGTGGCAAATAGCCTATGCAGAAATGTATTTTACTGATGTATTGTGGCCAGACTTTAAAGAAGATGATTTATATGAGGCTATTATTAGTTATCAAAAAAGAGAACGTAGATTTGGAAAAACAAGTGAACAAATTAAATAATTTTTTAGTGTTGAATAAAAGTATAAAAGCAGTCCTTACCCTTCTTATTTTGGGAAGTTTTTCACAAATTACAGCTCAAGACAGAGTTCCCTTTGATCAAGGTAAAAAATACATACTTGCCGACGTTGTCTTAACCAACAAAATCAGTTTTAATGACCAAACAGTTGTCACCTTTGCCGGACTTGAAAAAGGCCAAGAAATTACGGTGCCTGGCGAACAAATAAGTAATGCTATTAAGAAATTAGGTAAACTAGGTCTTTTTGATGAAATTTCATTTTATATAAATAGAGTCCAAAACGACAGTATATATCTTGATTTGGAAATTAATGAATTACCTAAATTAGGCAATGTTAAGTTTATTGGTATTAAGAAAAACAAAACTGACGCTTTAATTAAGGACAATGGCCTAACCAAAAGCAAAGTTGTTAATGAAAACCTAATCACCACAACAAAAAATTATATAGAAACTAAATATAAAAAGGACGGTTATTACAACACTAAAGTAAATATAAACGTTGTGAAGGATACCTCAACAGTGAACCAAGTCAATATGGTGCTAAATGTTGATAAAGGCGAAAAAATAAAAATTGAAGAAATTGATTTTATTGGCAATGAAAAAATGTCTGACAAAAGCTTACGAAAAGCAATGAAAGACACCAAGCAAAAAAATATATTCCGCATATTGAAAGCCTCAAAATTCATAAAAGCAAAATATAAAACAGATTTAGAAAAAGTAATTGCATCATACAAAGAACAAGGGTATAGAGATGCAAGAATATTATCCGACTCCATTACCTACAACAAAGATAAAAATGCATTATTTATAAAGATAAATGTAGAGGAAGGAAACAAATATTATTTTGGGAATGTTAAATTTTTAGGAAACACCGTTTATTCAGATCAGTCTTTAGGCCGACTGCTAGGAGTCAAAAAAGGGGAAACCTATAATGGTGTACTTCTTGAAAAAAGAATTGCAGATAAATCAAAACCTGACGGAGAAGACATCACAAATTTATATCAAAATAACGGTTACTTGTTCTCCACAGTGAATGCTGTTGAAGTTAAAACTGTAAACGACACGATTGATTTTGAAATAAGAGTTAACGAGGGCCCTTTGGCATATTTTAATAAAATTACAGTTGTTGGAAACGACAAAACAAACGACCGCGTAATTTACAGGGAGTTAAGAACAAAACCAGGAGAAAAATACAATAAAGAATTACTTATAAGAACCATTCGTGAAATCGGACAATTAGGATTTTTTGATCCTGAGGCTATCAACCCTGACTTTAAAAATGTTGATGCTGCAGCAGGTACGGTAGATATCGAATATCAACTTGTGGAAAAAGGTTCTAGCCAGATTGAACTTCAAGGTGGTTACGGCGGAGGTGGATTCATAGGTACAGTCGGCTTATCATTTAATAATTTTTCTGCCAGAAATATCTTCAACAAAGAAGCTTATAAACCATTACCTATGGGTGACGGACAAAGCGTGTCGCTACGTTTACAAGCGAGTACTTTTTTCCAAACGTACAGCGCTTCCTTTTCAGAACCATGGTTCGGACAAAAGAAGCCAGTACAGTTTAGCACTTCTATATCGTATAGTAAACAATTCTTGAACAACTTTGTAACTCAAAGAGTAGACAAAGAGAAAAGTTTTAACATACTAACTTTATCTGTTGGGCTGGCTAAGAGATTAGCCGTACCGGACGATTTCTTTGTCCTCTCACAATCAGTAAGCTACCAACATTATGATTTAAATAACTACAACACAGGATTATTTACATTTGGTAACGGAGCAGCAAGAAATTTTTCATACACCGCAGGACTAACAAGAAATAACAAAGGAGTTAACCCAATTTTCCCAACCTATGGCTCGGAGTTTAGTCTTTCTGCTAAATTAACTCCACCTTACTCGTTAATAAACGGAATAGACTATGCCACCTTAGGGGATCAAGAAGAATACAAATTAAAGAATACTGTCGACAGGTCAAATCAAGTTGATGCAAACGGAAATACCGTTAGCATTGGTGATTACATAGACTCTGCAGGTAACAAAGTATTCGCTTTTCAAGATGCCGCCGCTGACCCTGCAAAAGTGGATCAAAAGAAGTTTAACTGGTTAGAATATTACAAAATAAAATTCAAAGCGGACTGGTATACTAAAGTTTATGGTAAATTAGTACTACGTACGTTAACGGAATTCGGTTTCTTAGGCGCCTACAACCAGGACAGAGGCATCGTCCCATTTGAAAGGTTCTATGTAGGAGGAGATGGACTAGCCAATTTTGCAATGGATGGAAGAGAAACGGTACAATTAAGAGGATATCCAAACAACTCATTAACACCAATAAATAGTGTGGGAGACCAAATTGGAGCGACGGTCTACAATAAGTTTTCATTGGAAATGCGTTATCCGATAACACTAAAATCGTCAGCATCTATATATGCTTTGGCTTTCTTGGAAGCAGGTTCTTCATATGAGAATTTTAAAAGTTATAACCCATTTGCACTAAGTCGATCTGCAGGGATTGGATTACGAGTATTTATGCCAGCATTTGGATTACTAGGGATTGATTTCGCAAATGGCTTTGATGCACTACCAGGTCAAACTCAACCAAATGGATGGGAAACCCACTTCATTATTGGACAACAATTTTAAAAGAATGCACTAAGATTTTCTAATATCATAAGCTATGAGAAAACATATTTTAATTCCGATTCTAGCATTAATTTTGGCTAACACTGTTCAATCACAAACTAGAGGTACCAAAATAGGATACATTGATATGGAGTACATTTTACAAAATGTTCCCAACTATACTGAAGCGAGCGTCCAATTAGAGCAAAAAGCTCAAAAATGGAAACAAGAAATTGAATCCAAAAAAATAGAAATCAATAAAATAAAAGAGGCTCTTAAAGCAGAAAAGGTTTTGTTGACGAAAGGACTTATTGAGGAAAGAGAGATGGAAATCAAGTTTCTCGAAAACGAAATGCTAGATTTTCAACAAGACAGATTTGGACCAAATGGGGATTTAATGATACAAAAATCGAAATTGGTAAAACCAATACAAGATCAAGTATTTAGTGCATTGCAGGATATAGCCGAAGCAAAAAAATATGATTTCATATTCGACAAATCATCCGATTTAACGATGCTTTATTCAGCAAAAAGGTTTGACATAAGCGATCAGGTTTTACGGGTTTTGAATAGGGCAGAAAAAAGAGAACAGCTGACAAAAAAACAACTCGAAGCTGTAGATGCCAAAGAAAGTAAAGAAGATGCGCTTGATGAAAATCCAGGCTTGGCTGAACGACAAAAAGCATTAGAGGACCGCAAAATTAAGAGAGACAAAGTCATCGCCGACCGTAAATTAGCCCAAGAGGCAAAGAAACAAGAATTCGAGGAAAGAAGGCAAAAAATACTTGACGACAGAGAAGCTAAAAAAAATGGCACGGTTTCTGACTCAACAACAACGACAGAAAAAAAAGCAGATACAACTGACGATAAGGAAATCGTAAAATCAGCTGTTGAAGAAGCCAAACAAAGCCGAATTGACATAAGAGCCAAAATATTGGAAGATCGCAAGAAGGTGATTGAAGACCGTAAAAAAGCTGCTGAAGATAGGAGAATAAGAATGATTCAAGTAAGAGATTCAATAAAAAATTCCAGATAAGAACAGATTAAACTAAAACAATAATTAATTACTTAATATTTTAAAAACGATGAAACAAATCAAAACTTTATTAATTGCTGCATTATTTACTTTCGGAGCAAGTCAAACTATTAATGCACAAGCAAAGACGGCACATGTTGATGTAAGCGAAATTATGGCAAAAATGCCTGCAATGCTCGACGCTCAAAAGCAATTAGAAACATTAAGCGGAACTTATGACGCCGATTATAAAAAAATGGTTGAAGAGTACCAAGCAAAATTAAAAAAATACGAAGCAGAGTCTGCTACAGTTACTGACGTAGTAAACGGTGATCGTTCTAAAGAAGTACAAGACATGCAAAAAAGAATTGTAGACTTTAGAGACAATGCTCAAAAAGAATTACAACAAAAGGAATCTGACATTGTAAAACCACTAATGGAAAAAGTTAGAGTTTCAATACAGAAAGTAGGAAAAGCTAAAGGTTTCCAATACGTATTAGACGGTTCAACTCTTTTACTTGCTGAAGGTCCAAACTTGACTGCCGATGTAAAGAAAGATTTAGGTTTCTAGTAAATAAAAACCAATATATTTTAAAAAACCGCTAATCCAAAACAAGGATTGAGCGGTTTTTTTTGCCTTAAAATTATTTAGGATATATAAACCAGAGACCTTAACTTTGTTTTGATGGATAACAATAAACCAATAGGTATTTTTGACTCAGGCATAGGAGGCACTTCAATTTGGAAAGAAATCCATAATTTGCTTCCTAATGAGAAAACAATATACTTGGCCGACAGTAAGAATGCTCCTTACGGGCAGAAATCCAAAAAAGAGATAATTGCATTAAGCATCAAAAATACTGAGCTATTACTTAAAATGGGCTGTAAATTGATTGTTGTTGCCTGTAACACGGCAACTACTAATGCTATCCTAGAATTAAGAGAAAAGTATGATGTTCAATTCATTGGCATCGAGCCGGCTATAAAACCTGCTGTCGCGAACTCTAAGACACAAATTATTGGAATCCTAGCAACACAAGGCACATTAAACAGCGAGCTCTTCAATAAGGCTGCAGAGATGTTTCGTAATACTAAGATAGTAGAACAGGTAGGCCATGGACTAGTGCAGTTGATTGAGAACGGACATATGGACTCTCCCGAAATGACAAACCTTCTAAATTCCTACCTAACTCCCATGATTGAAGATAATATTGATTATTTAGTATTGGGTTGTAGCCACTATCCATATCTAATCCCACAAATAAAAAAAATCCTTCCCGACCACATACAAATCATTGATTCAGGTCGAGCGGTAGCCAAACAGACACAGAATATACTGAGGGAGCAAGTCGGACTTTCTTCAACAACTTCAAATGACGCTATCTTTTATACTAACACGAACCCGAAAGTACTTCAAGGAATTCTAGAAAATAAATACGATGTTATTGAAAAAGATTTTTAACTCTTTTCAAACTACTCCTCTTTAAACCAACTGGAATACATCACATAATTATCTGATATACGAGCAATTTCTCCTGAAAAATTTGATTGGTCAATATCTTTTACCTTTTTGGCTGGAACTCCGGCCCAAATAGAACCAGATTCTACAATCGTGTTTTGGGTTATTACAGCTCCGGCCGCAACAATAGAGTTGCTTTGTATTATGCAGTTATCCATGACTATGGCCCCCATGCCTATCAAAACATTATCTTGCACAGTACAGCCGTGGACTATGGCGTTGTGACCAATTGACACATTATTCCCTATGATAGTTGGATGTTTTTTATAAGTGCAATGTATTACAGCCCCATCTTGTATATTGACCTTATTACCAATTTTAATAAAATTAACGTCTCCTCTTACAACTGCATTAAACCAAACACTGCAAGAATCACCAAAACTCACATCTCCAACAATTGTTGCATTTTCTGCTACGTAACAATCACTAGGTATTATGGGGCTTTTCCCATTTACAGATTTTATTAACATTAAAATATAAATTAGAATTAATTAATGGCTGGACAATCACATTCGTACTTGACTGGCTTACAAAACAAATTAACCCCTAAAGTAATTTGATGATAACCGCCAGTATCAAATTTTACAGGACCTGTAACATGTGAATATGTATAGGCAAACATAAAGTTATTGACATTTACACCTACGATCGGAGTGATGTACTGCAGTTTCTGGGCAGAAATCCCATTTCCATCAGTATACTCGGCACCATCAAAACTTCTTCGATAAGAAAGAGCTCCCCAAAGTTTTCCGAAGTCCATGTTTTTGTAGGCTTTTATGTTAAGATCAATCGCCTTTTCTTTTGTTTTACCAACGAGTTGAAATAGTAAAGATGGTTCAAATAAAATTCGGTCGCTGTCACCAAAAACATAACCAGCACTCAATAAATATTTCCTTAAATTATCACTCTCATATTCTGTATAAATATCTCTACGTGTTTCAATCGCATTTTGAACGGTACCATGCACATAAAAATCCAAATAATTATAAGATGCCCCAAAGTCCACATTGAAATAAGAATCCTTTTGCACAACAGTCCCATCTATAATTGGATCAAAATCTCCAGATTGTAAAAAACTAGTCTCGTCTAGCTGACTCTGAATTAATCCTCCACTTATACCAAATGATAGTTGATTTAAATCGATTTCATCCCTAGAAAACATAAGATGATAAGCGTAAGTAAATTTGACTCCTTTTTGAGAATGATAACCATTTTTATCATTAAAAAGAATAATTCCCCCTCCTGCTTTTTCACCCAGCTTACCGTTAAAACTTAACGTCTGAAGTTCGGGTGCATCCACCTGATTAAACCACTGTTTCCTTCCCGTTAACCTGATTTTCGCGCAATTAGCCGCACCAGCCATCGAAGGATGGATTAAATAATAGTTATCTGATAAATAATCTGAATAAACAGGCAGCCCTTCCTGGGAAAAAGAATACGAGCTTACAAAAAAAAGTACTAATAAAATTTTAATTTTCATATACATTTAAATACAATTAAAAACCATCGCTACCGATAATTCCTTCAAATACTTGTTTCAATGACTAAACTAAAGTTAAATTAATCATTATTATCTCAAATATAGTTATTCGTGAAAAATAACTTTGCTAAATTTGTATAAATTTATAAAAAGTATGACAAAAATTACGATTAAAGAAACGCAAAACCCAACTATACTAAAATTTGAATTCGAAGATTTTATCACTCAAAATGAAAGTTACGAATTCAAAAATATTGACGACGCAAAAGTATCTCCTCTCGCGCAAAAATTATTTCACTTAGCATTCGTAAAAACGGTTTATATATCCGGAAATTTTATAGCTATTGAAAAATATAGCATCGTAGAATGGGACGATGTAAAAGATGCTGTTGCAGAACAAATTGACACTTTCGTCAACAATGGAGGGGTGATAATTGAAATTCAAGAAAACAAAACTAAAAAGCAACCTATAACAGTTTATGGCGAAACGACGCCTAATCCTGCCGCTTTAAAGTTTGTCGTTAGCCGCATGCTAACTAAAAAATCTATAGAATTTAAAAACATAGATCAAACTGCTGCCTCGCCATTGGCAAGAGAATTATTTAAATTCTCATACGTCAAAGAAATATTCATTGATGAAAATTACATTTCAGTTACTAAATATGAAGTAAACAACTGGGAAGAGATAACATTGGAGTTGAGAAGCTTCATCAAGCAATACATTGAAAATGGCGGAATTGTACTTGACGATAGTGCTGTTTTAGCAAAGGACAGTCAAGAAAAGAACAAAAATGAAGATTTTGACAAATTAGATGTCACCTCACAACAAATTATCAATATCCTTGAAGAATATGTAAAACCTGCTGTGGCCGCTGATGGTGGAAATATTATTTTCGACTCCTATAATGAAAAAGATAAAGTCGTTAAAGTTATATTACAAGGCGCTTGTAGTGGATGTCCTTCATCAACATTTACTTTAAAATCGGGTATTGAGAATATGCTAAAAAGTATGCTAAACGATGATAAAATCCAAGTAGAGGCGGCAAACGCATAGCTAATTAAAGTAGTTAAAGCATTGATTTTAAAATTATTGTGAATTTATTAAACGCTTTTTCCAAGTAATTATAAAAATTTTAGTTAGCATAATGGATAACTAAAAATGGAAATTATATCAGTATTAAAAGTTATCGAATTACTTTTCAGTTCAAAAAGCAGCTGGGAACATGCGGCTCAAAAAACTATTACTAAAGCATCACAGTCTGTAAGAAATATATGATTGCTATTAAAGACCAAATTGCTGCGGTAAGTGACGGTAAAATATCAGAGTATAGAGTATCTATTAATCTGACATTTGAACTAGAATAGCTGTATTAAAAGAAAGAAAAGCGTTTCAAATGAAACGCTTTTTTTGTAATATTTCCTAGAAACAAATATTTTCTGCCAGCGTTCTATTCTTCTAGCTTTTAAGCCGTAATTGCTTGCTATTCTCAGTACAAGAATTTCCACCATTCAAAAAAAATATCAGATATTTTATTTTTTTTTTGGAGTGGTAATCAAAAAGTCCTTTAAATAAAAGGGTTCCAAATAAGCTACATCAACGATGTCGGCTATTTTATATTTCTCAAAGCTGAGTGCACTCATTTCGTTTGCCGAAGGATATTTTATTTTGTCCAAAAAGACAAAATTTTCCTTGGTCAAAACAGCAGAACACTTCTCAGTGCAATCTCCCACGAAATAAAGGTTTTCTTGAAAATCTTCGAAAGAATTCTCATTAATAATTTCAGCTTGTACTTCTCTTACACCTTCAAAATCTGCTGCAAAAATGGCGCTGTATACTTCCATTCTGCGCGCATCGATCATTGGAACAATCAATCCACTGGAAATACTTACCTGTGACGCTAATACTTTCAATGTGTCAACTGCAATTAACGGTAGCTCTAACGCGAAACAGAGCCCTTTAGCCGCCGAAACACCGATGCGAAGTCCAGTATAAGACCCTGGTCCCTGACTGACCGCTATAGCCGATAAATCTTTATAAGTTAATCCAGCTTCTTTCAAACTTGCCTCTATAAAAACATGTAACCGTTCCGCATGAGAGTAGCCCCCTTCCGCAATTTCTTTGCAAATTATGGTCTTACCCTCTTTAGCTATAGAAACAGAACAATTTTTAGTAGAAGTCTCGATATTGAGAATATAATCCAATCCTTAGTATTTATGATATTAATTTCAATGCTTTTCGGGATTACTAGCCTAATCTGACATTAACTTTATTTATTTGGCTTTTCCGTTTTCTCATATACCATATCTCCGGAATTGAGTTCTTTAGCTACAGTAGTATACGGACCAGTGATTACAACATCTCCCTTTTTTAGACCACTTTTAACTTCAATGTTGGCATCGTCTTGAATCCCTGTTTTAATGATTCGTATTTTAGCCTTACCGCCCACCTTAATAAAAACGCACTCGAATTTTTTATCGCTTTTAGGAGCTGTATTCTTTTCATCAAGATCCTCTGGCATTTTCACCTCCTTAACTGCTGTAGTATCTGCTTTTATGACCACAGAGCTTATTGGCACTGACAAAACATTTTTCTTTGTTTTGGTAATGACATCTACTGTTGCGGTCATTCCTGGTCTAAATGGGGAATAAGCGATAGGTTTTCCAACTACTAAATCCTGATAAGATTCTTTCAAGATTCTTATTTTTACTTTAAAATTAGTCACCTGATCTGAAGTCAGCGTGCTACTAGCAGAATTCGAAATACTAGTAACAACTCCTTTGAATTCCTTTTTTAAATAGGCATCAACGAGAACTTTAGCAAAATCTCCTTCTTTTATTTTAACGATATCATTCTCATTTACATCTACTTCAACCTCCATGTTATTCAAGTTGGCCACTCTAAGAATTTCAGTTCCTGCCATTTGCTGCGTTCCCAATACTCGCTCACCAAGCTCCACATTGAGCACAGATATTGTACCATCAGCAGGAGCATAAATAATTGTTCTGGCCAAATTATCTCTAGCCTCATTTACGGTGGCTGAAGCGCTTTTTACGTTAAAATAAGCCGATTGTTTAGTCGCTTTTGACACTTCGAAAGCAGAGATTGATTTGTCCCAATCCGACTTAGAAATAATCCCTTTTTTGAACAACACCTTATTCCTTTCATAACTGGCTTTGGCTTCGTTAAACTGCGCATCCGCCTGGCTTAATCCAGCCTTACTTCCTGCTAAATTTGACACAGAACGATTGTATCCAGAAGTGTATAAATCTGGGTTTATTTTAACTAACAAATCTCCTTTCTTTACAACTTGTCCTTCTTTTATCGGTAACGAAATGATTTCTCCTGAGACTTCGGATGAAATTTTAACTTCAATTTCAGGTTGAATTTTTCCTGTAGCCGAAACTGTCTCAACAATGGTTGAGAAAGTCACAGTTGTAATCTCGACTTCCTTACCCTCATCTTTATTTCCAATAACTCCCGTTTTTGAAAGTATTACTAATAACGCGATTACTACAACAGCGCCGCCTATTAAGAGATAAATTGTTTTCTTTGACATGTTTAATTAATTTTTAATGATGGGGATTCCAAAATAGAATTCCAATATTTTAATTTTGAATATATAATCGTACTTAGATCTTAAGACTTCAGATTGCGCATTGGACAGTAACGTTTGTGATTGATTTAAATCAAAAGAATTCATCAAACCCACATCATACTTTTCTTTCGCATAATCAAAAGCTGCTTGTCTAGACTCCAGAGCTACCAAAGCGGACTCATGGGCCTTTAATGCGCCTTTAGCATCCGTAAATGCCAAATAGACATTCCTTTCGAGGTCTAATTCTTGTTGCTCTAATGCTATTTTAGACTTCTCTAGGTTTACCTTAGAACGTTCTACATTGTTACTTGCAGAGAATCCATTAAAAATTGGGATACTCAATTGCGCTCCAAAAGACTGTCCTTTATTATTGTTGAACTGGTCAAAGAATGGCGGTGCGGATTGAACTCCTACAATTGCTCCTTGATTATCTCTAATTGCAATATCCGAATAGGAAATTCGACTATTGAAATTATAAAAACCTCGCAAAGTAGGTTGAAAACCTCCTTTTGCAATAGCCAGATTTTTTTCAGCAATTTCCAAATTGGTTTGAGCAATTTTAAGCTCAGTTCTATTTCCCTTGGCCATATCATAAATAGACAAAGGTGTTTGTGCCAATATATTGTTTTCGTCTTGTACTTGAGTACTATCCTCAATATCAAAATTCTCAAAATCTTTTAATTGTAACAATTGAGACAAACTTAATTTAGATATTAACAGCGCGTTATCCGCAGCAATTAATTTTTGATTATCGTTAGCCACCGTCGCTTTTGCATCTAATAGATCGCCACTGGGGATTGATCCAGCCTTAACTAATTCCTGCGAACGCAATAACTGCTTCTCATCAATCGCCAATTGATCTTTTTGTACTTTCAAATTTTCTTTGTTGAAAAGTACTTGTAAAAAGGCATTGGCAACATTAAGAGCAATGTCTTCTCGCATTTTTGTCAATTGATATTGCGCTGCTATTAGAGAAAGTCTAGCATTTCTAAGGGTATTTTGATTTTGTAAACCTTTATAAATATCTACCCCTACAGTTGCACCTATTGATGTAAATTGCGTCGTCTGATTTTGTAAAAGTCCTGTAGTAATATCCTGATTTAAACCAACATTCCAAGAATGAGATCCTGAAGTGTTAAGTGATGGCAAAAAATTACCTATTGCTCCTCTTTTATCAATTTGAGCAGTTTCAGTATCTAATGCCGTTTGTTTGATTGAAATGTTGTTTTGTACCGCATAATTCACACATTCTTTTAAGGTCCACTTCTTAGTTTGAGCCTGAAAAGAAATACTGCAAAGCATCAGTAGAATTAAAGTATAATAATTTTTATTTCCCATATATTTTGAATGAATATGCAGCATAGCCACTACACAAAATTAACTTTTTACATTTTAAGATAGGCAATAAATATATAAAATATTCAATCGCTTTTATTATCATAGAACAGCTATTAGACATTTAAAAAAACCTTTTGTTACAAAATATCAGAGAAATATCTTTCTTTGATTAATTTTGTTGTTCCTAATTAAAACAAAATGCTACGAAACCTTTATTACCTACTTTTAATTTTCTCTTTAATGTCTCATTTCGGCTGTTCCACAATACAAAAAATTAATACATTAAAACCGGAATCAGATGATGCAACACCTTTAGTATACGTAAGCAGCCCGTCCTTTATCAACCTACCCATAAGTATTAAACTTAAAGATATCGAGAACAAAACTAACTCACTAATGACTGGACTCATTTATGAAGACGATAACATCGAGGATGATGATTTTACAGTTAAAATATGGAAATTGGCACCTATCACGATAACCAAAAACGATGACATTTCGGGAGAAAGAATACAAACTATTCTCCCCTTGAAGGCCATAGTTAAATACAGATTTGGAACAAAAACCATGGGAGTTGAACTTTACAGTACGAGAGAGTTTAATTTAAATGGAATTATTACCCTGACCAGTAATGTCACCTTAACTAATTGGCAGTTAAAAACTAAAACCGAGTTAAAATCATTAGACTGGAATGAAGCACCAACGATGTCTCTATTAGGAAAAAATGTTCCAATAGCATACCTTATCAACCCTGCAATAAAACTATTTAAATCTACAATAGAAAAAAAAATAGATGATGCAATTTCAAAATCCATGGATTTCAAACCTAATGTATTGGAAGCCTTAGAAGAAGTTTGCAATCCTTACAGAATGAATGACGACTATGAGAGTTGGCTTAGAATTATACCAATCGAAATATATTCAACCCCAGCCAAATTGAAAAAGGACTCATTTGAATTACAAATGGGAATGAAATGCACTATAGAAACCTTAATAGGAACGCAACCAGAATCCAAATTTGACACCAATAAAATAACCTTAAAGCCCATAATAAAAGTTCAAAATCAAATAAAAGCAAATGTTATTGCAGTTTCAAGTTACCATGACGCTTCCAGAATAATAACAAAAAATTTTAGAGGACAAGAATTTGGATCGGGTAGAAAGAAAATTACAGTCCAGAACGTCTCCATTTGGCATAAAGGTGGTAAAATGGTAATTGCTTTAGAAGTATTGGGGACCGTAAACGGAATACTCTATTTATCTGGCCTCCCTAAATACAACGACGAAACAAAAGAAATCTATTTTGACGATTTAGAATATATATTGGATACAAAAAACAAACTGATGAGCACAGCAAACTGGCTTGCACAAGGAGTGATTTTAAGTAAAATTAAGCAGAATTGCCGTTATTCTATTCAGTCAAATTTAAACGAAGGGAAACGAACCATAATGAGCTTTCTGGACAATTACACTCCACTGCCAGGTATCTTTGTTAACGGGAAAATAGAAGAATTCAAATTTAAAAAAATTCAACTAACAAACAATGCCATTATAGCTCTAGTTACAGTAAACGGAGAAATCAGTATTGCAATAGACGGGCTGAAATAGTTGCTCAAAAATTATTCTGCCTTCTTCTTTTTGTATAATCTATAAACGGCAAAGCCAACACCTGCTACTAAAACATAAGGAATCATCATTAAATACACAATCCCATCATTTACTGCTTGGGCTTGCATTTTATTACCATCACCCCCTAATGCCGCCCGACACATTGCACATTGTGCATTTGCCGAAATAGAAAGAGCAAATAAAGTGAAGGCTACAAAGCACATCTGTAATTTAATTTTACTACACATAATAAGGAGATATCATTAAATACACCACAACACCTGTAACGGCAACATATAGCCAAATAGGAAAAGTAATTTTGGCAATTTTCTTGTGTTTATCGAATACCTGCGCTAAAGCCCGTACATAGGTAACCAGAACCAAAGGAATAACGATTATAGACAAGATAATATGCGTAATAAGAATGAAGAAATAAAGACCTTTAACAATTCCTTCACCCCCAAATTTGGTAGAATCTGTAGTCATGTGATAGGCAATATACATCACTAAAAAAGCAAGAGAAAGCACAATTGCTGTCGTCATAAACCGCTGGTGGAGTTGGCGCTTCCCATTTTTAATAGCAAAAACACCTGCAACTAAAACCAAGGCCGTTAGACCGTTTATTACCGCGTAAATTGGAGGCAAAAAGGAAAGTGGCGTAACATTGATACCAAAATCTTTTAATTTGACCATAAAAAGCAGTGCAACCGCAACTGGGATGAGAACAGAAACAACTATTATTAAGCTACTGTATTTTTTCTCGAGAGAACTATTTTCCATTTTTATTCTTTTAATAATTTTGCTATGTCTTGTTGAATGTCCCTTACTCCTTTTTTCTCCAAACCATCATAGTATAGAATAGGATTACCAAAGTCATCCTTCCTGCAACGAATATTTCCATTTTTGTCCACTAAAGCAAATAACCCTGAATGCTC
Source organism: Porticoccaceae bacterium (assembly GCA_047635475.1). Classification (GTDB taxonomy): domain Bacteria; phylum Bacteroidota; class Bacteroidia; order Flavobacteriales; family Flavobacteriaceae; genus Flavobacterium. The sequence goes on from JBLIKQ010000011.1 coordinate 27,889, forward strand.
GAAACCGCCCTTTACATTAGCATTCTCCCCTGCATATAGATTGAAGCCTTTGTTGGCCAAATTGAATATGTACTCTCTGTCGCCTGTTAGGAAATTCCAATTTGACGACTTAACCCCCAACAACTCCGAATGTGCCTTCAAAACGGCGGCTGTATCGTGAGATGGATCTATCGTGATCGAAACTATTCCAAAATTTGGATTGCCGAAAAACTTTTTCTCAATCAACAGCATGCTTTGATTCATTTTTGGGCAAATGGAAGGACAAGTAGTAAAGAAAAATTCCAATACATACACTTTATCCTTATAAGTATCATTGCTAATTTTGACGCTGTCCTGATTAAGCAATTCGAATTTTGGCGCAGGGCCTATTTTTATTAAATTCTCAACTTCTTTATTTCCACCAGTAACTAGGTCCAAACGATCCCCTTGTACAATTTCATTATTTTGCATTCTGGATATAATCTTAGGAACTGCATAAATTCCAAAAACTAGAATTATAAACGAAATACCGATGTAAGATTTGTTTTTGAACATATACTATAACTTTAAAGTTGTTTTGTCGCATTATTATTTTTCTTGAGTGCAGCACGATATTCATATAGAATTACCTTAAAATCATCTAACATCTCATTACTCAATTCGGCCGGATGAAAAGTATCATAGCCCTCTTTATAGCCCTTCTTTTCTTTTCTACCTCTAAGGTTTCGCTTCTTGTCAACAATATACACATCAGAAGTACCAGCGTTATTATCTAGTTTTCCCACTAGTTTTAGCTGACCGTAATATTGATTAATCTGCTCTGGGGTAGTAAAAACAAAATGCCACTGCGAAACATCAGTAAATTCATCTAGTGCATCCATAATACTCCTAATATCATCTTCTGTTCCTAGAGGGCACACCATAACGAATTGTAAGTCGTCAAAAGTATGGTATCGTTGATAAATTTTTTCGTTAAGATTGAATAAGTTCCCTCTATGTTTTATAACCTCGGTACCTGCAAACCCCAGGATGGTGATTTTATTGTCCAGACTAACTTTTTCATTATTCAAAGTTTCCCATTTTCCAAAATCAGGAATGCTAGTAGTGATAACAGGCAGTTTTGTAAAACTATTAACACCAGACGCAAAAAAGAGATAAGCAAAGATTGGCAGGATAAAAAGGACAAAAAGGACAATATTTTTTTTCATTATGGCGCTACTGATATTTAAAATGCAAAAATAAAAAAAGGCACGCAATGCGTACCCTTTTTATGAATTAATATTTTGTTAAAAATTCCACTTAATAGTTGAATCTTTAAAAATCCCATATATATAATTACCTTCAGTTAAGAGAATGAAAAGCAAATATAATATTAAAAATATAACCGGTAAAACAACGGCGGCTCTAAGACTACTTTTCTCTCCTTCCATATGCATAAAAGCATATACAATATAATATGCTTTATATATAGTTAGAGCATAAAATATCCAGTTCAGCAAGTTCATTCCCATGAAATGATTTAAGTGTAAAACTTCTGGTTTAAGAATCCCTAAAATTACCTCTACTATTGTAACAGCTGATAATATTGCAAAAACCTTCCAAATTCTACTTGTATTTGATACATGTACGTGTGACATAATAATAATCTTTAAAAATTAAACTAGATAGAATACTGTAAAAACGAATACCCAAACTAAATCGACAAAGTGCCAGTACAAACCAACTTTCTCTACCATTTCATAACTCCCCCTCTTCTCGTAAGTCCCAACAAGGACATTAAAAAATATAATTATATTTATGATCACCCCTGAAAAAACGTGGAAACCGTGAAAACCTGTTATAAAGAAAAAGAAGTCAGCAAACAATTTACTTCCATATTCGTTTCTGACCAAATTGGCGCCTTCTACAACATAAGTAGCCTGCTCTAACCTCAACATAGACTCATCTCGCGTCAAAATAGTCTTTTGCTTTATTTTTGTTAAATCATGATTAATTTTAGTGTCTTTTATTGTTATCTCATCTGCTTCGTAAATAACCTCCGTTCTTATCAGTAAATCAGGATGCGCTTTAAAACCAGCCTGAACTTCAGCTACGGAATAAGATGGTAAAGACGGCTCACTCATGAACCACTTCCCTTTATTACTTGTCAACTGCTCTCTTTCTAAATGAAAATTGTCAGCAAAATCCGCAAGAGCAACACGATGTCCATCTTTATCAACAAACTGAAGTAAACTACCCCCTTTTGTCTCGATAGCACCATATTCTCCATTTATAAAATTCTTCCACTCCCAAGCTTGCGACCCTACGAAGATCATACCACCAACAATAGTTAAAAACATATAAACGACCACTTTGTTCTTTTTCATTTGATGACCTGCATCAACTGCCAACACCATTGTTACAGATGAAAAAATCAAAATAAATGTCATTAAAGCCACGTAATACATTGGCGCAGACACACCATGCATGAATGGAAAGTGAGTAAACACTTCATCTGCCAACGGCCACGTTTCGATAAATTTAAATCTAGAAAAACCATAGGCTGCTAAAAACGCCGAGAACGTTAAGGCATCTGACACGATAAAAAACCACATCATTAATTTACCATAACTTGCTCCCATTGGCTCATTGCCGCCTCCCCAAGTTTTTTCTTCACTATTTGCAGTAGTAACTGTCGATTCCATAAAAGTTATTCGTTAAAAAGTTCCCAAATTTACGTTTTTTTCTTATTTAAAGAAATATAAAAATACAAATAAATAAACCCACAAGAAGTCAAGAAAGTGCCAGTACATTGCACCTAGTTCTATTCCAAGAGTTTGAGTCGAATTGTATTTTTGTTTAAAATGATTATAAATTATGATTAGAAGTGAAATCAACCCTCCCGCAAGGTGAATCAAGTGTACAACCGTCACAACATAAAGAAATGTAGTTGTAATTGAACTCTCAGCTCCTGTAAAATAATAGCCGTTCTCTACAATTTGGCCAAACCCTACGAACTGTAAAATCACAAATAATATCCCCAAGGCTAAAGTAGCAAAAAGAAATGTGGTTGTCGCAATTTTATTGTCTTTTTGAATGGCTTTTTTAGCCAAATGAAAAGTAACACTGCAACCCAAAATCACAAGAGTACTATAATAGAAAGCTATAGGCAGCTCAAAACCCTCTAACCAATCCACCCTAGATTTGCTCACTACGAAAGCACTTGTAAGCCCCGCAAACATCATGGTCATGCTGACCATGGCAAACAGCAATATCAATTTGTATGATCTCGCCGTCCTCGCTTTATGCTCGTCTTTTGTCATTGTAATATCCATAATTATCTCAAAAATTTATCAATTATATAAACGAATTGTAATAAAGTGATATAAGAAACACTTATTAACATCAAAGTTCTTGCTGCTTTTGCACTTCTCAACTTGTATAGTTGCACCGCATAGTAGAGCATCCAAAGACCTAGTAAAAAAACAACCGCCGCAGCAATAGGCGATATGAATAATTTACCCGTATAACCCAAAGCAGGCAATAAGGAAGCTATAACTAACCAAACTGTATATAAAATAACCTGTAGCGCAGTACCTCTATCCCTCTTCCCTGTAGGTAGCATAAAAAACCCAGCTCTTTCGTAATCTTCATATAAAAACCAACCGATAGCCCAAAAATGAGGAAATTGCCAGAAAAACTGAATTAAAAATAAAGTCCCAGCCTCAATTCCAAACTCTCCTGTCGCAGCAACCCATCCCAACATGAAAGGGATTGCACCAGGAAAGGCACCTACGAAAACAGACAAAGATGTCACAGTCTTCAAGGGAGTATAAACACTGGTATATAAAAATATAGAAATCGCACCAAACATTGCTGTTTTGGGATTAATCAAATATAATAGCGTAATACCAATTATCGTTAATGAACTGGCTATCAATAATGCAGTAACAGACGACATTCTTCCGGCCGGAACAGGTCGGTTTTTAGTTCTATTCATTAAAGCATCTAAATCTTTCTCAATAACTTGATTAAAAGCATTAGAAGCTCCTACCATGCAGTAACCACCAGTGGCAAGCATAATCAAAACAGACCATTGAAAAGGATGTACATCACTAAAACCTAAAAAATAACCCGCAATAGAAGAGAATAAAACACTAATTGCCAATCCTGCCTTTGTGATTTCTTTAAAATCCAAAAAAACCGTTTTAAGGGAAAATGTATTTGACGTAGTATTCAATGCGGTTTTCATGAGGCTTTATAAAACTCTTGCAAAGGTACACATAACACGATGAAATTATATCGTAGAATTTAGATTTTTTTTTGCTAAAATTAATAGAGAAAAACACTAACTATAATTATAAAGTATAGCGTTTAGTTTATAATTACAAACATCCAAACTTTAAAGCGATACACTAATAGTCAAAATACCAATTAAAAATATCTGCCCTCAATCCTAAAGTGAACCAGTTCGTACTTCGATTGAATATTGTTGCAGTATTCGTTGCAGGATCAAAGCTCCTATAAATATAACTTCCAAAAAGCTTTAAATTTGTTGTGGGATTCACCAAATATCCACCCAGGATATCAGCTATAAAAACGACAGTTTTATTTCCTTGCCCTATTTTTACTCCTGAATCAAAAGGTCTGTTTTCATCGTAATCCTTATAAATATCTCCCCCGTAGTTATAATTATCTACTGTAGTATCAAAATCAAGGCCGCGAGTACCTGCGGTTATTTTAATATCGCCAAAATACCTTCCTTGATGATAGCGAGCAATTGCAATAAATTCCTTAAAATTTCCACCCCACTGATGTCCTATACTTTGATTATTATGTCCATAATTGGTAATAGGCGTGCTATGCGAGTACATATAAGGTCGAACGTGATTAAACTCTAACTGCACTAATAAATTGTTAACCTGAAAGGCATTATAATATTTAACGCCCAACTGATATCCATACTTATTTTTCCAACTGTTATCGCTACTTTTAATATCCGAAAGAGAAAACTCGTCTAGAAGAAATTGACCATAAAAATTGATCTGATTACTCCATTTATACTTATAAGAAAAACCCAACAATGCATTACCGGTTCTGGCTGAGGAGGCAAACTCCACAGATCGATAAAAAATAATTGGATTAACAAAACTGGCGTCAAAGCCCCTATCGTTAGTATTTGCCCAAATTACGGATTCGAACAAACCGATATTCAATTTATTTGACACGTTCCAACTCAAATAATGATTTGCCATGAACTTTGTCGAGTAAGTTCTTTCTCGAGTAACCTCGGGACGCACATCCTTTAACCACATATAGGTATTCGTATATTTTATTTTCCAAAAGTTGGTGTTTATTTTAAAATACGGATATGGACTCGACGCATCACTTTCAAATAAAGAACGGTACCCATCACCTATAAAATTCCTCCCATAACCTAACTGTAAATCAATATGCTTACTTGGAGCAAAGGTTATATTGGCTTCCGCCAAAGGAAAATCATACGAATCAGTCTTAAACTTTTTAGCAATTCCTATACCAGGAATGATTGCAGGGTTCCCTCCAGCAGGTTTTATCGATTCAGCATACTGATTAAAGTAGTCTGCAAAACGCCCCTGACTTTCAAAAACAGTTGTTGTGAAATTAAGCTTATCTCCTAATCCGCCACGAAAATTAAGCGCACGAGTATTGACATAAGTATAAGAAATAGTACTCTGAGACTCTTTACCTAGCTGCAAATCCACAATCGGATTCAATGTAAACCAATACTCTTCACCTTGAATCTCAATAGTATTTTCATTCCATAATTTTCTAGCCCACCAACCTGAGACCTTTTTTTTTAGTTTATTATTTACCGCTTTAATATCATAATATTTTGCAACCTCACTATAAGTATATGGTTTTGAAGCTGTATGGTTATTGCTTCCCACTTTATTTAACGCCCCATCAAACTGTGAGTAATAACTGTGCGAAAAAGGAATGTTTAAATGGCTTTCAAACTCAGGACCATTATATGTTTTATATATAAAACTATCTAATTCTGTCAGCAAGTCTCTATTGCTTTGCAAAATAACAGCAGGCGCCAGTGCCTCTGAAGCTAGTGCTCCTGACCTCTTCAATGGTATAGAAATTGTGATATTGTATTTTGAATAGGTTGACTTTCCGTTATAAGTAGATGGACTAATTTTCGGAAATTTACTAAAGAGCCTTTTCGACTCTTGTATCAATTCCTCATCGACAGCATTGACGTAAATTATTTTAAAATTTCCGTTACTATCGACTTCAAAAAGCACTTTTACGCTTCCCGAAAAGTTGTTTTCTATCAGGTTTTCTGGCACTACAAAGTTTCGAAAAACAAAATCTTGCACTTCATTATAAAAGCAGTTGTCTAACGCAGTGAACTCTAAATTTTCGCAGCCAGGAAAAACAGGAAATCGCTCGATAGATGAATTACTATTTGCGGTTTGAGAATATGTGAAAAAAGAAAAAAATGATAAAAATAAAATTAAGAAACCTTTTGTCATCCTGATTTTCATTGAAATTTTAGTATCCTGATTGTGCGATTTCTCCGTTGGCAATTGCTTTTGCTCCAGAGGTCCCTATTCGTTTTACACCTAATTGAATCATCGCTAATGCCTCATCATAAGTCCTAACACCACCGGCTGCTTTTACAGGAAGTGGCGCTGCGTTTTCTAACATCAATTTTATAGACAAAACTGTTGCGCCGTTAGGCAAGTTGTTTTCAGTTTTATAAAATCCTGTTGATGATTTCACAAAAATCGAAGCATAATCTTTTTCTCTAAAATTAGATACTGCCAAGTTTTTAACCAGAGCCGACAGCTGTATAATCTGCTTGTCACTTAATGCCGCAACTTCAATAATCCATTTAACAACTTTATTATTTTTCAATCCCAATTGGGTACATTTTAAAATCTCTTGTTTTACCAAGTCAAGGTCCCCTTTTTTAAACGCTTCGTAATTACATACAAAATCTAAATCATCAGCACCGTCCTGAATTGCCTGACGTGCCTCATTAAGCTTCGCCTCCACTCCTGACCTCCCTACTGGAAAATCAATTACCGTACCTATTTCGACTTTCGAATTAGCATCAACAATCATTTTTCTAGCCATAGAAACCATATCAGGCCGAATCATAATGAGTTTGAAGTTCTCATTAATAGCTTCTTGAATTAATTTTTTAACAAAAAGGATGTTTTGGCTTTCTTTAAGTCCAGCTTGAACAGCTGTTTTTAAATAAGTTGAATCTAAATATTGTTTGATACTCATTGTTTTAATATTCTATATGATGATAATTTGTGACAGACAAAAATACATGTTAAATCTACATTATTTTGACATAGATATGTACTTTTGACTAGCAAAATAACTTTTAGCCTGTAACTAAAGTTGTTAAACATCAATTTAGTGATTTTCTAAAACTATTCCAATCGGTCAATCAATTAATCCCACGCTCTGCGATAAAACAGTTGCTTCTTAAACCAAAAAATCCCGCTAAAGCGGGATTTAAATTTATTTTATTTCTTATCTAAATGTCGAGTTCTGTAATAAATAACTATTGTAAAAACAGCTAAAGTTGCACCGAAAACATTTGCTGCAACATCGAGGATATCTTCTCTTCTCGTTGTCGTATACAATCCTTGTAAAATTTCGATTATTATTCCAAAAAAAACTGAAAGCATAAATGCAATCAATAATGGCCTAAAAATATTTTTGTTCTGTGTACTGCCTATAAAAAATAAAAACCATAGTGACGTAAAGACAAAATGAAAAAAGGCATGAACGTATTTATCAAGGTTTACAATCTTAACTACTGGAAGACTGTTGGACTGAACTAAACAAAGTGTAAGAACGATTCCTGTCCATAATAATGCTGCCAAAAAAATCAATTGTTTAAGCACCAATCAATTCTTTGTAAGCGTCACTTGAAAGCAACGACTCATAATCCGCAACATCTGAGACTTTAATTTTTATCATCCACCCAGCTCCATAAGGATCTGCATTTACTGCTTCTGGAGTACTTTCAAGAGTATCGTTAAATTCAATAATTTCTCCTGCTAATGGGAGAAACAAATCAGAAACTGTTTTTACTGCCTCAACTGTACCAAAAACCTCGTCTTTTTCAAGAGTTTGATCTAAAGTTTCCACTTCAACATAAACGATATCGCCTAATTCCTTTTGAGCAAAATGCGTAATCCCTACAGTTGCCACATCAGCTTCTAAGCTAACCCACTCGTGATCTTTAGTGTACTTTAAATTTGCTGGTATATTCATAATAAATATTAATTGATAATTGATAATTGAATTATTGTTTCGCAAATGTAACACTCTTCTATTCAAATATAGTTTAGATTCTTAAGTTTAATTCCCAAAATTATAACGAAGCGTAAAACCGGAGCGAATATTAGTTAATGGAAATGAAGTGGATATCACTGCTTTGGAAAAAGAATGGTCATAATAAAATATTGCCGTAAGGTTTTTACTGAAAGAATAATCAGCTGTTAACTTCAAAGACCAAATATTTTGCCCTCCCGCTAATTGATTATTATCATAATCTAAATACCGAACTACTGTTTGATTATTCCGATACGAAAAATCAGCTTTCATATTAATATCTCCTTTAATTATGCCAGTAGGGCTATCCGCCAATCGAGAAGAAAAGATCACATCCTTAAAGCGATAGCCAAGTCCTACGACATACTCAATTCCTTTTACTTCCGTCAATAAATTATTGTCAAAGCTCATGGACAGTGCCCTGTCTTTTTTGATCTCAGTAAGCACTTTCAACGAACTTTTTAATTCAAAATCCATTCTAATTAAGGGGCTAAATTGTTCCACCAAATTGACATTAGACATGATTGTTTTATTAAAAAAGTCTCCACTAGCATCTACTCCATCCGGGGTTTTATCATAATCAAAATTAGATCGATATTGATTGACTGTGTAAGAAGCTCTATAATTATGCTGCAAAGAGAACCTTTTAAAATTTGTTTTAAACAAACCATATCGCATTAATCCAGTATACTTAACCGACCAGTTAGGTAATGGAAAACTTCTGAAAATCCCCAGTGAAACACCTGATGCATCGCTACCTGAATAAGCCGCCAAAAAAGCCGGCAATAAAACTGCCTGATTATTTTTGCTATATCCCAACGGATATCCATCTTCATCAAGATTCGAAGGATTATTAACATCAATACCACGTTCTGACGCTAATCTTGTGGCTACTAAAAGCCTATTGGACCTAAAGTCATCAAATGCCGCCGAAGCACTTTCGTCACTAGTTGAAAACGCAGTCTTAATTAAAACAGTCGATATCGAAAATAGACCATAAGTATAAGGTGAACGCGAATTGTACTGGCCTTCAAAAACATCATATTGTTCTGTAAAGTTCTTGGAGTAGGAACGGTCTGCTGTCAAATCAATTTTCAAATCAGGGAACAAATCGACATTCGCTGTGCCTTTGAGCATCCTATTAGTCACTTGTGAGAAATTTTGATTAAAATCTTGATAATTGGTTAACCATCCACTTTTGGCAGCCTCATATCTCACATCGTCTTGGCTTCCAAAGATAAAGCCTAGGGAAGGTCTTGAAGATCCTAAAAACCCTACTCCTGGGGTATATCCGGGCAAAACAGTACCACTATTCTCCGTATAGTTAATTTGAATATTTTTTACGCTAGTTAAAACACCTAGAAATCCATTAACAAACTCATTGCTTTTGCCCTGTGGTTTCACAGCTGTATTCACTACTTTTTCGCCTGGTTTAGGAGCTGCTTGTCTACTCTTAACCGCTGCCCTCTTCCCTTTTGTCCCAATTCCCAAATACTTATACAACATGTCCATGTTGAAACTTGAGTTCAAATTATTAGAACGTGAATTCTGAACAGTGTTCCCTAAATTATAGGAAGTTCCTTCAATTTCTATTCTTGACAAAGCATTTGAAGCGCGTTGCCAGCTATAATCTCCAGTATAAGAATAATTTGCTTTTATAAAACTGAATACTGGAATTTTATTAATTGGAATGTCATAATTCACAACCAACTGCTGCATGTGCTGGTTAGGGTCTCCAATATCCCAATAGCTATCCCATATTGAGAAACTGTCTATTGGCTCGTTGTCTTCATTCAAATAATTTTTAACGATGTTACTAGACGAAGCAGTATAATTAAGTTTTAATGATTTTGTTAGATTATAGTTAAAACCATACCTATAGTTAAATGCAAAATTCCTTCTATATAGCGGGTCCAGTCCAATTCCCTGAACATCCACCTGCCTAAATTGTTGACGATTATACTGTCTGTTAATATTCGTATTAAACGATATGTTAGATGGCAGATAATTAAAATTAAAATCACTTAGTAGTTTCCAATAGTCACTCTTTTTCATAAACTCCATTTTCTTAAAAGGCTCTACCGGTTTCGGTTGAAAACTGAATGCGTAATCAACAGATGAACTAGCTTGCTGGTCTGCATAGTCTTCAATCTCATAGTCATGTCGCTCCACTTTATTGTATGATTGAGAAAAAGTAAAGTTTTCAGGGTCATAAACGTGTTGTTTTTGTTCGGGACTTCTCTGCTTTCTAACACCTATAAAATTAATGCTTGTTCGCTTAGTATAATCAATTGCTCTGTTTCTATAATTGTCCTTTGTCGCTTCATCAGAAGTTTTATCCAAAAGCTGTTTTAATCTAATATCCTGATTAAAAGGATCGTATTCAGGAGTTATAGTTTCTTCGCCAATAGCATAATTAAAAGGCAAATTAATCCCCCATTTCGCAGGCAACATTTTCCCTAGATTTATATTAGTCACAATGTTATATTGCTGAAGATCTTCACGACTTCTTTCGTTTGGTCCTTGCTCCAAAGCACCAAAACCCATTGTGCTTTTCTTTCCTGTCGCTGAAATAGTAGCGAAATCCGCAAGATTCGAATCTACATTTAAAACAGCTGCCATTCCGCCTTGATTATCCATGTCGGCCAAACGAAGTTCGTTGAACCAAACTTCCCCTTTGATGTCCTGACGCGTTTCATTACTTTTTACACCAACCATCAATGTTCTAACCAATCCGAAATTAGGGTTCCCTTTGATTCCCAAACGTAATCTATTCGGTTTATTGACCGCTCCAGAATTGAGTTCATCTTCGTTTTGATAATAAATCCCATCTAAAGGTAAAGTACTTAAATCAACACTCATGGCTTGAATTTTCAACTGGGTCAACAATTCTAAAGACAAATCTATTTCATTGGCTTCTGGCCAGACTACTTCGGCGCTCAAAGCAGAACAATTTGTTCCAGATGTAGATGACGGTGTTGTTACTTTCAAAGGAATTTCAATTTGGTAAAAGTTCTGAGTGAAATCATTTCCAAAACGAATAAAACCAACCAATTGATCATCTCTAAGCATAATTTCGTTTGGCAAAGATTCTGCATGTAAAAACATTTTCAACTTCTTGAATTGACGCATATCAATGCTTACATTTTTAAAAACGGCTCTGGAATCTCCGGGTTCCAGTCCATCCCCTGAAACTCTTAGCGACAAGGATTGTTCATTTTGATTAATTAGCGTATTATTATTATACAATTGTTCCCGTTGCACTCCCGGAGGGATAATATAATTTACTGGACATCTATCACCATTCTCTTGAACATTTACGGTCAATACATCTAAATCCGTATTGTCATCCGCTACATTTGTGTCATTAAAATCAAGAGTATTGGTGAACCTCCTCCATTCTCCCCTAACTAAATCTAAAGCGCCAAAACGAACCGTCACCTCTTGGTTAAAGCCAGTCATAAACATCCTCATAAAGCGTATCGACCTAAAATCAGAAATGTTTCCAATCGTGTTTTCTGGTTGGGTAACTGGAATTTTAAACTGAATCCATCTTGAATCGGTCACTTCTCCGTTAGCTAATGTCACTTGGGTATTCCTTATGTCTGTAATATAATTTTGGCCAACTGCCATGTTTGGCTGAACGTCGATACTATATTCATAATAGGCATTGATCGTATTCATCGTGTTATCCCTATTGATATCTTCTACATCCGGGACCGTAGAGGAACCTCTGTTGGGATTGGTGATATCAACCATAGAGTTTCCATCAACTCCATTATAATTTTTATATCGCTCCAAAATGCTCCCGGAAGTATTCAAATAAAACGTATAATCATCTCCCGCTGGATCCGGTTCGGACGCAAAATTATTGTAAACATCAGCTTCATTTGCATTAGACAAACCGTCCAAACCAATATCTTGATTAGTTCGATTATCCGCATTGGCATCAAAGGCATAAATTAAAGATTGTGAAGCAGGAACATCTCCCCAAATTGGTCTAGGGTTTACTAGTATTTGATCTGGTCCAAGTCCATTTTCATATTGTTTCCTTCCGTCTTTTAAAACATCTTCGGATATCTCCCCAAGATTGAAATATATTTTACCCGTGTTACTTTGAGGAATCTTACCTATCCCCTCGTACGGATCTAAGACCCAAAATTGGATATATTCTACATTACTTTGCTCAAAATTTGTAGAGTTAAGCGATCGCATAATTCCACCAAAATTGTCAGCAGCTTTAGCATTAAAATTTGCACTATTGTTATAAGGCCCTCTGTCTGACGGATAGTAACTTAAGTCTAAAGTGTTTATTACTTGTGATTGCCCTTGAGCAATATCAGTTAACGGATACAACTCTTCACTATATATTCGTCTAGTACTGTTGAATGATAAGTCATTATTTGAAATCCCAGCAGGTTTTTGGGTGTAAAAAACAGGATCTATAGAGTACCAAGCCAGTTTAGCTCTTTTAAAACCATAGCTCAAATCATTGGCATTGGCATTGAAATCGTATGCGCTTCTGACATTCCTATCTGGTGTTGAAGAAAGACTCCAAGCGTAGGCTGACCGCATATCTATAGTAGATTGCGAGCCTTCAAAATCATCCACATATATAGTCGATTCTCCTTCAAACTGATCCGCTTTTGGCGAATCTGGTTTCAAAAACGCAATTTCTCCCCTTACAGAAAGGTTTGAAGGCACATCAGTATCTAAGTTTGGTAATTTATTTACCAATCTTGTCAAAAAAGGAACTTCAGAAGAAAAGTTAGTGTTGAATCCAAAAATAGTGTTGTTAACTGATTCTTGACCAAAACTTGATTTCTGGGTGAATGGTCTTTCAGTCATTTTTAAGAATGTACCTCCCACCAGAAAATTATCTGAGATTTTATGTTCCACGTTTGCTCCCATAAACCGTCTTGTTTGCTGTCCAAAGACAGCATTGTTTTCCAGCGAAACATTAATAGGCGTATTAGAAGCCTGTAGCGAAGGATCTAGAATCTGAACTCTTCCCAATTGATAGTTCACACTATAATCGACCCCCTCAACTAAGATTCTCCCTCCTGCCGTAACAACAACCGAACCTCTTGGCACATTGAATGCCCCAATAGGGATTCCCTCATCTCCAGATGATTTATACTTACCCCTTAAAAGGAATTTATTCTTATCACTATCCTGCAGCGCCCCTGATTGTGTGTTGCGATACATGTTCCGGAAGACATATTTCTTTTGGTTTTCATTATAACTATTGGCATTATCATAATTTTCAGCAGCACCAGTATTTGCAAGCTTCGAAAACAACAATTCCCCAAATGGCTCCTTGGTTGTAAATATTACACGACCATTTTGAGAGTCTACAGTTATGCCTTGTATAAAATCGAAAAAACCATCGCCTCCAGTCTGAGGGTCATTATTGAAATTCAGTTTGTCTAAATTAAATACTTTTAGTAAAGGAGTTTCTGCTACTCTATTTCCCGGAGATGCGTCAGCCGGAAATGGACTTCCTGAAACTGCTGTAATATAGTTTAAAGGTGAAGGATCAGTATAAAGGATATTAAACCTGAAATCCTCTTGTTTCAATTGATAAGCGCCAGGGATTTGGTAAATATTTTTCATCATCAGATTCCAAACCGGATTTTTGACGTTTGTTAAATTACTCTTTAACATTTTCAAAATCAAACTTTGAGTTACGATTGCTTGAGAAGAGTTTGTTTCAGTAACAACTGTAGCATCTACCCCGTCGCTTCCAAACTCTCCAACCTGATAGACTTGATCACCAATTGTATATTGATAAGCTACAGCCAAAATCTCATCGTTAGCCAATCGTTGTTGCAATGAAATATACCCTAATTGAGCATTATATGTATATTCATTCTGGTTCAGTTTTCTTGCATTTTCTAATTTTGAATAATCCCGACCTTCGCTAACAGTAATCTCGTTAAATCCAGAACTAGCGGTTGCAATTTCTCTAATATTCCTATTTAACAAGCCTCCATCACCAATTAAAGCGGGATCAAATCTGTTATTTGCATTACTTGATGGAGAATTTATTGACGCGCTAAAAAATGTATCAGGAATAGGATCTACTACAACTATTTCATTCTCATTTATTCGATTACCATCTGAATCTGTTAATTGCCCTTCTCCTAAATCTTGAAGCGCAATAATATTTCTTAAGTTATTGGAATTAACATTAACACGAGTCTGTCGATTTGTAACCCATATTTCAAGCCTTGAAATTTGGACTCTACTATCAATAAAAGGGTAGTTTTTTAGTGAAGCGTCGTATTTATTTCTGAAGTATTGGGATAGGAAAAAATGCCTATCACTATCGTAGTCCAGAGCAAACATTTCAAAATCTTCTATTTTTCCACCGCCTTGGGCTACTACACTTTTAGTTTGCGATTTCTGTTCTGAAAAAATGCCCGTAACGGTAGTTTTGCCAAATTGCAATTGGGTTTTTACTCCAAATAAACTTTGCGCTCCTCTAATCAGTGAACTATTCAGAGGCATACTAACATTTCCCACTTCAATTTTCTGGATAATATCATCTTCTGAGGGAGTATACTCTAATTTGATTAAGTTTTGGAAAGCAAAGGTCGATTGCGTATCGTAGTTGGCATTTACATTTAATCTTGTACCTACTTTACCCATTAAGCTCATACTTATCCTTTGGTTAAAATCAAAAGATAAATTTGACCTATTTCTAGGAGAAAAAGAGGGGTTATCCTGTTTTGTGTATCGAGCACCTAAATCCATTTCCACAGATCCGCTTGGCTTAACATCTATAGTATTACTCCCAAAAATGGATTCAAAAAGGTTAGAATTTATGTAATATTTGGGCAATAAATCTTTTTTCGCCTCTTCACTGCCCTCTTTTTTTCCATCAATCGCATCGGTTTTCTTCTTAAAGTAATCTCTCATCGATTCTTTCAACACTAAACTTTCATACTCTTTTGGAGTTAATATAATGGGGTAACTAATTGAAAACCCGTCAACCGAATTGGTATAAATATACCTGTCTGTAACCGGATCATAGCTATAGGCAGAGAGGATACTTTGAGGGTTCTTTATTTTGATTTTCCCTACAGAAAAACCTGTTTTTATTGTATCCTGGGATTCTTCATCGACCTGAGCATATGATACAAAACCACAAAATAAAACCATCAAAAAAATACAAATTTTACGCATAGAATTCGTGCTTTTATGTTTTTTTATAAGTTTTTTAAAGCTTTCTTAATAATTGCTTCAACCGAAGCTTCTGGATCTTCCTTTACGATTTTTTCGACAACTTTTTCTGAAGCTTTTCTAACAAAACCTAATACCTCCAATGCGGATAACGCTTCATCTCTGTTTGTATTGCTTTGCGACATTGAAACTTCATCTAAATCATACAATTTAAGCACTTTTTCTTTCAAGTCAAGTATTACTCTTTGCGCCGTTTTACTTCCAATTCCTTTTATGGATTGTATGGTGACCACATCCCCAGATGCAATCGCATTTGTAATTTGCTTAGGGTCTAAAGAAGAAAGCATTG
>JBLIKQ010000012.1:0-42004 GCA_047635475.1 Porticoccaceae bacterium
CATCAAATTTAGCTTCGATAAAAAAAACAATTGGTGCAGCTTTGGCGCAAGCCGAAGAGCATAATCAGTTTGTAAAAAATTATTTAAGTAAATCTAAGATAGTCAGAAAAACGATGTTCTTGAAAGCGTCTTGGTACTCTGTTCCATTAAACTAGTTTACTTTTTTTAAACTGACTTGCATTGTTGTGCCCTTTCCAATATCCGAACTCAAAACTTTAATTTCCCCTTTGTGATATTCTTCAACGATTCTCTTTGTTAAAGACAAACCTAATCCCCAACCACGTTTTTTAGTGGTAAAACCGGGTTCAAATATAGTTTTAAAATGGTTTTTATGAATCCCGTTCCCACTGTCTGAAACGTTTATTCTTACTAATTCGCTATCTTGCTGTATCTGCAAAGAAAGTTTGCCTCGTCCCTTCATCGCATCAATGGCATTTTTCACCAAGTTTTCAATAATCCAACTATGTAGAGTCGGATTGAGCATGACGAAAATAGGAGATGATGGGCTTTCGAAAGTAAATTCGATCTGTTTAGAAAAACGAGATTGAAGGTAATTATAAGATTGTAACGTTTCTTCTATAATGTCTTTGTTTTCTAATACGGGTTCTGAGCCTATTTTTGAGAACCTTTCGGTAATGGTTTGTAATCTTTCAATATCTTTTTCGATTTCTAAAGTAATAGATTTTTCTACATTGTCTGCCTTCAGTATTTCGACCCAACCTATTAGTGAAGAAAGTGGTGTTCCGATTTGATGTGCCGTTTCTTTTGCCATGCCAGCCCACAGCTTATTTTGAGTTGCCATTTTAGTGCTTTTGTAAAAATTGTAAACTAAGGCCGCAAATAATACGATAATTAGCAGCAATGCTATAGGGTAATATTTTAGTTTATTAAGTAATGCGGAATTTCCGTAGTATAGTTTTTGGAATTTACCTGGTACATACTCAATAACTATGGGTTCATTTTCATTTTTTAAAGTGGATAAAAAAATAGCAGCTTTGTCACCGTTTTTGATGATTTCCTCGTCAATATTAACGGTATTTATAATACTGTCGTTCTCAGTCAGGACTATAGGTATCGAAGTGTTGTTGCTAAAAATTTGTAGCGGAAGTTCAACATCGGTATTTTCACCAGCATTGATTAGTGTTTTTTGAGCATTTGCCCAAAGATTCATTTTTAAACGTTCTTCATTTTTGAAAATTTGAAAAAAGGTATAGGTGTTCCAAAGAATTAACGATATTATTAAAAAGGATGCAAAAATAATGATCCAACGAGTTGTGTTTTTTCTTTCGGAAAACTGCATAAATTATATTTTGGACTATAAATATAACGAAATATTAATAGCATTATTTTAGTCGATAATAAAAGGTTTGTTTTGTGGGAGGAAAAGGTTTCTTACGTTAAATGATTCCTCTCTCTTTTTATAGTAAAACCATTTACTTACTTTTGTAAACTGAGTTATAATAAACAATTAACAACAAAACAAGTATGATTAGCATTGATCCCAAAAGTCTAGAAACAGCTAAGTTACAGGGTTATTTACAAGGCTCTGTCGGGCCCAGGCCAATAGCATTTGCAAGTACAGTTGATGAAAATGGAAATCCAAATTTATCGCCGTTTAGTTTTTTTAATGTTTTTAGTGCAAACCCTCCCATTCTTGTTTTTTCGCCAGCAAGGCGCGTTCGTGATAATTCAATTAAACACACTTTAATCAATTGCGAAGCTACAAAGGAAGTCGTGATTAATGTAGTTAATTTTGACTTAGTGCAACAGACATCACTTGCAAGCACAGAATATGCCGACGGTGTTAATGAATTTGAGAAATCTGGACTTACAGCAGTTCCTTCAGATTTAGTAAAGCCATTCAGAGTAAAAGAATCTCCAGTTCAATTTGAATGTAAAGTCAATCAGATTATCCCTCTGGGAACTCAAGGCGGAGCAGGGAATTTAATACTTTGTGAGGTAGTGCGAATTCACATTGATAAAGCTGTGTTAGATGAAAGTGGATCGATTGATCAGCATAAAATTGATTTAGTGTCGAGATTAGGAGGAAGTTGGTACTCGAGGTCAAATCAAGGTTTGTTTGAAGTACCAAAACCGCTATCGACTCTGGGAATAGGAGTGGACGCAATCCCGAAGTCTGTGAAAGAAAGTGTTGTATTTGACGGAAATGATTTAGGTAAATTAGGAAATATAGAAGCCTTGCCTACGACAGAAGAAGTTAGTATATTTGTAAAACAGAATTTTTCAATAAAAGTAGTTTTAAGCTCGGATGACGAAGAAAAAGTCCATCTTGAAGCTAAAAAGTACTTAAATGATAATGATGTCCTTT
Organism: Porticoccaceae bacterium; assembly: GCA_047635475.1. Taxonomy (GTDB): domain Bacteria; phylum Bacteroidota; class Bacteroidia; order Flavobacteriales; family Flavobacteriaceae; genus Flavobacterium. Next base: position 2,330 of record JBLIKQ010000012.1, read on the forward strand.
CTGCATGGAAGGTGCTTCTGGCAAAAAAATAATCTTAAATAACAATTAAAACAACGAAGATGGAAGTTACAGGAAAAATTAAAGTTGTCAATCCAGAACAACAAATTAGCGCCTCATTTAAAAAAAGAGAATTGGTTGTTACGACAGATGAACAATATCCTCAACATATTATGGTCGAGTTTACACAAGACAAATGTGATTTGTTGAACAATTATAGTGTTGGTGAAGACGTAAAAGTCTCAATCAATATAAGAGGTAGAGAATGGGTTAGCCCACAAGGGGAAACAAAATATTTTAACAGCATTCAAGGCTGGAGAATCGAAAAAGGGGCTGCTGAAGCTCAAGCTCCTTCAGCTCCTATGCCAGCTGCACAGGCATTTGCTCCTGCTACAAACTTAAATGAAGAAGAGCCGGATGATTTACCTTTTTAATTAAAAGTATCTATTTTATTAAAGGCCTTGAAAATTTCAAGGCTTTTTTTGTTTTATTGTAGTCTCAGGATGCAAGTTTAAATATAATTATTTTGATCTGACGAGTAGTCCAATTCCAATTTGGTCGCTAATTTGCGGGTAAATAAAAGCAGTAGTTTGACTATTTTTGCTAAATCGTAGGGATTGAAACGGATTGTAATAGGAGACTAAAATCCCGGAAGCCAATCCTATTCCAGCCCCAGTTAAAACATCAGACGAATAGTGCCTGTTATTTGCCACTCTAAAAATTCCAGTGGCCGTTGCGAACAAAAAACCACTGCTAGCATACCAAAAGCTGGATTCTTTATATTCACGGAAGAGAAGAGCTGCATTGGTAAAAGCTATGGCGGTATGTCCAGACGGAAAACTCAAATTGTCTGATTGGTCCGGCCTTTCTTCTTTTACCAGATGTTTAGTTGCGGTGATGATGGCCATTGTAAGAGTATTAGCAGTAGCAATATCAATCGATTGATGCAGAACATTATTTTTGGGTTGGAACCCTAAATACCGTCCTGTATAAATTTGTACTATGGGGATCAGGGGGAAAACATCATCTGCCCCTGATTGAAAATTTGCACCAAAGAACGTCTGCGATTTTTCTTGTAGATTCCTATTAAGTTCTGAGTTCAATAGAAAGCTTCCAGCTGTAGCCAGCGCTGTGGGGATGATTAAGCGTTTGTAAGACAGTTTTTTATTAGATGGTAAAGTATCGTTCTTTTGTCCATATATTTGCGTAAACAGTAGTGTAAATACGATTAAGAACGATAATTTTTTCATTAAGGTCATTTTATAAGCTGTGCTAATTCATTGTTGCCGTAAATTAGTTTGACAATTTTAATAGTATAGATTTATATTTTAGTTTAAAGATATGTTTTATTTATCCTCTAGTTTATTTTTCCCTCCAGTTTCTAAAGCTAATTATGACGGTATCTTGGCAATTGGTGGAGACTTATCTCCAGAACGATTGCTGTTAGCTTACAAAAGCGGAATTTTTCCTTGGTTTGAAGAAGGAGGGCCTATTACTTGGTGGTCACCAGACCCTCGGATGGTTTTATTTCCAGACGAATTAATTGTTTCCAAAAGCATGCGAAATATTCTCAATAGAAATAGGTTTACGGTCACATACAATCAAAACTTCAGGGACGTTATTTCTAATTGTCAAAACATTAAACGCGACGGTCAGAACGGAACCTGGATTACTACTGACATGATTGACGCCTATTGCAAACTAAATGAATTGGGAATAGCTAAATCCGTTGAGGTTTGGCAAGATAATGAATTAGTGGGCGGTTTGTACGGTATTGACTTAGGTCATATTTTCTGTGGTGAAAGTATGTTCTCCAAAGTTTCAAATGCGTCAAAATTCGCATTTATTTCCTTGGTTAAGTATTTAAAGCTAAACGATTATAAACTCCTAGATTGTCAGGTTTACAATCCTCATTTAGAAAGTTTGGGCTGTAGGGAAATTGAACGGGATTCTTTCATAAGGATTATAAAACAGCAATAGTTCTATTTTTTCCAACAATCGGTAATATGGTCATTAACCATTCCTGTCGCTTGCATATGTGCATAGATAACAGTAGATCCCACAAATTTGAAACCGCGTTTTTTTAGGTCTTTGCTAATCTCGTCCGAAAGAGTAGTGGTAGCGGGTACTTCTTTCATGGTTTTTGGGTGGTTGATTATAGGTGCTCCATTAGTAAATGCCCAAATGTACTTTGAAAAACTGCCAAATTCTTTCTGAATCACCATAAAAGTCTGCGCGTTAGAAACTGCAGAGCGGACTTTCAATCTGTTGCGAATGATTCCTGGCTCTAACAAAAGCGCTTCGATTTTATCTTCGGGGTATAAGGCTATTTTTTTGTAGTTGAAATTATCAAATACTTTCCGGAAGTTCTCTCTTTTGTTAAGGACGGTAATCCAGCTTAGTCCGGCTTGGAATGTTTCTAAAATAAGAAATTCAAACAAAGTGGCATCATCGTATATGGGAGTCCCCCACTCTTTGTCATGGTATTCTTTGTATAAGTCGCTGGACAAGCACCAGCCGCATCTAATAAGGTTATCCATTATGAATTATTTTATCTTTTCAAAGATATTAAAATCAAATAGTATTTCATCAAATACTATTGTTCCTCATGTTTTTTAATTAAATTTAACAACACAAAACACATAAGTGTAAGACTATATTAATATGAAAAAACTAATTACAGTTCTAATGATCGGTTCAACAATGTTAAGCATAAATGCGCAGGGAAATTCAGATAATCCATTACTTAAAAAATGGACAGGGCCATATGGTGGTGTACCTGCTTTTGATGAATACGATATTTCCCAAATAAAACCTGCTTTTGATGTCGCCATTAAGGAACGCTTAAATGAGATTGAGGCAATCGCCAGTAATCCGAAGGCGCCCACATTCGAAAACACCATTGCTCAGATGGAACGTTCAGGTAAGGATTTTAGGCGTGTGATGACGGTGTACGGGATTTACTCTTCGAATCTGAGTAGTCCTGAATTTGAACCTATCGAAAGAGAAATGGGGCCAATATTAGCTTCTTTGTCGAGTAAGATCTATCAAAATAACAAATTATTTAATAGAATTGAAGCTTTGTACAATTCTCCCAATAAAGAGAAGTTGACCAAAGAGCAACAGAGGCTAATTTGGTTAAATTACACCAATTTTGTCAAGGAAGGAGCAAATTTAGATTCTGAAGCAAAGAAGAAAGTAGCTATAATAAACAGCGAATTGGCAGGCTACTTTTCTACGTTTAGCCAGAATTTACTCGCTGAGGAAAATAATGAATATGTTGCTTTAAACAATCAAGGCGATTTTGACGGTTTACCAGAAGGCTTGAAGAAAGCTGCGATGGCTCAGGCCAAAGAGAGAAATTTAAATGTACTTGGAGTGATTGGCAATACACGTTCATTCGTGGAGCCTTTTCTAAGTTTTAGCAATAATAGGGAACTAAGGGCTAAAGTTTGGAGTATGTATGTCAAAAGGGGTGATAATGAGAATGAATTTGACAATAAGTCGACTCTCGTTCAGATTTTGCAGCTGAGGGCGAAAAAGGCAAAATTACTTGGTTTTCCTACTTTTGCGCACTGGAATCTGAGCAATAAAATGGCTAAAACACCTGAGCGTACTATGGATTTGATGATGTCAGTATGGGAGCCTGCAGTTGCACAAGTGCATAAAGATGTTGCAGCTATGCAAAAAATTGTAGATGCAGAGGGAGGGAATTTTAAAATTTCGCCTTGGGATTATCGTTATTATTCGGAGAAAGTACGAAAAGAAAAATACGATCTGGACCAGAATGTGGTCAAGGAATACCTGCAATTGGAAAAACTAAGAGAAGGTATGTTTTGGGTTGCCGGTGAATTATTTGATTTGCAATTCAAGCAGATTACTAATGTTCCAGTGTACCATGCTGATGTAAGAGTTTGGGAAGTTTCCAATAAAACGACGGGGAAATTAATAGGTCTTTGGTATTTTGACCCGTATGCCCGCAAAGGGAAACGTTCTGGTGCGTGGATGAACGCCTACAGAAACCAACAAAGGATGGATGGTGCCGTTTTGACAATCGTCTCCAATAATAGTAATTTTATTAAGGGAGCAGACAATGCGCCTGTTTTGATTTCGTGGACTGATGCTACGACATTGTTTCACGAATTTGGCCATGCCCTTCATGGACTGTGTTCAAATGTCACTTACTCAACTCTAGCTGGTACTGCTGTTGCCAGAGATTATGTGGAATTTCCGTCTCAAATCTTGGAGCGCTGGCTTGAAACTCCAGAAGTGTTAAACAAGTTTGCATTGCATTATAAAACTAATGAACCAATTCCGATGGCGTTGGTGGAGCGTATCGATAAAGCATCTACTTTTAATGAGGGATTCTCAACGGTAGAAACAATCGCAAGCTCATTGATAGATATGAAGCTGCATTTGGCCGGCGATACCTTAATTGACCCGACAGTATTTGAGCGTGAAATATTAAATAAACTTAATATGCCCGAAGAAATCGTAATGCGTCATAGGATTCCGCAATTCGGACATATTTTTTCAAGCGATGGGTATGCTGCAGGTTATTACAGTTATTTGTGGGCTGATGTGATTAGTACGGATGCGTACGAGGCTTTTACCGAAGGAAACGGACCATATGACAAAGAAGTCGCGAAGAGGCTTTACGAAAGCGTTTTCAGCGTGGGAAATACTACAGATCAAGAAGATGCTTACAGAAGTTTTAGGGGACGTGACCCCAAGAGTGATGCTCTGATGAGAGCAAGAGGTTTTGATTCCTTTAAAGCGGATAATAAAAAATTATAAAACGGTATTTAGTTTAATAAAAAAGAGCGATTTGAAATTCAAATCGCTCTTTTTTATATAATAAGTTGGTTTAGGATTATCCTAAAGCAGCTCTTTTGAAACCTGTAACGATAAGATCTTTATCTAAAGATTTTACGTAATTAGCAACGCTCAATTTATTGTCTTTAATGTAATCTTGGTTCACTAATGTATTGTCTTTAAAGAAACGAGCCAATTTACCTTTAGCGATATTGTCTAACATAGCTTCTGGCTTACCTTCTTGACGAAGTAAGTCTTTTGCGATTTCGATTTCTTTTTCGATAGTTGCAGCATCAACACCTTCTTCGTTTAATGCGATAGGAGACATTGCAGCAGCTTGCATAGCAATATTTCTAGCTACTTCTTCAGCGCCTTCAAGAGCTGCAGAAAGTGAAATTAATGTAGCGATTTTGTTTCCAGAGTGAATATAAGAACCGATGAAAGCACCTTCTAATTTTTCGAAAGTATTGATCTGTAATTTTTCTCCGATAACACCTGTTTGTTCAATTAATTTGTCAGCAACAGTCATTCCGTTAAAATCAGCTGCAAGAAACTCTTCTTTGGTATTGAATTTCAATGCTAAATTCGCCATTTCAGTCGCCATTTTCACGAAGCTTTCATTCATTCCCACGAAGTCAGTCTCACAGTTTAATGTGATAGCAACACCAGCAGTTTTGTCAGCGTTTACAACAGCAATCGCAGCACCTTCTGTAGATTCTCTATCAGAGCGGTTTGCAGCAACTTTTTGCCCTTTTTTACGCAGGTTTTCGATAGCTAAATCAAAATCTCCTTCTGCTTCAACTAGTGCTTTTTTGCAGTCCATCATCCCTGCACCTGTCATTGTTCTTAATTTATTTACGTCTGCAGCAGTTATAGTTGCCATAATTGTTGTTTTTTAAGGTTAAAAGTAAAAATTCCAATTCTTAAATCCCTAACCCCAATTTTATCAAATTATCAACATATTGTTTCTAATTTTTAAGTGGAATTTAGAATTTAAAATTTGGAATTTAAAAATTTGTTTTATTCTTCAGTGGCTGGAGCTGTTGCTTCAGTATCCGGAGCCGCTGTTTCAGCTGCTACAGGAGCGACTGTTTCAGTTGCTGCTGGAGCCGCTACTTTTTCAGTTGCGTCAGCTTCTTTGTCAGAAGTTCTGTCAGAAAGTCCTTCAACAATTGCTGCTGTAACTAAAGATAAAATTTTATCGATTGATTTAGAAGCATCATCATTTGATGGGATTACATACTCTACTTCACGAGGATCAGAGTTAGTATCAACCATTGCAAAAACTGGAATGTTTAATTTTTGAGCTTCTTTTATTGCGATGTGTTCAGCTTTGATATCCACTACAAATAATGCAGCTGGTAATCTTGACATATCAGAAATTGAACCTAAATTTTTCTCTAATTTAGCACGAAGACGATCAACTTGCAAACGCTCTTTCTTGGAAAGGGTCATGAACGTACCATCTTTCTTCATTTTATCAATAGTAGACATTTTTTTTACTGCCTTTCTGATTGTAACGAAGTTAGTTAGCATTCCACCAGGCCATCTTTCAGTGATGTACGGCATGTTCGCAGCTTTTGCTTTTTCAGCAACGATGTCTTTTGCTTGTTTTTTGGTAGCAACAAATAATATTTTTCTACCTGATGCTGCAATTTTCTTCAAAGCTTCATTAGCCTCTTCAATTTTTGCTGCAGTTTTATATAGGTTTATAATGTGTATACCATTACGTTCCATATAAATGTACGGGGCCATGTTTGGGTCCCATTTTCTAGTCATGTGTCCGAAATGAACACCTGCTTCTAGTAATTCTTTTACTTCTACTTTGTTTGACATTTTTTGTACTAGTTTACGTTCTGTTGATTAGCAATGTATGGATGGCGATTGCTCGGCTAAATACATTTAGATGCTAAACTAATTCCTACCTCGGTAGGCAACAACAACATTGTTTTAAATTCAATAATAAACTCAATTAGTCTTGAATAAATGTATTCAAGACAGGCAATATTAACGTTTCGAGAATTGAAATTTCTTACGAGCTTTCTTCTGACCGAATTTTTTACGTTCAACCATTCTTGGATCCCTTGTCAATAAACCTTCTGGTTTCAAGATTAATCTGTTTTCAGGATTCACTTCACACATAACACGTGCTAATGCCATTCTTACAGCTTCTGCCTGTCCAGTTGAACCACCGCCAAAAACGTTTACTTTTACGTCAAAGTTAGTCGCGTTCTCTGTCATAGACATCGGTTGCATAACTTTGTACTGTAAAGTAGCTGTTGGGAAGTAAGTTGCGAATTCTTTTTTGTTTACAGTGATTATTCCTGTCCCTTCCGAAACATAAACACGTGCAACAGCGGTTTTTCTTCTACCGATTTTGTGAATAACTCCCATTACTTAAGATCGTTAAGGTTAACTGTTCTTGGTTTTTGTGCAGCTTGCTTGTGCTCTGAACCAACAACAACATTTAAATTTCTGAAAAGTTCAGCACCAATTTTGTTTTTTGGTAGCATTCCTTTTACTGCTTTTTCTACTAATAATGCAGGGTTTTTTGATTGCAATACTTTAGCAGTTAAAGTTCTTTGTCCTCCTGGGTAACCTGTGTGACGCATGTAAATTTTTTCGTCCATTTTGTTACCTGTAAGGTTGATTTTTTCTGAGTTGATAACAATTACGTTATCTCCACAGTCAACGTGCGGTGTGTAACTTGGCTTGTACTTACCTCTAAGGATCATTGCGACCTTTGATGCAAGACGACCTAAGTTATGCCCATCAGCATCTACGACAATCCACTCCTTTGTAACGGTGGCTTTGCTTGCTGATTGTGTCTTGTAGCTTAATGCGTCCATAATATTATTTTAATTAAACATTCCATCCCCATTAAAGGGGATGCAAAAGTACAATTATTTATTTTAAATTCAAATATCTGCAAAAGAATAATTTTGAGTTGTTGGGTCACTGATTATCAATTGTCTATTTGGGATAAGTTGTGTTGCTACTCTTTTAGAATTATAGCTAAAGCTTATTTTTTATTTTTATATTACTTTCGTCTTCAAATATAATAATTTATCTTGCATCCGATTCGTACTAGCTGAAAAGTAGGAATTCCTGATTTTAGATACCGTAATCATACTTTTTGCTTGTTCGGTAAAGTTGTCTGTTCCTATAACCACTAATGAAGTCAATACATATTTACTTATGAAAGTCAAAGCAACTCTTAAACAAATTGCAAAAGAACTTAATGTTTCTGTTTCTACAGTTTCAAAAGCACTAAATGATAGTCCGGAAATTAGTGATCAAACAAAATTAAGAATCAAGGAATATGCAAAGCTAAAAAACTATAAACCAAACGTTATAGGTTTGAATCTTAAAAACCGAAAAACTAAAACGATAGGTGTTATAATTCCAAATATTCTTAATTCTTTTTTTGCCAAAGTCTTTAGTGGTATAGAAAAAGTGGCTGATGAAAAGGGATATAACGTCATTATGTGTATCTCTAATGAGTCATTGGACAAAGAAGCGCATACTCTTGAAATGTTAAGTAACGGTACTATCGATGGGTTTGTTTTGTCGGTTTCTGAGGAAGCGCAAAAACTTAATGACTACGCTCATTTTTCTTCGATTATTAATGATGGTACTCCAATAGTGATGTTTGACAGAATTGCAGATGGAATAGATTGCGACAAAGTGGTTGTGGATGATTTTAATTCAGCTGTAAATGCTACTCAACGTTTAATTGATTTAGGTTGTAAAAATATCGCTTTATTTTCGTCGTTGGATAATTTGAGTGTAGGGAAACTTAGAGCAGAAGGCTACTTGAAAGCACTTAAAGATAATAATATTCTATTGGATGAAAGTATAATTCTTCGAACAGATTCTGAGGAAGATTTAAGTTATAAAATTAGAGAAATTTCTGATAGCAGACCTATTGATGCTATTTTTGCTTTAGAGGAAAGTGATTCTGTGGCAGCATTGAAGTACGGACTTAAACAAGGGCGTAAAATTCCAGAGGAGCTTTCTGTTATTGGTTTTGCTGATGGAATACTTGCTTCTAGGAGGTTGTCCCCGAGTTTAACTACAGTTAGCCAGCACGGTGTAGAAATTGGAGAAGTGGCAGCTAGATTACTTATTGACAGATTGGAGTCTGAGGAAGAAAATAAACCGTATGAGACTGTCATTATTAAAACGGTTTTAAAAGAAAGAGAATCGACAAGAAATTCGTAATTATATACGAAACTAAAATTAAAAAATCCACTCTTTATTATTGGGAGTGGATTCTTTTTTATCGCTAAAATTAATGGGCTTCCAGCCAATCTTTACCAGCTCCTAAATCTACATCTAAAGGAACCTCCATTTTAAAGGCATTTTCCATTTCATACTTTATCATTTCCTTCATTTTGTCTAGTTCGGAATTGTGAACATCAAACACAAGTTCATCATGAACCTGAAGTAACATTTTACTTTTATAGTTGTCTGAAATCAGTTTTTTGTGGATGTTGATCATCGCAATTTTAATTATGTCGGCTGCGCTTCCTTGGATTGGGGCATTAACTGCATTGCGTTCCGCCCCACCACGGACAATTGCATTTTGGGAGTTGATATCCTTTAAATAACGACGACGACCAAGGACTGTCTGTACATACCCATTTTCTCTTGCAAAATCAATTTGTTCTGAAATGTATGATTTCAATCTAGGATAGCTGTTATAATAAGCTTCAATTAAGGCGGCGCTTTCTGAACGAGAAAGTGAAGTCTGATTACTCAATCCAAATGCAGAAACACCATATATTATTCCAAAGTTCACTGTTTTTGCGTGGCTACGTTGTTCCCTAGTGACCTCTTCTATTGGAACGTCAAATACTTTTGAAGCGGTAGATTTATGGATGTCTTCGTTATTCAAAAAGGCTTTTATCATATTGTCCTCACCGCTCAATGCTGCAATAATACGTAATTCTATTTGGGAGTAATCTGCAGATACTAGAGTATAGTTCTCGTCTCTTGCTACAAATGCTTTTCTTATTTGCCTTCCCCGTTCAGTTCGGATGGGAATGTTCTGTAAGTTAGGATTATTAGAGCTTAAACGACCTGTAGCGGCCACGGTTTGCATATAATCAGTATGTACTCTCAAGCTTACAGGGTCCACCTGATTTGGCAAAGCATCAACGTAAGTATTTTTTAGTTTTACTAATTGGCGCCAGTCAAGAATGTCTTTTACAATTTGATTTTCATTAGCTAAGTAACTTAAAACTTCTTCCCCTGTTGCATATTGACCTGTTTTTGTTTTCTTTTGTTTGGCTCCGCCAATTTTCAATTTGTCAAATAAAACATCTCCAAGTTGCTTTGGTGAAGCTAAATTAAAATTCTCTCCTGCTACTTCATAGATAGCGGCTTCATGTCTTTTAATGTCATTGTCCAAATCGTGTGATAGTGACTTCAGGAAATCAGTGTCTAATTTTATGCCTTCTTTTTCCATGTCTGCCAAAACTTTTACCAGAGGAATTTCAATCTCTTCAAATAGTTTTTTTGTCTCAGTTTTTTCTAATTCGACAGAAAATAGTTGTTTTAACTGAAAGGTAACGTCAGCATCCTCTGCCGCGTATTCTTTGATTTCCTCTAAATCAACATCGCGCATCGATTTCTGGTTCTTGCCTTTTTTCCCAATTAATGTCTCGATAGACTTTGGAGAGTATTGTAAATAGGTTTCGGAAAGTATGTCCATATTATGTCTCATATCTGGATTGATTAGATAATGAGCGATCATGGTGTCAAACAATTTTCCTTCTACATTAATGTTGTAATTAGAAAGAATTTTTAGATCATATTTTAAGTTTTGTCCAATTTTTTCAATTGACTCATTTTCGAAAAAAGGAATAAATTTGTCAATCAAATCTTGAGCGTCATCTTTGTTTTCTGGAAAGGGAACGTAATAGCCTTTTCCTTTTTCGAATGAAAATGAAATACCTACAAGTTCCGCATGCAGTGCGTCAAGTCCTGTAGTTTCAGTATCAAAACAAACCGATTCTTGTTTCAGTAAGTTTTGTAGCAATAATTTGACACCCAGGTCCCCCTGAATGATCTGATATGAATGCTCTGTGTTTTCTAACGTATTGTAATATTGGTGACGTGTTTCATCTGAATCTTCATTAGGTATAGCACTCGCAAAAAGATCGAATTGCTCTTCGTTTTTTGGTTGTGGGGATTTGTATAGTTTGGCTTCTTCAGCAGCAGTGCTGGTTGTTGCAGCTCCACCTTTTTTAAATATGGCATCAAACTGTTCTGCCATTCTTCGGAATTCCAGCTCGTTAAAAAGAGCGTCTGTTTTCTCTACATCGGGAGTTGATAATTCATAATCGGTTTCGTCAAAAACTACAGGGCAATCAAGAAGTATAGTTGCTAATGTTTTAGATAAAAGCCCTTTCTCTTTGTTTGCTTCAATATTCTCTTTCATTTTACCTTTCAATTTATCGGTATTTGCTAAAAGATTTTCCATTGTCCCAAATTCTTTTAGGAATTTCTTCGCGGTTACCTCACCTACGCCGGGAAGTCCTGGAATATTATCGGCGGCATCTCCCATCATACCGAGAAAATCAATTACTTGGTCGGGTCTTTCTATCTCGAATTTTTTTAGAACTTCAGGAATTCCCCAAATTTCTATTCCATTGCCCATTCGGGCAGGCTTGTACATAAAAATATTTTCAGACACCAGTTGCGCAAAATCCTTGTCAGGGGTAACCATAAATACTTTATAATTTTCTTTTTCCGCTTGTTTTGCAATGGTCCCTATTAGGTCGTCAGCCTCGTAGCCTTTTACTTCTATTATGGGTATGTGCATGGCACGTAGTAATTCTTGTATGTACGGAACGGCTATTTTAATAGCTTCCGGGGTAGCGTCGCGATGCGCTTTATATTCTGGAAAAATTTCATTTCTCAAATCACTTCCGCCTTTATCAAAAGCAACTGCTAAATGATCCGGTTTTTCCCTTTTTATTACATCCATCAAGGAATTCATGAACCCCATAATTGCTGAAGTGTCCATTCCTTTAGAATTGATTCGAGGGTTTTTTATGAAGGCGTAATAGCCACGAAAAATTAAAGCGTAAGCATCAAGAAGAAAAAGACGTTTTTGTTGTGACATAATTATTATTTTGAAAAGATTTCAAAAGTACAAAACTTAAAAGATAAAGAAGTGACTCATTTTAATATTTATGATAATAGGAAGTTAGTGGTTTTGCTTTTCGAATTTCTTGGTTCGATGTTGCAACTTTGCCTTACAGCAGAGTCTATAATTTATTAAAATTTAAAGTATGCCAAGCTAACAAGACAAATTTAGGATGATTTTTGTTAAATATTGATTAATATAAACTCGTAATAGTTTCTTAATTTGTTATTTTGCCTAAAAATATAATAATAATGTTTGTTCGTATATTTCTACTGAGTTTTGTCTTTGTTATAATTGAGCTTTATGCTTTTCAGGCGTTAAAAACTTTGGTAAAGTTAAGGTGGGTTTTGGTTTCTTACCAAATCATGAGTCTGATAGTGATGCTTTTTATAGTTTATTCCTTTACGAAATTTGACCGCTCTGTAGGTCAAACACAACAAACGATGTTTACTATGGGGTTACTTTTGGTGGTCTATATCCCAAAAATGATTCTAACTTTATTGTTGTTTGGTGAAGATATTTTTAGGATTGGCGCTGGTTCCGTCAATTATTTTTTAGAAAATGATAATGTGAGCTTTCTTAATTCCAGAAGAAAATTTGTTAGCCAGATAGGATTAGGTTTAGCGGTAATCCCTTTCATGTCATTACTTTATGGAATAACGATAGGGAAATATAATTACAAAGTTATTAAGCAACGGATATTTTTCCCCGATTTGCCTGATGCGTTTGATGGTTTTACGATAACACAAATATCAGATGTGCACAGTGGCAGTTTTGACAACCCCGATAAGATCAATTATGCAATTGATTTGGTTAACGAACAAAATTCAGATATGATTTTATTTACTGGTGATATCGTAAATACGGATGCCAAAGAAATGCATCCTTGGATAGAGACTTTCAATAGAATTAAGAAACATGAGTATGGTAAATATTCTGTATTGGGAAATCATGATTATGGTGAATATGTTACTTGGCCTACCGAAAAAGATAAAAAAGATAATTTCCAAGCCATAAAAAATCTTTACGGGCAAATTGATTTTAAGTTAATGTTGAATGAGCACACCTATATCGAAAAGGGGAGTGATAAAATCGTATTAATTGGAGTGGAAAACTGGGGGCATAATTTTAAAAAGGCCGGAGACATCAATAAAGCCTCGCAGGGTGTAGACAAAAAAGATTTTAAAATTTTAATGAGTCATGATCCTAGCCATTGGGATTATGAAATCAAAAATCACGAAAGTAATTTTCACTTAACACTATCGGGTCACACACACGGTATGCAGTTTGGCATTGAGATTCCGGGTTATTTCAAATGGAGTTTGGCGCAATATGTTTATGCACAATGGGCTGGTTTGTATGAGAACTTGGGTAGATATGTTTACGTAAATCGGGGATTTGGATTTCATGCATACCCAGGAAGAGTGGGGATTATGCCGGAAATTACTGTCATCGAACTAAAAAAAGGGAAGAGTGTAGCATAATTGGTTAAAATAGCTACATTTGTAACCTAGGGTCCAGAGTCTTAAACAGATTTAAATATTAAATTTTTGGTATTATGTCAAAATTTGGAGAACTTATAAGCGCACAGGTACCTGTGTTGATCGATTTTTATACCGAATGGAATGAATCCTCAGTTTCGATGCATCCTGTTATTAGAGATGTCGCTGCTGCTCTTGGGGACAAGGCTAAAATTATTAAAATCGACGTAGATAAAAACCAGGAATTGGCTGATGCTTTGCGTATAAAAGGACTTCCTACACTTATGATTTACAAAGCTGGGCAAATGATTTGGCGACAATCAGGCGAGCTAGACGCGAATACTCTTATTGCTATTGTACAAGAACAATTGTAATTTCTGAATTGGTATTAAATAGTGTCGTATATAAAATTATTTTCATCCAAATAATCTAAAACTTTAGGCAGTGTATATTCAAGGTTTTTGAATGCTTTTTCACTGTCATGAAAAACTATTATACTTCCCGGTTTTATATTAGAAATCACATTTTTCAAACACTTCTTTGCTGATATTCTTTGGTCGAAATCAGCACTGAGAACATCCCACATGATAATTTTATATCCCTGTTTTAGTACTTTATTTGCCTGTTTGGGTTTGATTTTGCCGTAAGGAGGACGAAAAATTTTAGATTTCTTGTTGCTGGCTTCAGATGTTAGATTGGAAATCAAACTGTCACAAAGTGAAATATTGGTAGCGTATTCATCCGCAGTTGTTTTCCATCCGTTTAAATGATTAAAGGTGTGATTCCCTATGCTATGTCCCATATTGATTATTTTTGTAAAAATTGAAGGATAGGCTTCGATGTTTTTTCCAATACAAAAGAAAGTGGCTTTGGCATTATGGTGATGCAGCTGTGTTAAAACCCATTCTGTAATTAGGGGTGTTGGTCCATCATCAAACGTAAGATAAATTTTATTTTCATTATTAGGTAAATCCCAAACATACTTTGAAAATATTTTCTTGATGATTGAATTTGTTTTTATCCAGTAGAACCCCATTTTCATTTTTTAGTTTAAAACTAAAAAAAAATGTGGCGCAATCTTGTGATTATGCCACATTTTTAAAGTTAAATTTTCAAGTAAAAATCACTCTTTTTCACGACCAAAACGCTCAAAAATATTGATGTAAGTATTGAAAATGGTTTTGTTCTTGTTATAAAAAGCCAAGTCTCCACTTTCTTTCATTACCTGTAGTAAGCTTCTGTAACGTTCAATATCTGTTATTATGTCTACCGCAATACTACTTTGATCAGAAGGGGGTAAAGTTGCATAATAATTGAGGTTCTCTTTGTATTTAGTCATTAATTTTTCAAGGAGATCTTGTGCCTTCGTTTTTTCACCAACTTGATAGTACCCTTTTGTAAACGGTTCTATCAAGGAGTAATATCCGAACTTGTCGAGAGGCATTTTTGTCATGGCAAGGGCGATAACTTTTTTAGCCTTTTCTGTTTTGCCTTCTTCGATCAACTTGTCCATTAATCGTGCAAGATTTGTTCTGTAGGTTATGCTTTCTTTTCTGGTTTCAGGATCATGATATATTTCATCACTGTCACTATTTCCCCATTCCCATTTCATAATATTAGTATACATTTTATCTGTATCTATCTGTCCCATATCTAAGGGGCTTCCGCCTTTAGGCATCTTTGTTTGTAGTGGTACTAATTTATAAACCATACCGTCCAACTGAAGGTAGTCTTTCATCCAAAGATAATCTTCATTGTCAAAAGCACCTCCGCTAAAGTTAATAGGTCTTTTCCAGTTATTATTGGCTACAATATCAAGCATCATCAGTCTGTTTTTATAAATTGCATTTCCTTTGATGTCAATGTCAATATAAGAAACGATTGAATCATTGTATTTGGCAGCAACTACTTTATTTTTTATTATGCTACTCTTGTCAACAGGAATTCTGATTTTATTTGTTGGATAAAAGTGTATCGTTTGTCCATTCTGCATGCCAACAGTCGATTTTGGGTTTTTAATAAAATCGATGAAGTCCTTTATGTCCCATCTACTTTCTGTTTTTGGAATGTGAACAACGTAGTCCAGCTTGTCTCCCACATATTGGTCATGTGTGAAAGAAATAGGTAATGGCTCCGACTCATATGTTTTAGTTTTCATTTGGTCAATATACCAATCGGTCATGAAAAGGCTTGTATTCACGATTTTAATGTCGGTTCTTATTTTTTCGATTTCTTGCGCATACCATAGAGGGAAGGTGTCATTGTCGCCTATTGTGAATAAAATGGCATTAGGGTCGCAGGAAGTCAAGTATGCTTTGGCCATAGCTAAAGCGGTGTACTTTCCAGAACGATCGTGATCATCCCAGTTTTGTGACGCCATAAGAATGGGAGCGGCCAACAAGCTAGCGCAGATAATGATAGGTCCTGCAATTTTAGGAGCTAAATATTTTTGTAAAACTTCATAGAGTGCGTAAACTCCAAATCCTATCCAGATCGCGAATACATAAAAGGAACCAACTAAGGCGTAGTCCCTTTCTCTTGGTTCAAATGGTCTTTCGTTCAAGTAAATCTTCAAAGCAAATCCAGTAAAAAGGAACAGAACCATTAGCACGTAAAAACTTTTCAAATCTTTCTCAGCATGATATAGTAAACCAATGATTCCGAGTAAAAATGGTAAAAAATAATAGACATTACGGCCTTTGTTGTTTAGCACATCGGAGGGTAAATTATCTTGTGATCCTACATGTAATTCATCAATAAACGGGATTCCGCTGAGCCAATTTCCGTCTTGGTTATCGTATCTACCTTGTACGTCGTTTTGTCGACCAACAAAATTCCACATCAAATACCTCATGTACATATAGCCAAACTGGTATTCGACCATGAAGCTAAAATTATCTACAGTTGATGGTTTGTCTATGATTAAATAGTCTCCATAACTTTTCAGGAACTTTACATATCCATCATTGTCAATTTGTTTTTGCGCATAGGCTTTTCTAAATTCTGATACCGTTTTTTGGATTTCATTCTTTAACTGCGCGATAGCTCTATTGTAGTCCTCTTCAGATATTTTATTAATATCGACTCCGTATTTTGCTAAATCATCTTCATAAGGGTATGCAGGATTTAATCTGAAAGCAGGAGCATTAGTGAAGTTCATGTAATTTTCAATATGATCTGTGCTCCACATTCTTGGAAGAATGGTTTTTTGGGCATCATCACTATTTTGAACGGAATTTTTGAAATTATTTGTGATAATATATTTCCCTGTCTTATAATCTCTTTCGTAGTTAGGTGCTTTGTCAAGATACGGCTCATCTCTGTCTAGTCCGGCAAAAGTTTCGGTATATTGAGGTCCGTAAAATAATGGGTTTACACCGTATTGTTCTCTATTATAGTAGGCAAGAACTTCTGCGGCATCTGATGGTTTGTTTTCGTTAATCACGGTATTCGCATTTGCTCTGATAGGAAGCATCATCCAGGTAGAGAATCCAATTAAGATGAATAAGATACATAAAAGGAGTGTGTTGTATTGAACCATCCCTTTGTTCTGCGTGTATTTTAATCCAAAATAAAAGAAGGCAATAAGCAGTAGTGCAACAAAGATAGTTCCAGAATTAAATGGCATCCCAAAGCTGTTTACCATAAAAATTTCGCTTTTACCAAAAAAGGCCATTGTCAATGGCAATAGTAATTTGAAAATAAAAAGTAAGATAGAAATAACAACAACATTTGCAATAATGAAGTTTTTAATAGTAACGGTTTTGTAATGTTTAAAAAAATACAATAATCCAATAGAAGGAATTGTTAGTAGTGCCATAAAGTGAACCCCAAACGATAATCCAATAACGAGAGAAATTACTAATAACCATCTGTTTCCTCTAGGAGAATCCATTTCCTGTTCCCAGCGTAAGCCGAGCCAAAAAAGTAAAGATATAAGTAGCGTAGCCATAGCATAAACTTCTGCTTCCACCGCATTAAACCAAAAACTGTCTGAATAAGTATAGGCCAAAGCACCGACAAAAGAACTACCCAAAATCACGATGGCATCGCTCTTACTAATTTGATTTATCGAGTCAGCATTAACACTAGAGGCTGAAAATCTTAAAACTAGCTTTTTCAAGATCATGGAAGATGACCAAAACAAAAATAAAATGGTGAATGCACTTGAAAAAACAGAGGTCATATTTACCATCAAGGCAATATGCTGATTGTCTGAGGCAAACATCGCGAAAAAAGCGCCAATCATCTGAAACAAAGGGGCTCCGGGAGGATGTCCTACTTGGAGTTTTGCTGCGGTGGCAATATATTCTCCACAATCCCAAAAACTCATCGTTGGCTCAACGGTTAAGGTGTAAGTTATTAATGCAATTCCAAATGCTAACCAACCAATAATCGTATTCCATTTATTGAAGTTGAATGTCTCCTTATTCATGTATTGAATTTTAGTTATAATTTAAGTCACAAAGAAAATGTTTTTTTATTTAAGGTTGTGGGATTCGTGAAATTTTCTGTCAAACTAATTAGAATTGGTAACGTATTGGTTTTAAGTATTTTTCGGAATGGTGTGTGGGTGCTTGGCGTTTTATCGAAGTTATTTTTGATAAAAGTTTAAAAAAAGTTTGCGCAAACTAAAATTTATTATAAATTTGCACTCGCTTAACGGCACTGATGGTCTATGGTGTAATGGTAACACAACTGTTTTTGGTACAGTCGTTCAAGGTTCGAGTCCTTGTAGACCAACGTAAAGCCTCTCAATTTTTTTGAGAGGTTTTTTTATGGAATTTTTGTAAATAATGGAGTCGCTTCAAAGTTGTGTGATTTAGTAGTTTTTTCAGGCTAAACCTAAATTAAATTTTAAATGTGATTACCGGTTTTACGCTATGATTTACCAAGTCTTCACTGATACTTCCCGAGAAAAAATGCGCTAAACCAGTTCTGCCATGGGTACATAATCCAATTAAATCAGCATCAATGGAGTTAGAAAAGTTACGGATGCCCTTTTCTATGTTTACATCATTGTAAATGTGGGTGCTGTAGTTTTTAATATTGAAGCTAGACATAAAATCGTTTATGATTTCTTCTGAAATTGCCGTAGTTTTAAAGCTATTCGGAGTACAAATCATTACTAAATTAATTTTGGCATCAAAAATTGATGCGAATTCTACCATTTTTTTAAAAGGTTTTTTTATTTCTTTTGAAAAATCTGAAGCGAAAACAAAATTAGCAGGCGTAAATTCAGTGGTGTTCTTTTTAATAACTAGTACTGGGACATTAGATAAACGCACTATTTTTTCAGTATTTGAACCAATAAGCACTTCTGCGATACCAGAAACGCCTTGTGACCCCATAACAATTAAATCTATTTTGTTGTTTTTGCTAAAGGACAGTATTCCTTCAAAAGCTCTTTCAAAGTTCACTGATTCAGTTACTTTTATTCCGTTTATAAAATCTTGTTCTTTGGTTTTTTGAAGGGTTTCGTTTGTTTTTTTTATGAATAGCATCACCTCGGGTATGCTTGCTGCTCCCGTTATAGCGTCGTTAATTTGGTTTGGTATTTCCAACATATGTATTAAAAATATTTCGCTTTTAGTTTTTTTAGCTATTTGGGCGGCGACTTTTAATGCGTTAGCTGCATGTGCTGAAAAATCGGTTGGAACTAGAATTCGTTTCATAATTTGAAGAGTTTAATTATGTGAAAACCTTTATTTTAATGCTTTAATAAAGATAACATAGATTTTAACAGCAATCTATTATTTCAATTTGTAAAAAAACACTATATTTGCACGGTTATTTATTAAAAACTAAGTAATGAGGGGACTAAATGTCCCCTCTTTTTATAAAAATATGGCATTTAAAGAAAAAGTAAATTTATTGTTGACAGAAGCTCTCTCAGAAAAGCCATCGCTTTTTTTGATAGATGTGACTATCACGGATGCTTTTAAAGTTATTATAACTTTAGATGATGACAATGGAGTGGTTTTACAAGATTGTATTGATGTCAGTCGTGTAATTGAAAATAATTTAGACAGAGAAGAGCAAGATTTTTCTTTGGAAGTAGCCTCAGCGGGGGTTTCATCGCCATTAAAAAACATCAGACAATACAAGAAAAACGTAGGTAGAACATTGATAGTGAAAACTGAAACAGAAAATATAGAGGCAGAATTAGTGGAAGCTAATGATGATTTTGTAATTTTGTCATGGAAAGCGAGAGAACCTAAAAAAATAGGAAAAGGTAAAGAGACGGTACAAAAGACCCTCGAAGTGCCTTATGGAGATATAAAAGAAGCAATTGTTACAGTAACATTTTAATTAAAGAATTCGCATGGAAAACTTAGCATTAATCGATTCATTCTCAGAGTTTAAAGATGATAAACTCATTGATCGTGTAACGCTCATGGCAATTTTGGAAGATGTATTTAGAAATGCATTGAAAAAAAAATACGGTTCAGACGATAATTTCGATATCATCATAAATCCTGACAAAGGAGATATGGAAATTTGGAGAAGAAGAATAATCGTTGCTGATGAAGATCTAGATTTTGAAAACGAGGAGATTACCTTAACAGAAGCTAGAAAAATTGAGCCTGATTTTGAAATTGGCGAAGATGTTTCTGAAGAAGTAAAGTTGATTGATTTGGGGAGAAGAGCTATCCTAGCTTTGCGCCAAAATTTAATTTCGAAAATTCACGAACACGACAATACAAATCTTTATAAGCAATTTAAAGATTTAATAGGCGAAATTTATACTGCTGAAGTACATCATGTGAGACCTAGAGTGGTTATTTTAGTGGATGATGAAGGTAACGAAATCATTTTGCCAAAAGAAAAACAAATACCATCTGATTTTTTCCGTAAAGGAGATAATATCCGTGGGATTATAGAAAGTGTTGAACTTAAAGGTAATAAACCACAAATTATCATGTCCAGAACTTCTGAGATATTTTTGGAAAAATTATTTGAACAAGAAATTCCGGAAGTGTTTGATGGATTGATATTGGTTAAAAATGTTGTAAGAATACCAGGTGAAAAAGCGAAAGTAGCCGTAGACTCTTATGATGACAGAATCGATCCTGTTGGGGCCTGTGTCGGAATGAAGGGGTCTCGTATTCACGGAATCGTGCGAGAATTAGGAAACGAAAATATTGATGTTATTAATTACACAGATAATATACAATTATATATAACAAGAGCATTGAGCCCTGCAAAAATATCTTCCATCAAAATTAATGAAGAGACCAAAAGAGCTGAAGTGTTTTTGAAACTAGAAGAAGTTTCGAAAGCGATTGGTAGAGGAGGTCATAATATTAAATTGGCAGGACTGCTTACGGGTTATGAGTTAGACGTCATTAGAGAAGGAGATGTTGCTGGAGCAACTGCCGATGATGATGATGTTGAATTAACTGAGTTTTCAGATGAAATCGAAGACTGGGTTATTGAAGAATTTGCAAAAATTGGATTAGATACCGCAAAAAGTATTTTAAAACAAGATGTTGAAGATTTAGTAAGAAGAACTGATCTAGAGGAGGAAACGATCCTAGATGTAATGCGCATATTGAAAGAAGAATTTGACAGTTAAGTCTATGCTTCTAACAACACAACAAAAAAGGTAATAATAAAAAGGTTTTATGTCTGAAGAGAGAATTATTAGAATAAACAAAGTTTTAAGGGAATTGAATATTTCTTTGGAAAGAGCTGTGGATTATCTAAAAGATAAGGGGATTGCTATTGAAGCTAACCCAAACACAAAAATTTCTGATGATGTATACAATGTATTGTGCGGTCAGTTTGCAGGTGACAGAGGCAAAAAAGAGGCTTCAAAAGAGGTAGGCGAAGAGAAGAGGAAAGAGAAAGAAGCTTTGCGTGTTGAGAGAGAAAAGGAAATTGAAGACAAGCGTAAACAGGACGAAGAAATCCACAAGCAACAACAGGAAGTTATAAAAGCGAGAGCAGTTATAGCTGGTCCTGTTCAGGTTGGTAAAATAGATCTTGGTGCTAAAAAAGCTCCTGCAGCTCATGCCACTAGGACGCCGGTGGAAAAATCAGAAGCTCCTAATGCTGAAGCTGCTAAAGCTGAAGTTGTAGCAGAAAAGCCAGTAAATAAAGCGCCTGTGCAAGATAAAGTCGATTCAGACAAAAAAGAGACAAAAGTTGTTGCCGGAATCAAAGCTCCAAAAAAGCTAGAGAAACCAGAGGTTGTTAAAAAAGTTGTTGAGCAAGTGACCAAGGTTGCTGCTCCAGATGCTAAAGCTGCCCCTAAAACAGCGGAAACTCCTGCTGAGGAAGCGCTAACGACTCAATATCAAAAGTTATCTGGTACTAAGTTAACCGGACAGACTATTGATTTGTCGCAGTTTAACAAACCGAAAAAGAAAAAAGAAGAGCCTAAAATTACTCCTAACAAACCGGGAGCAGCCGGCACTGCAGCGAGTAACGCCAATAAAAATAAGCGTAAAAGAATTGTGCCAAAACCTGGTACGCCTAGACCTCCTGGAGTTCCTGGTGCGCCAAATCCTAATAAAATTACACCAAATGTTGGTGGGGGTGGTTATAACGCTAATAGAAGTTCTAGACCTGGGTTCGTAAAAGGAAACAGACCCGCAATTGTTGCGAAAGTAGAGCCGACGGAAGAGGAAGTTAAAAATCAAATTCGTGAAACTCTTGAGAAACTTCAAGGTAAAAAAGGGGGTAAATCTAAAGCTGCTAAATACAGAAGGGACAAAAGAGATACACACCGTCAGAAATCTGATGATGAGCAAAGAGCAATAGACGAAGGAAGTAAAACGATTAAGGTTACTGAATTTGTTACTGTTAGTGAAATTGCGATCATGATGGATGTACCAATTACTAAAGTTATTGGAACATGTATGTCTCTTGGAATCATGGTTACCATGAATCAGCGTCTTGATGCGGAAACATTGACTATCGTAGCCGACGAGTTTGGTTATGAAGTCGAGTTTATTACTGTTGATATTGAAGACAATGTCGAAGTTATAGCAGATAGAGAAGAAGATTTAGTTTTCAGAGCTCCTATAGTAACTGTAATGGGTCACGTCGATCACGGTAAAACATCTTTGCTGGATTATGTTCGTAAAGAAAATGTTATCGCTGGCGAGTCTGGAGGAATTACACAGCATATTGGTGCTTATGGCGTAACTTTAGATGACGGTCAAAAAATTGCATTCCTAGATACACCAGGGCACGAAGCTTTTACCGCAATGCGTGCACGTGGAGCTCAAGTTACGGATATTGCGATTATTGTGATTGCAGCGGATGATGATATCATGCCACAAACAAAAGAAGCAATAAGCCATGCTCAAGCAGCAGGGGTTCCAATTATATTTGCTATTAATAAAGTGGATAAGCCAAATGCCAATCCTGAGAAAATAAAAGAGAAATTAGCAGGTATGAATTTACTTGTTGAAGATTGGGGAGGAAAATACCAATCTCATGATATCTCTGCAAAAGTGGGAACTGGTGTAAAAGAATTATTAGAAAAAGTCCTATTGGAAGCGGAAGTGTTAGACTTAAAAGCTAACCCAAACAAAGCGGCGCAAGGAACTGTAGTTGAAGCTTTCTTAGATAAAGGGAAAGGTTATGTTTCTACAATATTAGTTCAGCACGGTACGTTAAAAGTAGGTGATTATATGTTGGCAGGAAAACATCATGGTAAGATTAAAGCGATGCATGATGAAAGAGGAAATATTGTGACTGTAGCAGGTCCTTCAACTCCGGTTTCTGTGTTAGGTTTAGACGGTGCAGCAACTGCTGGTGATAAGTTCAATATTTTTGAAGACGAAAAAGAAGCGAAACAAATTGCATCAAAACGTTCTCAATTAATGCGTGAACAATCAGTTCGTACACAACGTCATATTACTTTAGATGAAATTGGACGTCGTATTGCTTTAGGTCAATTTAAAGAATTAAACGTGATCCTTAAGGGAGATGTTGATGGTTCTGTTGAAGCATTATCTGATTCGTTCTCTAAATTGTCTACTGAAGAGATTCAAATTAATATCATACATAAAGGTGTTGGAGCAATTACTGAAACTGACGTTATGTTAGCTTCTGCTTCAGATGCAATCATTATCGGATTTAATGTTCGTCCTGCAGGAAATGCAAGACAGTTAGCAGACAAAGAAGAAATTGATATCCGTTATTATTCTATTATCTATGCAGCTATCGATGACTTGAAAGATGCAATGGAAGGAATGCTAGCTCCTGAGATGAAAGAAGAAATCCTCGGTACTGCTGAAATTAGAGAGATATTCAAAATCTCTAAAGTAGGATCAATAGCAGGTTGTATGGTTATGGACGGTAAGATCTCAAGAAATTCAAGAATCAGAATTATCCGTGAAGGAGTTGTAGTTCATGCAGGTGAGCTTATCGCACTGAAGCGTTTCAAAGATGATGTGAAAGAAGTGGCCAAAGGCTATGATTGTGGTATCCAAATTAAAGGATACAATGATATCGAAGAAAGAGATGTTATTGAAGCATACCATGAGGTAGCGATTAAAAAGAAATTGAAATAGAATTTTCAATATATTTATTTAAAAATCCCGATACGTCGGGATTTTTTTGTTTTCAGTCTATGAGTATTGGTTGGTTTTTTTTAAGTCTTTGCAGGAGCTGTTTCCCACTATTCGTTGCAATCTTATTGTTCTGAAAGAAAAACAATAAGGATTTTCACTTCTATCGGGGCTAATGTTCAATCATTATTAGAACTTTTACTTTATGTAAACAATGAGTTAGATATTTTATTATTAGATTTATTTTTAGTAAGTAGAAAGCTAGACTTTGTGGTCACGGATTGCAAATCTAAGCTATTGGGTAGATTAGGCGAGGCGAAATTCTTAGCAACACATAACTTATAATGTGATGTTAAAACTAAAGAGCAAGTAGAAGCTATAGATTATGGGAATATAAAAGAAGTTTTTGTTTCTGTGACCGCGCGTACGCGTGATTATAGTACAATGGTAGAATTTGTTGCTGACGGAAATTATGTTATCAATTTTGGTAAAAAAATAGATGTAGAGGACGCAAGCACCGCTACTTAAAACGGTACTTATATTTCTTAAAATAAGGCATTAGCAGCTGCTTGCGGTCTATATGGGCTAGAAGTATTACAGGATGCAGGTGATTCTATTTGCGCTTCCAAGAAGTCTTAAAGATATTGAAGCTCCTTTAGGTGCACTAATGGCAGAAGGTGAAGTTGGTATTCCGGTAACTGGTACTAAATTAGAAAGCCTTAATGATGCGTTTGAAGGATAATTTTCTACAGGCAAATCTATTATAAAAGTAGCAATTCATGCAGCTTCACAAAAAAAGAGAGGGTTCAACTGTGTTTGGTCTAACTGAACAAGTGGTAAATGATAATGTCTTTAACCTTTTTGACAGAACTATAGATGAATCTAAAAAGAAAAAATATTAAAAAAAAATGATATATATATAACACTATTGTAGTTATATTTTTAATTCAGATATTAATAGATTTTAAAAAAGAGCCCCGTGTTAATCCATCCGTTAGTTATATATATTCTAAGTATTACAGGCTTGTTTATCTTATCTTCGAAATAATTATTGCTACAATTACATTTTTTTTTGTTAGAAACATTGATATTATTTAATCATAAAAAAAAGCAAGTGAGTGCTAGTTGCTCCTCCAGCTCGTCCGAGCGGAAATAATCGTAACGACGATAGCCTTGCCTGCGCTAAGTGTCCACAAAGTAAGTCAATAACAAAAGCCAATGCATTATGGAGTGGCTTTTTTGCTGTAATTATTTTAACAGAGTAATGCCTGTCAAATTATTTCTGTGGCTTTATTAAAAGAGCATTTTCATATTCCTTTTTTATAGCAATCAGATTGCGTTCTGCTTCGATGCGATTTTTGAAATTTCCAATCCAAACTTTATAATTCGGGGTGTTAAAAACAATCGTTCCTTCAAGACTTTTGAAAAGTTTTTTGCAGTCAAATAGTGCCTTTTTGGCTTTTTCAGCGTCTCCACTGAAAACTAGAATTTTATATCTTTCATTTACAGCTATTGAGGAGTTTATTTTTCTCTTTTCATTTAGTATTTGTTCAAACTTTGGATCTTGGGTAATAGTGACTTTTTGATTCTGCGCATTAGAATTACCGCTTATAATACACAATGCAAATGAGTAGAAAAGGGCTGTCCGTATTGGTGAAATTCTCATAACGTAATGGTTTTTAGGCAAAAATAGTACTTAATGAATGAATGTAAAACATAATTGCTATTTAGAACAAATATAAATTGAAATTAAGGCTATTTTAGGTTTTTGTGAATAGCTCTTAAGTCGTATTTTTGTCGAAGTTTAAAATAACGGAGCAGTTTTTCTACGAGTGTTCGTAGAAAAAATTGTGCCAATTTTTAGTAGATAATCATTATAAGTTATGAAAAAGGTGGGTAACCATAATTCGACCTCAAGGAAAATGTTTTTCAGTTTGGCTTTAATGCTGACTTTTTCCTTAACTTCAATTGCGCAAGTTGCTACTCCGGCAGCAGCAGCAGTTGAGGTTCCAGTAGCCACGCAAGGTGGTGACCCAGTCAAGGGTAAAGAACTTTTTAACTCAAATTGTGCTGCTTGTCACAAGCTAGATGCTAAAGCGACAGGACCTATGTTAAGAGGTATCGCTGCAAAACACGATATGCCTTGGCTTTATAAGTGGATTCACAATAGTTCTGCTTTAATAAAGTCTGGAGATGCTGCAGCAGTGAAGGTCTATGAAGAAAACAATAAAGCTGTTATGACTGCGTTTCCTGCGCTTTCAGAAACAGATATTGATGATATTATTGCATACACCTCAGAACCAAAGGCGGAAGCTCCTGCTCCTGTAGCTGGCACGGCCGTTGCAGGCGCTACTCAAAAAGGGGGTGTTTCGGATAATATAATTTTAGGCGCTCTTGCTCTTGTTATGACAGTATTGGTAATAATGTTATTCCTGGTGAATAATGTTTTGAGAAAAGTGGCTAAAGTTAATGGAATAGAAGTTGCCCCAAAGGATCCTACGATACCAATCTGGAAAGCGTTTGCTAGAAATCAATTTTTGATTCTTGTAACTTCAATATTTTTGTTGCTGGCTGGTGCTTATTTCGTCTATGGCTTTCTAATGCAAATCGGCGTAGATCAAAACTATGAGCCTATTCAACCAATCCATTATTCTCATAGAATTCATGCGGGCGATAATGAGATTAATTGTAAGTATTGTCACTCTTCAGCTAGGGTAAGTAAACATGCTGGGATTCCTTCGTTAAATGTTTGTATGAATTGCCATAAGAATATCGCGGAAGTAGCTGAATCAACTGCTACTCCTGAATACAGCAAAGCCTTTTATGATGAGCAAATTCAAAAATTATATACTGCTGTAGGTTGGGATCAAGCTACACAGTCTTACACTGGAAAAACAGAACCTGTAAAGTGGGTTCGTATTCATAATCTGCCTGATTTTGTATATTTTAATCATTCTCAGCACGTTACTGTTGCGGGAATAGAATGTCAGACTTGTCATGGTCCTGTTGAGACTTACGAAATTCAGAAACAATTCGCACCGTTAACAATGGGTTGGTGTATTAATTGTCACAG
Organism: Porticoccaceae bacterium; assembly: GCA_047635475.1. Taxonomy (GTDB): domain Bacteria; phylum Bacteroidota; class Bacteroidia; order Flavobacteriales; family Flavobacteriaceae; genus Flavobacterium. The sequence goes on from JBLIKQ010000012.1 coordinate 29,384, forward strand.
AAAAACTGAAGTTAAAATGAAAGGGAATGAATATTATACAAAAATTCATGATGAGCTCTCTAAAAAATACGGTGTAGACAAGTTGACTGCCGCTCAAATGGGTGGTTTGGAATGCGGAAAATGCCACTATTAATCAAATCATTAAGATTTTAATATTTATATACAATGTCATCAAACAAAAAATACTGGAAAAGTGTTGAAGAACTTGAAAACGGTTCTGTTGTTGAGGCGCTTAGAAATAACGAATTTGTTGAAGCAATTCCTACTGAAGAGTTTTTAGGAAATAATGACGCGCTGTCAACTTCTTCAACATCACGTCGTGATTTTTTAAAGTACGTGGGATTTAGTACAGCAGCGGCTACGCTTGCCGCGTGCGAAGGTCCTGTGAACAGGTCTATACCTTACGTTGTGCAACCAGAACAAATCATCCCAGGAGTAGCAGATTATTATGCTACTTCAGTATTTGACGGTTTTGATTTCGCAAACTTACTTGTTAAAACACGTGAAGGGCGTCCTATCAAAATAGATAACAATAATATTGCAGGAGCGAAATTTACTGCTAATGCGAGAATTCACGCGTCCATATTATCATTGTACGATAATATGCGCTTGAAACAGCCTAAAGCTGAAGGTAAAACTTCAACATGGTCTGCCGTAGATGCGACAATCAAATCAAGTCTTGTAAATGCTAAAGCTAATGGAGGTCAAGTTGTGTTATTGACCAACACGCTGGCCAGTCCCTCTGCTGAAAAGTTAATAGCTGAGTTTATTGCCTTAAATCCAACTGCGAAGCATGTGGTTTATGATGCGGTTTCTTCATCTGAAGCATTAGATGCGTTTGAGGCTGTATACGGTGAGAGAGCCTTGGTAGACTATGATTTTTCTAAAGCTTCTCTTATTATTTCTGTCGGTGCTGATTTTCTTGGAGATTGGCAAGGTGGCGGGTACGATTCAGGTTATACTCAAGGTAGAGTTCCTAAAAATGGAAAAATGTCACGTCACATCCAATTGGAAGCGAACATGACTTTATCTGGTGCTGCTGCTGATAAGCGTTTGGCTATGTCAACTGCAGATCAAAAACAAGCTTTAGTACACATATATAACATTGTAAGTGGTTCATCTGCTTCTGTAAATTTAGATGCTAAATTTAAATCTGAAGTAACAAAAGCCGCGCAACAATTAAAAGCATCCGGATCTAAGGGACTTTTAGTATCTGGTATTCAAGATAAAAATGCTCAATTATTAGTTTTGGCGATCAACCAGGTTTTAGCTAGTGAATCTTTTACTACTTCTGGGTCAAGACAAATAAGAAAAGGTTCAAACGAAAAAGTCGCTCAGTTAATTCAAGATATGAATGCTGGAAGCGTGCATACTTTGATAATGAGTGGTGTTAATCCGGTTTATACTTTAGCAGATTCAGCAACGTTTGTTGATGGACTTAAAAAAGTTAAAACTTCTGTTTCATTAACGTTGAAGGAACATGAAACTGCTTTAGTTAGTACGATTGCTGCTCCAGTTCCTCATTATTTAGAAGCTTGGGGTGACTTAAGTCTTACGAAAGGCAGCTACAGTTTAACACAGCCAACAATTCGTCCTTTATTCGACACAAAACAACTTCAAGATGTGTTAATGTCTTTGAATGGAATGTCTGGTGAGTATTATGATTATTTAAAAGCAAGTTCGTCAGCGTTTATTACTGGTGCGACCTGGAATAAAATAGTTCATGATGGTGTCAGTGTAGGAGTTTCTCAATCTCTATCTGCTGCTTCGGCTGATTATAATGCTGCTGCGAATGCCTTAGCAAAATCAAAATCTGCTGCTGGTTTTGAACTAGTTCTGTATACCAAAACTGGAATGGGTGACGGACAACAAGCTAACAACCCTTGGTTGCAAGAGTTTCCAGATCCGATTACTAGAGTGTCTTGGGATAACTACGTTACTGTTTCTAATGCAGATGCTAAGCAATTAGGTATGTCTAATGAAATCGTTGCTAATGGTGGTTTGAATGGAAGCTATGCTACTATTACTACTGCTGACGGTGTTAAATTAGAGAATGTCCCAGTTATTGTTCAACCGGGTCAAGCTGTTGGGACGATCGGATTAGCTTTAGGTTACGGTCGTAAAGCAGCTTTAAAAGAAGAAATGCAGGTAGGCTTAAACGCTTATGCTTTATATAGAGGTTTTAATAATGTGCAATCTGTAACATTCGTTAAGGCTGACGGAGAGCATGAGTTCGCTTGTGTTCAAGGTCAAAAAACATTGATGGGTAGAGGGGATATTATCAAAGAAACTACTTTGGAAATATTCAATACTAAAGATGCTGAATTTTGGAATGAAGTTCCAATGGTGTCTTTGAACCATGAAGAAGTAAAAGCAACTTCTGTAGATTTATGGGATTCATTTGATCGTTCAATAGGACATCACTTTAATCTATCTATCGATTTAAATGCTTGTACCGGTTGTGGCGCTTGTGTTATTGCGTGTCATGCTGAAAATAATGTTCCTGTAGTAGGTAAAGCGGAAATCAGAAGAAGTCGTGATATGCACTGGTTGCGTATCGATAGATATTACTCTTCCGAAGATACGTTTGAAGGGGATAACGAAAGAAAAGAAAATATAGCTGGTTTATCTGACTCGTTGTCTACATTTAATGAAATGGAAAAAGCAGGTGATAATCCGCAAGTTTCTTTTCAGCCTGTGATGTGTCAGCATTGTAATCACGCACCATGTGAGACTGTTTGTCCGGTTGCAGCGACTTCCCATAGCCGTCAAGGTCAAAACCACATGGCTTATAATAGATGTGTAGGTACTCGTTATTGTGCAAACAACTGTCCTTATAAGGTACGTCGTTTTAATTGGTTTTTGTATAACGAAAACAGTGAATTTGATTATCATATGAATGATGACTTAGGACGTATGGTTATAAATCCAGATGTTAATGTTCGTTCCCGTGGAGTTATGGAAAAATGTTCGATGTGTATTCAAATGACACAAGCGACGATTCTAAATGCAAAAAGAGAAGGAAGAGTGGTTGTTGATGGAGAATTTCAAACGGCATGTTCAAACGCTTGTTCTAACGGGGCAATGAAATTTGGAGATGTGAATGATAAAGATTCTGAAATAACCAAATTAGCTGATGATGAAAGAATGTATCATCTTTTGGAACATGTTGGAACAAAACCAAATGTGATTTATCACGTTAAAGTTAGAAATACCTAGTACAAAAAATTATTAATAAGAAACAAGATAAAGGATTATGTCGTCTCACTACGAAGCACCCATTAGAAAACCTTTAGTTATAGGTGATAAAACATATCACGACGTAACAGTAGATGTAGCTGCGCCTGTAGAAGGTAAAGCAAACAAGCATTGGTGGATTGTATTTTCAATCGCACTAGCTGCTTTCCTATGGGGAGTAAGTTGTATTGTATACACTGTATCTACAGGAATTGGAACATGGGGATTAAATAAAACAGTTGGCTGGGCATGGGATATCACAAACTTCGTTTGGTGGGTTGGTATTGGTCATGCAGGTACTTTGATTTCGGCAGTATTGTTATTATTCCGTCAACGATGGAGAATGGCGATTAATCGTTCTGCAGAGGCAATGACCATATTCTCAGTTATACAAGCAGGTTTATTCCCAATTATTCACATGGGTCGACCATGGTTAGCTTACTGGGTACTTCCTATACCAAATCAGTTTGGATCTTTATGGGTGAATTTTAACTCACCTCTACTTTGGGATGTATTTGCAATTTCTACATACTTGTCAGTATCATTAGTGTTCTGGTGGACAGGCTTGCTACCCGATTTTGCTATGCTTAGGGACAGAGCGATAACTCCTTTTAACAAAAGAGTCTATTCCATATTAAGTTTTGGATGGAGCGGTAGAGCGAAGGACTGGCAACGTTTTGAAGAAGTATCTCTTGTACTTGCCGGATTAGCGACTCCACTTGTACTTTCTGTGCATACCATTGTATCTATGGATTTTGCTACATCTGTAATACCTGGATGGCATACTACCATTTTCCCTCCATATTTTGTTGCAGGTGCAGTTTTCTCAGGTTTCGCGATGGTGAATACATTGCTTATTATCATGAGGAAAGTATCGAACTTAGAGGCCTACATTACGATCCAGCATATCGAATTGATGAATATTGTAATCATGATTACAGGTTCTATTGTTGGGGTTGCTTATATTACCGAGCTTTTTATGGCTTGGTATTCAGGAGTTGAATATGAACAATACGCTTTCTTAAATAGGGCTACTGGACCTTACTGGTGGGCGTACTGGTCAATGATGACTTGTAATGTATTTTCACCGCAGTTTATGTGGTTTAAGAAATTAAGAACAAGTATTATGTTTTCTTTTATCATGTCCATCGTTGTAAATATTGGTATGTGGTTTGAGAGGTTCGTAATTATTGTAACTTCTCTACATAGAGATTACTTGCCATCTTCATGGACAATGTTTTCGCCAACATTTGTAGATATTGGAATTTTCATAGGGACAATAGGATTCTTCTTTGTTTTGTTTTTATTGTACGCTAGAACTTTCCCGGTGATAGCGCAAGCAGAGGTAAAAACAATTTTAAAAGCAACTGGGGAGAATTACATTAGAGAAAGAGCAGCTAATAAAGATTTACATCATGAGTAATAAAGTAATTTACGCCATTTATAATGACGATGATATATTGATGGATGCGGTTAAAAAAACCAGAGCAGCTCATCATCATATTGAAGAAGTTTTTTGTCCATTCCCAGTACACGGTTTGGATAAGGCGCTGGGTCTTGCGCCCACTAGACTAGCGATTTGTGCATTTTTATACGGATGTGTCGGTATATCAGTAGCTACTTGGATGATGAATTTCATCATGATTCAGGATTGGCCACAGGATATTGGTGGTAAACCGAGTTTTAGTTATATTGAAAACATGCCCGCTTTTGTGCCAATTATGTTTGAATTGACTGTGTTTTTTGCGGCGCATTTGATGGTAGTTACTTTTTACATGAGAAGTAAATTGTGGCCTTTCAAGCAAGCTGAGAATCCTGATGTTAGAACAACAGATGATCACTTCCTTATGGAAGTGTCAGTTAACGATAATGAAGAAGAATTAGTTTCTTTTTTAAATACTACGGGAGCTGTAGAAGTTAAAGTAATAGAAAAGCATTAATTTAGATATGAAAAGGGTATATAAAATAACACTATTATTTGGGATGACTATTTTAGTAGCATCGTGTCAAAATAATTTAGCACCGAATTATCAGTACTTTCCTAACATGTACAAGGCAATAGGCTATGAAACGTATTCTGAGTCTGACGCTTTTAAAAATGGTAAAGAAGGGCAGCTGCCTGCCTCCGGAACTATAAAAAGAGGCTTTGAAGTTTATGAGTATGAAAATACTACAGAAGGCTATGATTTAGCTAAAGCAAATCTTAAGTCGCCTTTAGATTCCTTGGATAGAAATTCGGGTAAAGGAAAAGAGCTTTATGAAATTTATTGCATTAGTTGTCATGGTTCAGCTGGAAACGGTAAAGGTGTATTAGTTCAAAGGGAAAAGTACTTAGGTGTTCCTAGTTACAAAGACAGAGCAATAACCGAAGGAAATATTTTTCACATAGTGACTTATGGTATAAATTCGATGGGGTCGCATGCTAATCAAATTGATGCTCATGAGCGTTGGTTAGTCGCTGACTATGTGATGAAACTTAAAAGCCAATTATAATTGTCCAACAAATTGATCGTTAAAAATTATGTACACATTTTCAAGTAAATTAAAAACTTTCTCTATTATCCTAATGGCTTTAGGTCTATTAGGTATAGGTTATGGTTTTTGGACTGCACCAAAAGATATTCATGAAGTTGAAAATATACTCGCTTCTGAAAACCATGGAGAACACGGTGAGGTTGAACATGAGGTTGCTGAAGCTGCTGTCGAAGGGCATGTCGCAGTAGAAAGTCAGAATGAAGCAAAAGAGGTGTCGGAACACAATAAGCATCTAACTCATGTGCTACATCAACTACAAAATAAGCCATGGGCAGCTCTATATGTTGCTTGTATTTTCTTTCTACTTGTAACACTGGGAGCTCTTGTATTCTATGCGATTCAACAGGTTGCATCAGCAGGTTGGTCTCCGGTATTGTTTAGAGTAATGCAAGGAATTACAGCTTATTTACCTTATGGTTCTATCATATTTTTTATTATTTTAGTGCTTTGTGGATTACATTTTAACCATTTGTTTATCTGGTTGGATCCTGAAGTTGTGGCGCACGACAAACTAATCGCTGGTAAAACAGGCTACCTGAATTTTCCCTTTTGGATTGTAAGAGCTGGGATATTTTTAATTGGATGGAATTTATACAGATACTACTCTGCAAAGAACTGCTTGGCTCAAGATGAATCTAAAGATGACAGTTTCTATAAAAAGAATTTCAACATTTCAGCTTTGTTTTTGGTCTTCTTTATAGTGTCTGAGTCTATTATGTCTTGGGATTGGATTCTGTCGATTGATCCACACTGGTTTAGTACTTTGTTTGGTTGGTATGTACTTGCAAGTTTCTTTGTAAGTGGTATTACCACTATATGCATGGTTACATTGTACTTGAAGTCAAAGGGCTACCTTGAACACGTTAATACCAGTCATATTCATGATTTAGCTAAATTCATGTTCGGATTTAGTGTTTTCTGGACTTACCTATGGTTCTCTCAGTTTATGTTAATCTGGTATGCAAATATTCCAGAAGAGATTACGTATTTTATAACAAGAATTGAATTGTATAATTTACCATTTTTTGGCGCTGTCGTTATGAATTTCCTTTTTCCAATATTAATATTAATCAATTCTGATTTTAAGAGAATCTCTTGGATAGTCGTTATGGCAGGTACAGTAATATTAGCTGGACATTATATTGATTTCTTCAATATGATTATGCCAGGAACTGTAGGAGATAGGTGGTTTATTGGGGTTTCAGAAATTGCATCAGTTTTTTTCTTTTTAGGATTATTTATTTATGTTGTTTTCACAGCTTTATCTAAAGTACCTTTGTTGCCGAAAAGAAATCCTTTTATAGAAGAGAGTAAACATTTCCATTATTAATATTTAAAGAAATAAACAGATGACAAGTTTGTTGGTAATTATAGTTTTATTTTTATTAGCTGTTGCTTTATGGCAATTGACTAAAATATTTGATCTTACACAGGTAGGAGCTGGTATGGACAACTCTCAAGTTGCTTCCGATAAAGATAATAATGTACAAGGATATTTAATGTTTGGCTTTTTAGCCTTTATTTATATAATTACAATATATGGGTTATATACATGGGGTCCTTTAGTTCTCCATACGCCAGCTTCAGCTCATGGCGCGCAGGTTGATAATTTAATGAATGTTACTTGGATACTTATTTTTATAGTTCAGGCATTTACGCAGCTTTTATTGTACTATTTTACGTTTAAATATAGGGGTAAAAAAGGTCAAAAGGCACTATACTTTACGGATAGTAATAAACTAGAGGCAATTTGGAGTTTTATTCCGGCTGTTATATTGGCGGGTTTGATCCTGTACGGTCTGTATGCGTGGACAGACATTATGTTTATCGATGATGAGGAGGATACAATTGTCGTTGAGCTTTATGCGCAGCAGTTTTATTGGACTGCTAGAGTTGCTGGTGATGACAATGTGCTTGGAAAAGCTAATGTGAGGTACATTCAGGGAATTAATACGGTTGGTGTTGATATGGCTGATCCTTATGCACAAGATGACATCGTTGTTAAGGAGTTGCATATTCCAAAAGGGAAAAAGATTCATTTCAAAATGAGGTCTCAAGATGTTTTGCACTCCGCCTATATGCCATATTTTAGAGCACAAATGAATTGTGTGCCGGGGATGGTAACGGAATTTGCTTTTGAGCCGATTTATACTACAGCTGAGTACAGGCAGTTGCCTTACATGATCGAGAAAGTGGCCAATATCAATTCGATACGATCAAAGAAAAGCTTTGATTTAGTCGCAAAAGGAGAAGCTGGACTTGATCCTTATGCATTTGATTATTTACTTCTTTGTAATAAAATATGTGGTGCTTCTCATTATAATATGCAAATGAAAATTATAGTAGACACTCCTGAAGATTATAAAAAATGGTGTTCAGAGCAAGTGAAGCTAGCGCAGCAAGTGAATGAAGCAAATGCTCCTGATGCAGCAGATGATAAAACTAGTACGGATTCTTTGAAATCAAAAGATACTACGGCTGTTTCGAAAATGGCGTTGAATTAATTATTAAGAAAATTTAAAGTAAACATATATGTCAGCAGAAGTTCAGGATAACGGACACGAACAAGAACATCATCATAAAGATACTTTCATTACTAAATATATCTTTAGTCTTGACCATAAGATGATTGCAAAACAATATCTAATTACGGGTATTATAATGGGAGTTATTGGTGTAGGGATGTCTATGCTTTTTAGAATGCAATTGGCATGGCCTGAGCAGTCTTTTAAAATATTTAATGTTTTATTGGGTGATAAATGGGCTCCTAATGGTGTAATGGCGAATGATATCTATTTATCCTTGGTTACAATACACGGAACAATTATGGTTTTTTTCGTGTTAACGGCCGCTTTAAGTGGTACATTTAGTAATTTACTGATACCACTGCAAATAGGTGCAAGAGATATGGCTTCTGGTTTTATGAATATGTTATCCTATTGGTTGTTCTTTTTGTCAAGTGTAATAATGATTGCGTCCTTGTTCGCTGAAGCGGGACCTGCGAATTCAGGTTGGACCATATATCCTCCCTTGAGTGCTTTGCCTAAAGCGATTGGTGGTTCCGGTATGGGAATGACTTTATGGTTGATATCTATGGCTATATTTATATCTTCCTCATTGATGGGGTCGTTGAATTATATTGTTACTGTTATCAATTTGAGAACTAAAGGAATGTCAATGACAAGAATGCCACTTACGGTTTGGGCTTTTTTCGTAACTGCTATAATTGGTGTTGTTTCCTTCCCCGTTCTTTTATCAGCCGCTCTTTTACTGATTTTTGACAGAAGCTTTGGCACTTCTTTTTTCTTATCAGATATTTATTTGGCAGGTGAAGTTTTACATTATCAAGGTGGTTCTCCAGTATTGTTTGAACATTTGTTTTGGTTTTTAGGTCATCCAGAAGTTTATATCGTATTACTTCCAGCATTAGGAATTACCTCTGAAGTTTTAGCTACAAACGCTCGTAAACCGATTTTTGGTTACAGAGCAATGATCATGTCCATTATTGCTATTGGTTTCTTATCAACGATAGTTTGGGGTCATCATATGTTCGTTTCAGGAATGAATCCATTTTTAGGTTCAGTATTTACTTTTACTACGTTGTTGATTGCAATTCCGTCTGCTGTAAAAGCTTTCAATTTTATTACTACACTCTGGAAAGGGAATCTACAATTGAATCCTGCAATGTTGTTTGCTATCGGATTAGTTTCAACCTTTATTACTGGTGGTCTAACCGGTGTTATTTTAGGAGACAGCACGTTAGATATAAATGTTCATGACACTTATTTTGTTGTAGCGCATTTTCACTTAGTAATGGGTATTTCTGCTCTTTACGGAATGTTTGCCGGTATTTATCATTGGTTTCCCAAGCTGTTTGGTAGAATGCTAAATAAAAATTTAGGATATGTTCACTTTTGGGTGACTGCTGTTTGTGCTTACGGAGTATTCTTTCCAATGCATTTTATTGGATTAGCAGGCTTACCAAGGCGTTATTATACAAACACAAATTTTCCCTTATTTGACGATTTACAAAATGTGAATGTTTTGATTACATTGTTCGCATTATTTGGAGGTGTTTTTCAATTAGTGTTTTTATACAATTTTTTCAGTAGTATTTTCTACGGTAAAAAAGCAGTACAGAATCCTTGGAGGTCGAATACCCTTGAATGGACTACACCAGTAGAACACGTACATGGTAACTGGCCAGGTGAACTTCCTGAAGTACATAGATGGCCTTATGACTATAGCAAGCCAGGACATGAGGAGGATTTCGTTATGCAAAATGTACCTATGAAGCCCGATGAAGAGGTTTTACATCACTAGATTTCAAAAGTATCCAAAATGCCTTTCAATATGAAAGGCATTTTTTTTTACTTATAAGTTTATCTTATCTTTGCTACATGAATGAAAATTTAGATCCAACAGCCAATGGGTATAATTCAGAAGAATTAGATCTTGAGAAAAAATTAAGGCCCTTATCATTTGATGATTTTGCGGGTCAGGACCAAATATTAGAAAATCTTAAAGTTTTTGTTCAAGCTGCCAACCAAAGGAATGAAGCTTTAGATCACACGCTTTTTCATGGTCCTCCGGGTTTAGGTAAAACTACTTTGGCCAATATCCTAGCCAATGAGTTACAAGTTGGAATCAAGATCACATCCGGTCCAGTGCTAGATAAGCCAGGTGATTTGGCGGGTCTATTAACTAATCTTGAAGAAAGAGACGTATTGTTTATAGATGAAATCCATCGTTTAAGCCCAATAGTGGAAGAGTATTTGTACTCGGCAATGGAGGATTTTAAGATTGATATTATGATTGAATCTGGACCTAATGCACGCACTGTGCAGATCAATCTTAATCCATTCACTTTAATAGGCGCAACTACACGTTCAGGTCTACTAACTGCTCCAATGAGAGCTCGTTTTGGGATCTCTTCTAGACTGCAATATTATACTGCTGAGTTATTGACAACAATTGTAGAGCGCAGTGCATCTATTTTGAAAATGCCTATTTCTATTGAAGCCGCAATTGAAATTGCAGGAAGAAGCAGGGGAACGCCGAGGATTGCTAATGCATTGTTACGGCGGGTACGTGATTTTGCACAAATAAAAGGGAATGGTACAATCGACATAGAAATAGCAAGATATGCGTTAAAGGCCTTGAATGTAGACGCTCATGGACTGGATGAAATGGATAATAAAATATTGACTACGATTATTGATAAGTTCAAGGGTGGTCCGGTAGGATTATCTACATTGGCAACGGCCGTATCTGAGAGCAGCGAAACTGTCGAAGAGGTATATGAACCTTTCTTAATTCAGGAAGGTTTTATAATGAGAACGCCAAGAGGCAGGGAAGTAACAGACAAAGCCTATAAGCATCTTGGTAGGATTAAAACAAATGTTCAAGGCGGCTTATTTTAGTCTTAGTGGTTTTTTTAGCTATTTTATTCAAACTTTGTGAGAAATGAGATTAGTAAAAATTTTGTTTTGAAATAAGCTAACCACGTTCTTATAAGTTTTATTTTTACTAATAGATCAGGATTATTGCCAAACCTTTAATAACAATATTATTACTAAAGCCGAATACACACAATTTATAAAGTCCGAGGCGATGCGTCTCGGGTTTCTATCGTGTGGCATCGCTAAGGCTGGATTTTTAGAAAAGGAAGCGCCTAGGCTCGAGAATTGGCTAAAGAACAACAGTCACGGTCTAATGTCCTATATGGAGAATAATTTTGATAAGAGACTGGATCCAACTTTACTTGTTGATGACGCTAAAACTGTCGTTTCTCTTTTGTTAAATTACTATCCGGAGCAATTTCAGAATCTGGATTCTTATAAAATTTCAAAGTATGCCTATGGGCAAGACTACCACTCTGTTATAAAGGATAAGCTAAAAGAACTGCTTTTTTCTATTCAATCAAATATTGGGGAGGTTTCAGGTCGAGCTTTTGTTGATTCTGCTCCAGTTTTAGATAAAGCTTGGGCTGCTAAAAGTGGTTTGGGTTGGATTGGTAAAAACAGTAATTTGCTTACGCAGAAAGTAGGCTCATTTTACTTCATTGCTGAACTGATAATAGACTTAGAACTGGATTACGATAATGCCACAAGCGACCATTGTGGCAGCTGTACTGCTTGCTTGGACGCCTGTCCCACAGAAGCCATTGTGGCTCCTTATGTTGTAGACGGAAGCAAATGCATTTCCTATTTTACTATAGAACTTAAAGATAATCTACCGTCAGAAATGAAAGGCAAATTTGAGGATTGGGCGTTTGGCTGCGATATCTGTCAGGACGTTTGTCCATGGAACAAATTTTCAAAAGCACATAATGAACCTTTATTTAATGCGAATCCGGACTTACTATCAATGTCCAAAAAAGATTGGGATGAAATTACCGAGGAAACTTTTAAAGCTGTATTTAAAAGCTCCCCTTTAAAAAGAACAAAATTTCAAGGCCTCAAGCGAAACATTGAGTTTTTAAAATAGAGGTTATCGAACCGACTGATTGTTAACAGTAAGAATAATTTTTTTATAGGATTCTAATTGATGATTCCCTAATAATTGTTTTGGTTTCTAGTACAACGGTTTTAGGAGTGAAAGGGCGTCTTTTTTTATGACAATTTATTTCTTCTAACAATAAATTAAAGGACTCTATGCCCATTGAATTACTTGGCTGATCAACTGTACTCAATTTTGGGGTAAGTACCTGTGAGATGAACCAGTTACTAAAACCTATTACCGCTATCTGTTCAGGAACTTTTATTTTATTATCCTTAAAATAGGAGAGAACAGCCGCCGCAACTAAGTCAGTAATGGCAAATATTCCATCTACTTCCGGATGCTCTT
>JBLIKQ010000013.1:0-39485 GCA_047635475.1 Porticoccaceae bacterium
GAATGATCAAAGAAGGTGAAGAATTAGCCGACTTACACGATCAAATCGTAGTTAAATTGCCAATGACTAAAGAAGGGGTTATGGCTGCCAAATATTTCTCTGACAAAGGAATTAAAACAAACGTAACTTTAGTTTTCTCTGCAGGTCAAGCGTTATTAGCTGCTAAAGCTGGTGCAACTTATGTTTCTCCATTTATTGGTCGTTTGGACGATGTTTCTACAGATGGATTAGCTTTGATCGAAGAAATCAGGTTGATTTATGACAACTACGGATATGAAACTCAAATTCTTGCTGCTTCTGTGCGTCACACTATGCACATTGTAAACTGTGCAAAAATTGGTGCTGATGTAATGACTGGACCTCTTTCCGCTATTTATGGATTGTTAAAGCATCCGTTAACTGATATTGGATTGGCTCAGTTTGTTGCTGATTTCGAAAAAGGAAACAAGTAAAAAGTACTTTTCAGTGATACGTTACTAAAATAAAAAAAGTCCCATTCGCCTAGGCGAATGGGACTCTTTTATATTTATAATTTGGCGAAAATTACTTTCGTACAAAAGGGGGCAATAGTTTTGAAGAAACTTCTCCAAATCCGATCCTCACTTGTCCATTTTTGCAAAAACCTTTCATAATAACAGTATCATTGTCATTGATAAATTTTCGTTCCGTTCCGTCATTCAATTTTATTGGGTTTTTACCTCCCCATGTCAGTTCTAACATTGAGCCGTAGCTATCAGGCGTTGGTCCTGAAATTGTTCCTGATCCCATCATATCCCCTGAATTTACACGACAACCGTTTGAAGTGTGGTGCGTCAATTGTTGGCTCATAGTCCAATACATGTATTTAAAGTTCGTTTTAGTTATTACGGTTGGTTCGACATTCTCCGGTTTTATGGCAACCTCCAAATTAATATCAAAGGAATGTTTTCCTTTTTGTTTTAAATAGGGCAGGGGGCTAGGATCTTGTTTAGGGCTTTGAACTCTGAATGGTTCTAAAGCATCCATAGTCACAATCCAAGGTGAAATTGACGACGCAAAGTTTTTCGCCAAGAACGGTCCTAGTGGCACGTATTCCCATTTTTGAATATCGCGAGCACTCCAGTCATTTAATAAAACCATTCCGAAAATATATTCTTCTACTTCATTGATGGGAATCATTTCACCCATCACATTAGCATCGGTGGTGATAAAAGCAGTTTCCAATTCGAAATCAATTAGACGTGAAGGACCAAAAACAGGAGTGGTTTCACCAGCAGGTAATGTTTGACCTATGGGTCTGTGAACAGGAATTCCTGAAGGGACGATGGTAGAGCTTCTACCGTGATATCCCACAGGTATGTGTAGCCAGTTTGGTAATAGTGCGTTTTCGGGGTCTCTAAACATCTTTCCTACGTTAGTAGCATGTTCTTTACTGGAGTAAAAATCAGTGTAATCACCTATTAATACTGGCAACTGCATTTCGACATCGCCTATTTCGAAAATAACAATGTCGCGGTGTTTTATATTATCTCTTAATTTTGAATTGGTTTCATCAAAAATTTCTGCAATCCGGTTTCTGACTAATCGCCATGTTTTTTGTCCGTCAGAAATAAAGTCATTAAGGGTATCTTGCATGAACATATCGTCTGTCAATTCAATACCTTCAAAGTAATCCATTTGCTGTAAAGCCCCTAAATCAATGGCGGACTTACCAATTCTAGTTCCTACAGTTACCACATTTTCTTTTGTTAAGAATACGCCGAAAGGAATATTTTGAATTGGGAAATCACTATTTTCTGGTACTTCTAACCATGATTTTCTGCTTGTATCGTTGGCTGTTATTGGCATAATATGTTAATTGTTTTGTTGAAAAATATAATTCAAATATATCATTATCTAGCAATTTGACAAACGTTTTTTCGTATTTTTGCATCAAATTAACTAAAAACGACGAAATGCAACGCGACAAACAAATTTTTGACCTTATTCTTGAAGAACAAGAAAGACAAGTACACGGATTAGAACTTATCGCCTCAGAGAACTTTGCCAGTGACGAGGTGTTAGAAGCTGCAGGTTCTGTTTTAACCAATAAATATGCAGAGGGATACCCTGGAAAGAGATATTATGGTGGTTGCGAAGTAGTAGATATTGTTGAACAAATTGCCATTGACAGAGCTAAGGAATTGTTTGGAGCTGCTTATGCAAATGTGCAGCCGCATTCAGGTTCACAAGCTAATACTGCAGTATTTCACGCTTGTTTGAAACCGGGAGATAAAATTCTTGGCTTTGATTTGTCTCATGGAGGACATTTGACTCATGGTTCACCAGTAAATTTTTCAGGTCGTATTTACAGTCCGTCGTTTTATGGTGTTGATAAAGAGACCGGACGCTTAGATTATGATAAAATTCAAGAAATAGCAACAAAAGAGCAACCAAAATTAATTATCGCAGGAGCTTCGGCTTATTCCCGTGATATGGATTTTGAGCGTTTTAGAGTGATTGCAGATAGTGTAGGGGCGATTTTATTAGCTGATATTTCTCACCCTTCAGGTTTAATCGCCAAGGGCTTATTAAATGATCCACTACCGCATTGTCATATTGTCACTACTACAACACACAAAACATTGCGTGGACCTAGAGGTGGATTGATTATGATGGGAAAAGATTTTGAAAATCCATTTGGGTTAACTACACCAAAGGGAGATATCAGAATGATGTCATCACTGCTTGATTTAGCTGTTTTTCCGGGAAACCAAGGTGGTCCCTTGATGCATATCATCGCCGCAAAAGCAATCGCTTTTGGTGAGGCTTTGACAGATGAATTCTTCACATACGCTTTGCAATTACAAAAAAATGCGAAGGCAATGGCTGCGGCTTTTGTAAAAAGAGACTACCATATAATCTCTGGCGGGACTGATAACCATATGATGTTAATAGATTTAAGAAACAAAGGGATTTCAGGTAAAGATGCTGAAAAAGCATTGGTTAAAGCTGAAATTACGGTTAATAAAAACATGGTTCCATTTGACGATAAATCACCATTCGTAACTTCTGGAATACGCGTTGGAACGCCAGCAATTACTACTCGTGGTTTAGTTGAGGCTGATATGGACGCTATTGTAGCTTTGATTGATAAGGTTTTAATGAACCACACTAACGAAGATATTATCGAGGAAGTGGCTAATGAAGTGAATGAAATGATGAGCGAAAGAGCAATTTTCGTTTTTTAAATGATTTCAGTTTAAAAAGTTTTAGGATTAAGGTTAATTATGTGTCACTTTATATTGTCACAGAATTAACCTTAAACTTTTTTTATAACCTTAAACTTTAAACAAATATTATGGGAGTATTACGATTAAAATTGCCAACCGATCCAAGATGGGTTAATATTGTCGAAAAGAATATTGAGGAAATTCTGACTGATCATGCGTGGTGCGAACAGAAAGCGGCAACAAACGCGATTACGATAATTACTAACAATTCCGAACATCAGGATTTGGTTAAGGATCTATTGGCTTTGGCCAAAGAAGAAATTGATCATTTTGAGCAAGTGCATAATATCATTATTAAAAGAGGATTGAAGTTAGGACGCGAACGCAAGGACGATTATGTCAACGAATTGTATTTGTATATGAAGAAAAACGGTACAGGGAGTAGAGTTTCCAGTTTAGTAGAGAGGCTACTTTTCTCTGCAATGATTGAAGCGAGAAGCTGCGAGCGTTTTAAGGTACTTTCAGAAAACATCCAAGACGAAGAGTTGTCAGTATTCTACAGAGATTTGATGGAAAGCGAAGCGGGTCATTACACTACTTTTATAACTTATGCGAGAAAATATGGAACGGGAATTGATGTAGAAATGCGCTGGAGAGAGTGGATTGAACATGAGGCTTCCATTATTGCAAATTATGGAAAGAAGGATACTATTCACGGATAGTATATAATCATCTGTTTTTCAGATTTCGGCAATACTTGAGTTTCAATCATTATACAAGTAATGTAGTCAAAAGAATCTCAAAATCTAAACTTTTTATCCTAAACTCTTTCTCTCTATTTTATATTGTTATCTCAAATGATCACAATTACAAAAGCTACATCTAGCGACTACAAAACAATTCAGTAAATCGTCCGTCAAATCTGGCCGCAGACATAAGGAGCTATTCTGTCAAAAGAGCAATTGAATTTCATGTTGCAGGTTCTTTATTCGGTATCCGCTTTAAACTTTAATGTGTTGTCTAAAGGACATTATTTTTTGTTGGCCAAGGAAGACAATCTTATTTTAGGGTTTGGATCTTACGAGCACAACTAATAGGAAAGGAACAGAACCAGCTCCACAAAATATATGTATTGCCGCAAACGCAAGGAAAGAGAATCGGGAATACACTGATAGGTTATATTGAAAAATTGGCGATAGAAAACCATTCTACGGCACTTTCATTAAACGTAAATCGGTTTTATAAGGCCTGTGCTTTTTATCATAAAAAGGGTTCTGAAATCATTAAAGAAGTGGACATTGAAATTGGCCACGGCTATTTGATGGAGGATTATGTGATGGAAAAGCGCTTGTAGCTTAGCAATCGATAATTAGATGTAGTTTACTATTTTTTTTGAAAAAACGTCATCTCCTATATTCAAACCAATACAATCTAGCTTTAATTTTATAAAATATTATTTGTTAACTTTCTGTTTTGCAGAAAAAAGTGGTGAATTTAATCGTTTGTTTACCATTGTTTTTTTAAAACTATAAAGATGAAATTGGGATATATATATATATATTTACTTGCCATTTTGTTTTTGACGCAGTCTTGTTCTAAAAAAGGAGACGGGATTAAACCTAAGATAGGCAGCGTGTCGGAAAGCGTCTACGCTTCAGAGGTTATAAAGGCAGATGATCAGTACATCGTTTTTTCTACAGTAAGGGGTATTTTACAAAAGATAAGCGTGGTTTCAGGACAATCCATTAGTCGAGGGCAATCGTTGTTTTATATATTTAAAAAATTGACGGAAGATTTTAGCCAAACCATATTGGCAGTGACCCATGATACCTATTTTGCCAATAATACGGACAGAACAATTACAATGGAAGATGGAAGAATCCTTGTATAATAATATCTACTGTACGATAATGTCGTATTTTGCTAGTAAGCCTTTTAAACCAGCTATAGAAAACTGTGCTTTTTTGAGTTTTGTTCTTGCAGGGTCAATCGTGTAATTATAACTACTTCTAAAATCGGCTTTGTTGGCAATTGCTTTTTCAAATTCAGCGCGATATAAATCACAATTATCAAAAATAGATTCGGTTAAATCAGCACTCATAAAATCTACAGCCAGCAGACTACAATCAATAAACGTAGTCCCTTTCAGCTTCAAGGTGTAAAATTTGGAGAAATCTAAATTGCATTCTTTAAAATGGATTTCAAAAATAAGTTTGTCGCACATGGAAAAATTGATTTCCGACATTTTGCAGCTGTTAAAAAAAACGGTCCTTAAAGCGACATGATTTATTTTTGTAGCATTGAAGTTGCAATCGTTGAAGCTGCAATCGATGAAGGTTACCGCGACAAAACTGCAGGGGGAGAAATCGCAGCGGTTAAAAGTGCAGGATTCAAATTCTTTGAAATTGACTTCATCTTCACTGTAAGTGATATCATTGTATTGTACGTCGAGCTTATATTCAGGCATTTTCTGGGTTGGGATTGCTTTTGCAAAAAGAAATTTTTACGATGGCTAAATTATTGTTTAATTGCGTAAATCCCACTATCTATTGGCTGCTGTTTCCAGTTTTATGTACGGTTAATTAGAAACTATAATTTGTTTTTAAATGGATTCGATCCAGATATTTATCTAATAACTCGCCTTGTTTGAACATCTTTTTATAGAGGCGTTCCGCAGTGTTTCGTTCGTAATAAATTTCAACATAAAAAGTATTTAGTGCATAAAGTTCAATAGCAATATTATCTTTTAAATACAGATCTACATGGGCGCCTTTTTTCCAGGTTGCAATGTATTGTTCTTCTTCTGAAAGTTTTAAAAAATCAAAAAGTTTCATGTGTAGTAATTTTTAAAGTTTTATCCTAGCTTGTATTCTTCAATTAAAAAGTGTACCGTGCAATAAATAGCTAGTATTCCAATGCTTTTCCAAAAAAAACGACTACTTAGCTGCGAGCTGTGTTGTCTTAGTTCAAATGTAGGGAAAATCATTATTTTTTTTTAGATATAAGAGTTAAATAATTAAATTATGACAACATAGATTATATTTTTTGAAAATGAATAGTCTGAAAATGTAATGAAAGGAAGAGCGTCGATGAAAGATTAAATAATCTGCATACATTTATTTTCAGTAGTTCTGAACAAAATTTATTTTTTTCCTATTTATTATACGTGAGATGCTAGGATTTATTAAGTACTAAAAAAAGTTAAAAAGAAACAGTTATTTATTTAATAAATGAGGTGTTAAGCGAGATCAATTATTTTATCAAAAAAAGGTTTTAAACTTTCACGGTGGGTTACAAATATAATTGTTAGCTCACTTTTTAGATTTACTAGACAATCCATAATTTGTAATTCGTTTTCTGGATCGAGTGCTGAAGTGGCCTCATCGAGTAACAATAATTTTGGTTTCCTCAAAAGTACTCTTGCAAGTGCCAATCGCTGCCTTTCACCTCCTGAGAAATGAAATTGATAATTAACTATAACTGTGTCTAGCCCTTGTTTTTGCTCTGTTACCAAATGTAAACCATTGACTTGTTGTAAAACTTCAAATAGTTGATTGTCATCCGGTATTTGTTCGGTATCCCAAATCAGATTTTCGCGAATAGTGCCATCAATAAAAAAAGAATCTTGTGGTAAATATCCTAGCTGTTTTCTCCAAACGGGAAAATTTTCTTCGTCTAAGGAGATTCCATCGATCTTCAAAGTCGTATCACTCACTTTTTGCAATCCCGCTATTATATCAATAAGGGTTGTTTTTCCTCGTCCTGACTTCCCCACAATTCCCGTTATTTTATTCGCGGGGATACTCTCAGAAAAATTTAAAAATAGAGGGCTATTTATATCATAACCAAAAGTCAAATATTTTATGTTGATAGAATCTTTAAATACTATGGGGTCTTGTTTTTTTGAGTTTTCAAATTCGCGCTCCTTAATTTCTTTATCTAAGGCTAATACAAGCTTAACCGATGACACATTCGAAACGAGTGCGTTCAAATCACTATTGATTCCTATAAATTGGGGGAATATTCGACCAAAGAGCAGAATCAGAACAAAAAGAGACGTTAAAGGTAGATGTACAATATTATGAGCTGCGTAAACAACAAAAATTAAGGAAATAACTCCGCCCGTAGAAAATAAAAACTGGGGAATGGCCTTGTTCTTTATTTGTTTGTATTGAAAGTGAAGCATTTGTTCATTAGACTCGCTAAACTTGTTAAAGTAAAACTCTTCTGAACTGTGAACTTTTGCCATTTTGACTGTTAGCCAAAAATCATCTATATGCTTTAGCATTTTGCGAAAAGATTGAATATTTGCGTTACCTAATGTTGCAGCATTTTTTAGATATTTTCGCAAGACAATAAAAATAGTGAGACCAATTAAAATAACAAAAAGAGTAAACTTTAGAGAGATAAATAATGCTAATATAACATATGTGACAATGAAAATGCATTTGGACGCTAGTCCCATATAATAATTATAGTACATAGTCATTTTCGGAATCTCCGTAGTGAGAATCTGAATGTGATTGTGTTTGCTTTTCCCGTTTAGAAAAGTCCAGTCACTGGTAATTATTTTTTTATAAAGTCGCTTACGGGTCTCATACGAGAACTCCTGCTGGTAAGCTGCTTGGATAGTTGATTTGTAGTATTCTAATACTCCGACAGAAAGTAAAGAAAAGGCAAATACAATTAGAATGAGTTCTAAACTGATTTGAAAACCAAATTGGTGCAAGAAAGTACTTAGATAATTCGTCAATTTTCCGGAGCTTCCGGATAGCTGAGAAGTAGCTTCTGGATTAAGTAAACTTAGCATCGGGATTAAGAGAACTATACTAACCCCATTATTGAATCCTAAAACGAGTGTGATCAAGAATAGGCTAAGTAATTTTAGAGGACGATGTCTAAAAAAAAGAGTAAAACTTTTTAATATAAAAATGTTTTTATGCATTAAAGATTTGTCTTTTTAGATAGCTATATGGTCTGTTAATATAATATATCATTTTAAAGCGGGATTCAATACTTTTAATATCGCCGGGATTAAATAAAATTTTAAATAAAATTTTAAATCGATATGCAAATGCAGGAAACATAAGATAGTAATAGAGGTGTATGTGACTTTTTTTATATTGTACTTGCGGTATTATATCTTTAGAGTTAATAAAGTCTAAAGCAAAATGATTAAACTGTTCATTGTGCTGCTGGTGTATACTTGAAGGCAACTCAGCATTGAAAAAATTATGCAATAAAAAGTTTGTTTGACCAATTATTCGTTCTGCATTTAATTCTTTGACTAATTTATTAAAAGCAGTAGTGTCTATTTTGTCAATCGGGTACTCATAAATGTCAACTAGCCATTTGAGTCGCTCCCATCCATGTCGAGAACCATGTAATAAAAGAAATAGCAGTTGAAATTCCCTATTAAGAACAGTGAATCTCCGTCCTGAAAAAGACATTTCGGTTAGATTGTCTGCAACGATAATTTTCATTTTTTTTTGCGAAATAGGAATATTGTGCATAAGTATCCAATGCACCTCTACGCAAAAGTTGATTTCTTTATTAAAAAATGATAGATGATGGTGATGATCGATTAGTAGACCTTGCTGAACTTTATTTTTTGGCCAAAAGTTGCCTTCTGTAAAGTCATATCCGTTATTTAAGAAAAATTGTACAGTAGTATCGAGTTGATTCTTATCAATTAAAATATCGATATCTTTTGAGTATCTTACTGTTGGATCGTTATAAATATGCTGGGAGAGTAGAGGCCCTTTTAAACAGGTAAATGGTATTTCGTTTTGCAATAATAAATCAGTTATAGCTATGAAATGCTTCACCATTTTCAGGTGTCCTAATTTTTCTTGTAAAAAATCTTTGGAGCTATTTTCGTCTAACCAACGGTCGATTTGTTGATGACTAAGACGATGCCTTTTGCTTAGGGTTTCTCTAGTATAACTCATGAAATGTATTTTTTTGTTAATGCAACATAACGAAGATATTTAGGTATTGTAAAGCCTAGTTTACGGAAGTGTTCTATCTTTATTTCTTTAAAAGTTTTTTTTAATACGTCATGACGAAAAAAGGATAAATGTTCTTTATCTTCAATCGATAACAGTAGATTTTGATTAAAGAGCACTTCTTCTTTTTGTTTTTGCATAGTATAACTAATTCGCATACCTTCTCCTTTATCCCCACGTACTCTAATTTGTTCTGTTAAAATGCCCTTCATAGCTTCACGATATAAAAATCGGGACTGCATATTGCAATAGGTATATTCTATAGGTAAACTAAACCAAAACTCTAAAACTGCTTTGTCAAGTAAAGGGTATTTGTATTCAAATCCATAGCGTTCTGAATGTAATGACCAACTGTCCATGCGTTCTGGAATGTGATAGTTGTGCAGTAGATTGAGCATAAATTTGTTGCGGTTTCCGTAACCAAAAAAATTTTGCTGTGGTTTGAAAAAAATTTTTTCCCAATGTTTACATATAAAGCTAAACTTTATAGAATGAAGTATCGACCAATCTTTAGGACCATAAGTAGATAATAATCCAAAAGGGATTAATAAAGGAAGCACTTCCCTGCGGAATTGCATAATGTTAGCTCTTATTCCCTTTTTTGAAATGAAACTACTTAATTTTTTCCATTTGAAACTAAAAAAAAGGTGATTATAAGTGCCACGATTACTTAGCGAAACAAACTCGTCCCCACCCCAGCCACTAAATAGGGTTGTTACTTCATCTCTTCCTGCCATTTGCATGGTAGGCTGTTCAATAGGCATTCTTTCAAATTCAGGAATAATAAAGTTTTTACTCCATTCGTTTTTTGCAAGTCTGAGGTATTTTACTTCAATTTTTTTTTCTGATGCAAAGGTTTCTATAAACTTTTTTTCATCGATTCCTTGAAACTCTCCTTCTAATCTTTCTGGAGTCCAAGAATAGCCTATTAAATGTGTTTTATCTTTTATGTAATCTGCCATTATGCATGCTACTCCCGTCGAGTCAATACCACCACTCACATGTACTCCGTTTTTTCCCGATTCGATTCGTTGTGTTGTAGCTTCTTGAAGTAGTTTACGTAGCTGTAGAGCGGCTTGGTCAATAGAGAGATTTTTATTTTTTTTGATATTCTCTGGTTTCCAATATTTGGTATATTTTTTTTGATGCGCTGAAATAGTTAAGCAATATCCTGGCTTTATTTTTAAGATATTGTCGAATGAAGTTTGCACATAATTTGATTTATTGTTAAAAAAGTCAATAATTAATTTTTCTTCAGAAATGTTTGTGTTGATTAATTTTGATTGTGTTAATCCAAATTCGTTCGAAGCAAAAATAAGTCGATTTTCAGCAAACCAATAAGTGAGTGGCCGTGCCCCGATATGGTCTCGGAACAAGTGAACGTCATCGTTGTTTTTATCAATGACTACAGCAGCAAAATCTCCGTTGACATAATTTGCACAATCTATACCCCATTTTAAATATGCTTTTGCAAATGCTTCTTCGGGAGAGTGGAATGAAAAATGTAGTTGTAAATCTGCGGAATTATAAATCCGAATATCAGCAAGAACAATAATATTGTCATACTCAAAAATACCTGCTTTTGACTTTCTTTCTGGATGATGGGAATACCCCAAAGCATAGTTCTCAGCTCTTACATTACGTTCGTTAAACCCGTCCCATTTTACTGCTGCTGCTAATGAATCGATTTCTTTTACCGTTACCGATTTTTGGTCGAAATTAATCACGCCGTATATAAAGCTCATGCTTATTTTTTTTTAATAGTTTTAAAAACTAAATATCTCCTTGTGTTCTGTTCTTCCTTTGGGGGTAATATAAACCTCATTGGCGATTAGCCATGCATGTGCCACTAACTCTTTCTCGTCTGTAAATTGTAATCCTAAATACATCACTGAGGAAATATTGCGTCGTTGCAACATGAACCGAGCACCAAAAGACTTGACTAAACAAATGTTTTTCCAAAACGCCAATTTATTTGCTCTGGAAATAGCAAGTTGAACTTTTCTTAAAAAAATGGGATCTCCTTTTTGAGATAAAACAGCATTGGAGTCAAATCGCTTAATACAGTATTTGAAAGGTAGAAATAGAAACAGCTTTGAGAAAAATAAAAAAAATACTGCTTCAATAAATAGTATCTTTTCCTCATTTGATATTAGAATAATTTTGTTAAGCAAGTTCAATTTTTTTGATAATATCTAAATGAATCGTTTTTTCTAAAAAATCATGAACGTCTTGGTTGCATTGGACTGAGGACACCTCAAATTCTTCTAATAAAACCGCGGTAATTTCTTGAATATTTTTAGGTTCTGCAATTAGTTCCCAAATTCTTTTACCTATCGAGTCTAATCCGTAATATTTTCCTTTATCTAAGTGCATCATGACTTGGTTATCATCGAGTTCTCCGTCGATGATTTGTTCGTTTCTTATATATTTTTCCATATTCTATATTGTTAAGTTTCCTTTTATATCTAGATACCCAAATTCCTTCATAGTGTCGTAATTATAAGCCACTAACCGCTGTATTTGACTAGCGTTAAGATGCTCCCTATAGTTTCCTATTTTTCCTTCTCGAAAAAAAGCTTTACTTAATTGTGGTTTCTCCTTAAAACCATTTGTTTGTTCCATTTGTTGCAACAATCTAAAATCACTGTTAAGTAAAGCTTTTTTTAGACGTTCTTCTTCGTATTCCAATCCTAAAAATTTAATTATGGAAGTAAAAGTGGTTATTGGGTCTTCTATCATGTCTTCATAGCGCACGATATGAAGTGCAATTTGGTTTTGCTGTTGCCAACTTTTGACATGATTCTTCCAAGAGAATAGCAATTGTCTGAGTTGATCTGTTCTTGCTCCGGCTATTTGCGCTTTTTCATTAAGTAGCAATTGTAATGTGTTTTCAATTTCACGAGAGCTATGGCTAGCATAGGATACACAAACATCTAAGGGGTTTCTAATAAAATAAACAACTCCTTTACTTATTTCTTTAGGGAAGATCGGGTTATTATGTCTATTAAGTGTGTAGGCATCATGTGTTTTTTTATATAGTATACCTTTTTCATTTTCCTCATTTTGGGATAAAAAACGGTACACATCTGGACGATATAAATCTATTTCATCAGCCGATAATTCAGAAGGACTTAAACCGCAGCTTTCTTCAAAACTTATTGCAGAACTCGCCATAGGAGTTCGTTCTATTTCTTCCAAAGAGACGGGATCGGCTTTGTCTTTTAAGTAGTTTGCTAAAAACATACGGAACCAAGTATTTCCTGATTTAGGATAAGAGACTAGCCAAACTATATTCTTTTTCATTAAGTCAGCTGTTGTTTTATATACTTCATAGTTGTGCTAATGGGAGCATCTTCTGGGCGCAGAACTTGAGTAACTCTAACAGTTTTAGCCAATTTAAAAAGTTGTTCGAAATAGACTTTTTCGGTTTTTGGCATGCCTTTCAAATAAAGTTTTCGGTATATTTGTGCTCGTAAGACGTTAAATTTTGTCATTCCTTCTAGCTCAAGAGCTTCTAAATCCTTTTTATTATGTTTACCTAGAATAAAAACATGGTTTAGTACTTGCTGCTTTCGGTAATTTTTTTCAAACGGGATGTAAAACTTATCTAAAGTAGGTCTTATTTTGTCGAAGTTTGTGTTTTTAATTTTCAATTTTTTCAAGGAATCATCCCATAACTTTATCCTAGTTTTAATGGGAATGATAGTTGTTGCCAATTCATTAATTTCCACTGGTGTGATATCGTCGTTGATAAATGTTGCCCCATCTTGACAGAAAGCGGCTGTAACAGATGATTTTCCAGCGCCTGAAACCCCACAAAGTAAAATACCTTTTCCCGAAAGTTCAAAGCAACTACCGTGAAAAGGTAGTATGGCGCGTTGATGCAATATAGCACCCAAGATAGATCCGTTTAAAAATAGTTGTATGGAAGCCAAATCGGATTTTTCGTGAGCAAAAATTTGAACTTCATTCCCTTCCCGCACTCTGTAGCTTGCTACTTCATGTATGTCTAAATAAAAATCATCCTCATTTACTTGCATAGTACTGCAAGTGAAATGAGGATTAGATATTGCTTCTAATGCATTTATAGAAAAATTAATTTTTTCTATGTCAATAGGAAAAGATAAATTCATATTGTTCAATTACTAAGAAAAAGCCGCAAATGACAACTCAAGGGGTGCTGTAACATTACCTGAGGCTGTGTTTTGAACATCTAAATCTTGTACTTCTGGTTTTTTCCAAGCTTTTTTTTGCTTCATTTCTTTTTTCATAATTTTCTTTTTTGTAAGTTAATTTTCATGCAAGGTAGTGAATAATAGAACTTAACTCTATTTTATTAGATAAAATCTTATAAAAAATTAGTAATAAAGAAAACATGTGATACTCATCGCTGCTACAGTCGGCTGGTAAGTGCTATTGGTTTATAATTATTAACAATAAAAAACTTTTATATTAAAACCTGAAAATGTCTTTTTTGTGTACTTAGCGCTAAATGATGTGCATTCAGTTATTGATGAGTTTGCGCTAATTATGGTAATTTGTATATTTAAAAGGAACGTGAAATGTGAGTTCTGTGTTTTAGGAGGTCTTTTTTTTAAAAATAGAAATAGTAAAAATAATATGAACAGGGATTTTTTTTTATCACTATCCAAACATTCGTTTGCGGACAACTAGGTAAAAACGCATGGGGAATTTGGTATTGCTTAAAATGATTAGTCGAAATATGAATGATCGTACAAAAACTATAAATCGTCGTACTATCTAATCAATTAGTTATAAATAATAGGTCTTTGGTTGTTTATGCAAAACTTGTACTTACAGTTTTGTAGAGGTTTTGATTTGTAGCTTTAATATTCATGACATTATTCTAAAATAAAGGAAGTTCTGTCTTAATAATACAACCTAAAATCAAGCAGTTTACAAAGAGCATACTGTTTTTGATGCAACTCTTCTACAATTGCGATGACGTTATCTTCATTTTGACATAAACTAAAGAAAGTTTTGTCAAGATTTATGCTGGTTAGTATATTGAATGCCGTTCCGTAACCTGAAATAGCCCGTGCGCCCGTAACATCTATAAAGTATTGTGCTTCTTCCTCGCTTAAGTCTAGTGCTTTGGTGTTTGCAAAATGTAAAATTTTACCAGTTAATTTCCCTTCAAAAAGCTCGGCTATTTCATCTAGGCTATAGTAATAGTCATTCAGGCAAATGTTGTTTTCTTCCCCCTGCATGACTAAATAGATTATTTCATAATCTTTAAAATTATGGTCGTCGTAACGCAAAGCATTTAAACTTTCTTCTAATCCTTCAATGGTATCGCAGGTTTTATAAATGCTGTTAATGCCGTACTCAATTGCTATTTGTTCTAAGTTTTTGACAACCTCTGTAGTACCACCAATTTCAACATCGGGAACAGCTTCAAGGCAGAAAACAAATTTATCATGATCCAAGTAATTCTGGGGGTCTAAGCTTTGTAATTTCATATTACAAAACTACTAAAGATTAAATTTTCTTGTTAGTATTTATTGTTAAATAGTTATTAAGGGATTGGATTTAGCTTTGCATTCTATGAAATTATAAAACGCATATTTAATGGCGATCTGATTCTTTTTTTCTTTTACTCTTGTAATATGGTGGGGTATTTGAGTAATCTCTTTAAAACAATAACAAAATTTGTTAGACTTTAGTGACCTTAATTTAAGGACAGGAAATACTAGAATAGATGCGACAGCTATGCTGAAGGGTGATTAATATTTAAAAAAATGAATTTAAGCTAGATTATTATTTGATATAACCCGTTGGGTGTAATTATTTAAATTAAAAAATACTGGTTAGATCTTGCCTAAGATACAGAAATTCAGCATCTTGGAGTCACAAAAAAATAATATCAATGTCAAATATAATATAAAATTACTTAAGAGTTTTAGAAGTTATAAGTTCTTTAAATTGTGAATTAGAATTTAGATCAGACGTTGGCAGAAAATAAAAATGTTTGATTTAGAAGTAGTTGCAATGAATTTAACAGCTGAATTTATCTCCATTGACAGTGTGAATTCATTATTTAAACAAGTAACAAATGCAGAAATTCCTAATCTAATTGAACGTAGTCAGTTTAGTAAAAGAAGGAGAAAACTGTTTTTATTTTCAGAAGAAGTTAGTACAAAGCTGGCCTCGTATTTTCTTAAATTTGAAGATTATTTTATTGTGGGTAATATGCCTTTGGAGATTTGTAAATTCTCACGACACAGCAGAATTAAATTCTGTAAGGAGGATTGTGAAACTGCTCCTTCTAAAAGTTTTTGCGCTTCAAAGAACAACTGGTTTTATGGATATAAACTACGCGGAGTATGCTTAGTATAGGGAGTTTTCCATTAGTTACACATTACGAAAGCCAGTGTTCACGATGTTCATTTTTAAAAAATTATAAAACGACAAATGTGTGATTGTGTGTTACTACTTGATAGAGGGTATTTGTTTTCTAAAATACAGTTGGATTTATTTGAAACAGTAAATATAACATTGGATACGCAAATGAGAATAAATCAAACTAGTTATAAAATCCAACCCTATATTTTTAGAAAATCTAGAAAACGTCTCGAAACCTTATTCTCTCAATTGTGTTACCAATTTATGATTAGAAGAAATTATGCAAAGTCTTTTCAGGGTTTTAAAACTAGAGTTTTAGCTAAAATATCCTCTTTAACTTTAGTGCAATTGATAAATAATTTATATTTGAAAGACCAATAAATAATATTAAAACGCAAATTATTTAATTACAGCTAACGGATTAACTTTTTATCTAACATTTGTCTTACATCTGCAATTTTCGAATCTTTCGTAACATTGATAAAAAAAGTACTTAAAACAATATTTATTTCTAACATTTGTCTTGTGTCAGTGTTTTTTTAAACTGCAAACGACTATGTAGTACAATTATTTTTTATATCACTAATTCCAAATGTTTTTTATACATCTGTTTTATAAAATGATGTGGTTATCGTGTTTGATTACATGATTTCCATTAGTTTTGATTATTTCCGTTCTCGACAAAGAAACTCAAAAAACTCCAAGACTCTGAAAGCCACACCGCAGATGATTGGGGTTTTTTGGTTTTAATTACTTTCATAAATGGTTTCAACTGCTTACTATTAAACGATTTTGCACCAAGGTAAACGAAAAAAGGCAGAATAATAAAAGTAATAAATTCAAAATAATAAAAGTAGAAAGCACTGCATCAAAAAAGATCTGTTATGATTAATATATCAACAGCTAAACGCATCCTCGAAAGAGTATTAAGATGAAGAGAATCTAAAACTTTATGTGAAAAAAGCAAGCTTGAATACTTATAAATTAGGTGCGGGGGGACAAGAGGTTAGTATGCTTAAATGGATCAACATTGCTATTATAAATCTACGAGTATTTCCAAATATAGGAATGATGCGGAGATAAAAGCAAAGCTATATTTTGCAATTAAAAATTAATAAAAAATGACAGAATTAATAAAAAATGAATTTGCTTCATAATTAGAAATGGATGAATTATTATTCTGGTAATGTCCGACTTTTATCAAGGCAGATATTCAGGAAATTGAAGAAATAAAATACTATCCAAAAGCAAGTAAAATAAAAATAAGTACAAAAATGTAGCTTAACTAGACGTGCAGTTTTTATTTGTATTTCCATATTGTTTACACCTATTTTATAAAGAGGCTTAACAAATACAAGACGGATATAATATAAATAATTACTCTGTTAATATTTTTTTTTTAAATTTACTCCATAAATTTATTAATATTAAACTTATGACCAATTTATTAGACTTTGAAAATGGTATTGGAGTCAAAGGACGGAAAGTTGATAATATCAGGAAAATCATAAGGTATCTTTCTAGGTATAAGGAACCTTTATCAATTCCTGAAATAGCCAGTTTTATAGATGTCAGCATACCTATTTGCGCCTCTTTAATTAGAGAATTAAGCAATCAAAATTATGTAATAAAACAAGGAAAAAAGTCTTCAGAAAATGGAAGAAAACCTTTTACATACTCTCTAAATAAAAAAACTTTTAATGTTATTGGTGTTGAAATTCTTTCAAAATTTATTCAGTTAAGTATTTTTAATATTGAATTAGATGATATTTATACCTTTACAGATAGAGAATTTACTTTGTCAAATGATCAGGAATGCTTAAATAACATTACTACTTTCATCGAGAAAGCAATATTAGATGCTGGTATTAGTAAAAATAATGTTATTGGCATTGGTATTGGTATGCAGGAGGCTGTAAGGAATTCCAATAGTGAATTGTCCAACTATTTTTTGGAAGACCTTATTTCACTTAAAGAGCATTTAGAGTCCAATTTGAACCTTTCTGTGATTGTGGATATTGATACAAGAACTATTGCAGTAGCTGAGCAAATACTTGGTAAAGCAAAAGGCGTTGACAATGCTTTAGTAGTGAAAACAAGTAGGGCTTTAGGACTAAGTATTATTGCTGACAGGCACATAATTAAAGGGAGCCATGGGGTTGCTGGTAAGATTAATCACACTCATTTTAAAAAAGGAATTAGACTTTGTGATTGCGGAAAAACAGGCTGCTTGGGTACTGAAATTGGTGGAAATGCGTTGTTAGGCGATCTTAAATCAGCTATGATTGATGGTGAAGTATCTATACATTTTAGCAAATCACATTTATTTGATTATACATATCATGATATTCTTGATGCTGCTTCAAAAGGCGATGAGCTCTCTATAAAATTAATTCAAGAACAAGGATTTAAGCTAGGAAAAGCTTTAGGAAATATTATTAATATTTTAGATCCAGAGTTAGTGATACTTGGAGGAGAGTTTGTCATGGTAAAAGATTTTTTTATAGATCCTGTTAAAATGGGTATAAATAAAACTAGTCAAATAAATACAGTACAGCGGTGCGAGGTTATAGCATCTACCTTGGGTAGATATCTAGGTGCAAAAGCAGGAGCATGTATGCTACTAAAAGCTTGCGATATGATTGAGTTCTAGTCTCTATAATCCTTTGGAACTCTTTCGCGGGGTTTTTTATGCATAATACATAATTTCAGTTGTTTAATGAATTCTTAGCAAGATGATTCGAGTTAAATCATTCAAATTACAGGGAACTAGGATATGTACCTTTTCTAAACTACAAGGCTATAAATTGGTCAATAAAGTCATCTAAAAACTACTGCTTTTGTATTAAACTGAACGCATTCATATAATTTCTTTTTCACGCTCCTTCTTGAACACTATGGACAAACAATTAGTTTTATTTATGACTTTGTAGCGGTCTCTTTGTAAAAAAATCAATCTTCCCGTATAAATAATTAAATATAGGGTCTTTAATAATCTTTTTTGTTACCTGAGGTCTTAGGGAATAATGATGTAAATGATGCGAGATATATTAAAAGACGAGAGCCCAAAGTATTAGAACGCTCTTTACTACTCTTAATATTACTTATAGTCATTCTTGTAACAAAAGGAGATAAAATCGTAATTTCTATTCTAAGCGCGACATTTTCTCTATTACCTCAAAGCTAGCAGTAAAAAATATATTCCTTTCTCGCTAAATGTTGATTTCATTTTCGTCATAATAATTTTATATTTTGTGTTCCGTGTGCATTGCAATATTTTCTCTTAGTTTTTATTATTATTGACATGGTGCCAATTAATATTGCGTATGGCTGGCAATATTTATTCTACAGCTGCTTTGCGGTTCGTTTTGCAGCAGGATATTGATCGTCGTCATTCTACAACGTTTTTATAAATCCCTGTTATTTTTTATAAAACGCCTTTTTCAACTATTAACATGTAATATTAAAAATAGGTAAAATAATTCTTCTAAAAGGGAACTATGTGATAAGCTGTTGTTGACAATAGTTTTTTGGCTTAAACGGCCTGTAAAATATGACTATGGTAAATTTCGTAATATTTAGTTAAAAAAATAATTTACAAACTGTTAGTTATATTATAAATTAATTTATACATTTGATTTGTTATCTAAAGTTAAGTGTGTTTATTTAAACATATAAGGCTTAAAACTAACTAACTAACCAACCAATTAATCTATTGTAAAATTATGAGTAAAATTAAAAAACCAGAAAATTTGGAGTGTTCCTTGTTCGGGAAGTACACTTTACAGATGTGCATTTTAGTGCTTTTTCTTTTAAACACGGGATTGCAAGCTAAATCAATATTAACAGAGAAATCAATAACAGGAACTGTAATAGATAATATTACAAATCAACCAATACCCGGAGCCAATGTAATTGTAAAAGGAAGTCAAAGTGGAGTTGTTACGGATTTTGACGGTAAATTTACTATTGAAGCATCAGATGACGCTACTAAATTAATTGTAAGTTATCTAGGTTATAGTACTAAAGAAGTAGCTATTGGGGGTGGTAAAAATTTAGTTATTAGATTAAGTGAAGATGCATCTAAATTAAATGAGGTTATAGTTACTGCGCTAGGAGTTACAAAAACTAAAGAAAAAATATCTTATGCAGTTCAAACATTGAAAGCTGAAACCATAAATCAATCCCGAGTTGGCGATATTGCTCAGCAGTTAGCAGGTAAAGTAGCTGGTTTGTCTATAACAACTAACAATGGGTCGGCTGTATCTTCTTCAAGGATAGTACTTAGAGGGGAAACATCTTTAAACCCTAATAAAAACCAACCTTTAATTGTCATTGACGGAGTTTTAATATCTAATACATATATAGGTATAGGTAGCAATCCTGTATCTAGCGATTTACCGGTTGATTACGGAAATAGTTTAAATGATCTTAATCCAGATGATTTTGAGTCAATTACCGTTTTAAAAGGACCAAAAGCCGCAGCCTTATATGGAGAAAGGGGTACAAATGGTGCTTTAATTATTACTACCAAATCCGGGAAAAATACCAAAGGCGTAGGGGTAACCTATACCTCTGGGGTTGCTATTGACAAAGTAAATAGATTCTGGGATGAGCAGAATGAGTATGGTGGTGGTGGCCTTTTAGGTGCGAATCTTAATCAATATAGACGAGATTGGGGGGGGAACTTTGGCCCGCTCACGAATGGCCAATTAATTGCTCAGTCAACTTCAATTGATCCTAACCCAGAGCCAACTCCGTTTTTACAAAAAGCAGA
Organism: Porticoccaceae bacterium; assembly: GCA_047635475.1. Lineage (GTDB taxonomy): Bacteria > Bacteroidota > Bacteroidia > Flavobacteriales > Flavobacteriaceae > Flavobacterium. The sequence goes on from JBLIKQ010000013.1 coordinate 20,346, forward strand.
TAGAGAAGGTTTTTTTAATACAGGTGTTTCCTATAATAATAATTTGTCGTTTTCATTTTCTGATGATAAAACATGGGGACGAGTTTCTTTAGGTAGAATTTCCAAAACAGGTATCGTACCAAACACAGATTATAAAAAACAGACTGTTGGTATAAGACTCGGTTCTAATTTAACTGAAAAGCTTTCAATTGATTTGTCTGCAAATTTCGTTTATAGCAATTCAGATAATGTTCCTGATATAGGATACAATAGCGGAGGACTTATGTATAGTATGCTTTGGGTAATGAAAAATTTTAGTCTTGAAGATTATAAAGATTATTGGTTACCAAATCAACAATACCAGAATCAAAATTATTTTTTATCATGGGGAACAAATCCTTATCTCGTTGTAAATGAAAATTTAAACGGATTTAAGCATAATAGGATATTTGGTAATTTTAAAACAAATTATAAGTTTAACGACAATCTTTCGGCATTTGTTAGAGTTGGTTTGGATAGTTATGATGACAGAAGACAATCTAGAAGAGCTTCGGGGCAGCCTGCCTTTAGATATGGGATGTACCGCGAGCAAGATGTGCGTTTACAAGAGTTAAACTCAGATTTTTTAGCTACTTATGCTAAAGATATAACAGATAAATTTAACATAGAAGTGAACGCAGGAGGAAGTACCTACTCACAAGTTATCTCGAATAAAATAGCGCAAACAAATAGTTTAGCAATTCCAGGTATTTTTAGTCTAGGTAATGCTGCTGATAAACCTGCACTTACTCAGGTTGATACTGAGAAAGAGCTAAATAGTGTTTATGGAACGGTAGAATTGGGATATGATCAAAAAATATTTTTTGATGTTACAGGAAGAAATGATTGGTCTTCAACTTTACCTACTGGGAATCAGAGCTTTTTCTATCCATCAGTTGGTCTTAGCGCAGTAATTTCAAAAATGGCCAAGTTGCCAGACTTTATTTCATATTTAAAATTAAGAACAAGTTATGCGCAAACAGGAAGTAGTACAAATCCAGGTGTCATAAATAATTCTTATAATCTAGGGGTAATAGCAGGCTCTGTTACAAATCCGATTGTCGTTACCGATCAAAATCTTAAAAGCGAAAGAACAGATGCTTTAGAATTTGGAATTGATTTGAGACTACTTAATAATAGATTAAATTTCGACATTGACTTGTATGATTATTCCACTACTAATCAAATACTCACTGCACCAATTAGTCAAAGTTCAGGGGTGAGTTTCAGAAGATTTAACGCTGGTGAGATTAATAGTAAAGGTATTGAGATTTTGTTAACAGCAAAACCAATAGTTTCAGACAACATTAACTGGGTATCGACTTTTAATTTTGCAAAAAGTAAATCTGAAGTGGTTAGTCTTGCTGATGGAATTGAAACATTGATTATTGCAACAGGTCCAAATGGGTCAACAATTGAGGCGAGGCCAGGTGGTAGAATGGGTGATATTTATGGAAGAGGATACCAGAGAGATCCTCAAGGAAATATTATTTTAGAAAATATTGGAGGATTAATGAGGCCTAAAGTGGGTAGTGAAATAAAAAATCTAGGAAATTATAACCCAGATTGGACCTTAGGTGTTACAAACAATTTTCAATATAAAAATTTTAATTTAAGTATATTTTTGGATTACAGAAATGGTGGTGATTTTTACAGCTTAACAAGTTCTCAGCTCTACAGATCAGGTTCCATTACCGAAACACTTCCATATAGAACAGAAAACTTTGTGCCAAATGGTGTTATTAATAACGGAAATGGTTCATTTACACAAAACACACAGACTACTACTGGATATGATTGGTATAGATCCAATTGGGATGCAGGAAACATTGAAGCCAACACCTATGATTCTACATTTTTAAAACTAAGAGAAATCTCATTAGGTATTGACTTGAAACAATATTTTAAAAATTCACCTTTTGAAAAAATTAGTTTTTCGATTTTTGGTAGAAACTTGGCTACTTGGACAAAAGACAATTTTGTAAGACACTTTGACCCAGAAGTATTAAGTTTTAACGGAAGTAGCTTTGTGCCTGGTTTTGAAATTGGGCAACTTCCTGGAGCAGCAACGTATGGTTTTAACTTTAACGTCTCATTTTAATCAAAAAAAAACATCATGAAAAATATACATAAAATTAAATTAATAATATTGAGCTCCTTCTTGTTTGGATCTTGTACAGAAGGTTTTGAAGAGATTAATATTGATAAAAATTTACCAACAGAAGCCAATTCGGGAACGCTATTACCTAGTGCAATTTTTGGACCATTAAATTCGCATTTAAATGTTCAATTGAATTTAACAAATCAAATAATGCAGTATAAAGTCTATCGAAATGAAAATTTATTGGATGCTTACGACTTTGCATCAGGTGCAGGATTATTTGGTAAATTTTGGGCTAATGCATATAAAGCGATGAGAGACAGTAATGAATCTATTGCGTATGGCGAGGCTAGTGGGTTAAATGCATATGTCGGTGCTGGAAAAACTTTGAACGCTTTTTATTTGGCATCACTAACTGAGTTGTGGATTGATGTTCCTTATTCTCAAGCTGCAACAGGATTAGGTAATGTTCAGCCAGCATACGATAAACAGCAAGATGTTTATCTGCAGGTATTAGAGCTACTAGAAGAAGCAAATACTGCTTTTGCTAGTGACACGAAAGGATTTGTCTTAGGGGGTGATATCCTATTTAAAGGCAATGTAATGAAATGGAGAAAAATGGCAAACTCTTTACAACTACGTTATTTATTAAGACTTTCAAATAAAACGTCTATAAATGCAGCCACTCAAATAAATACAATTGTTTCTAATCCTTTAAAATATCCACTTATTGAAAGTAACGCAGAAGCTGCTATTTATAATTTTACTGGTGTCGCACCAAATACTTCTGATTTCTCATTACTTACAGCTTTGGGAGGATTAAGTCCTTCTGAAAAATTTGTTAGCGCGTTAGACGGTGTAGATTCTAATAATGATTTAGATGACGATCCGCGATTAGCATTTTTTGCAAACAAGCCAATTGATCCGAGTGTATCTTCAGGTCCGTTCGTTGGAGTTAAGAGTGGTACAACTCGAGAAGTAGCTCAAGGAACAGGGGGAAATGCAGAATTATTTGCTTCTCAATTCACAACAAAATTTCAAACGAATAAAGACTTATTAGATTTTGTATTCATAAGTTATGCAGAAGTACAATTTATTTTAGCTGAGGTAAGATTAAATAATTGGATTACAACTTCTACAGCCCAAAGCTATTATGAAACAGGAATTGCCGCAAACCTTGCGTATTGGAATTTAGCGATGCCAGCAAATTTTTTGACAAGGCCTGACGTTGCTTGGGATAATAGTTTAGCCACCTTAATAAATCAAAAATGGATAGCTATGTTTTTTAATAATACAGTAGAAATTTGGGGTGATCAAAAAAGAACAGGTCTTCCACAAATAGTTCCAGGTCCTTTAGCAACAACAGTTACAAATGGTAAAGTACCAACAAGAGTGTTTTACCCAACTTTAGAGCAATCTGTTAATTCTGCTAATTATAGTGCAGCGTCTTCAAGTATTGGCGGTGATATTATTATTGCCAAGCACTGGTACCAGAACTAAATATTTTGAAAGTTTAATTTTTTTTGAATTAGTTGTTTGAATTGGCCAAAGTCACTATAAATTTCTTTGGCTAATTTATTAAATACAATTAGCCGTAGTGTAATTGTTTATAAATCAAGTTTACACCCTCAATTTAATTAGAAAATAGATTTTATGAAAGAAAAATTAATCTTGATACCAGGTACTTTATGTGACCATAATCTCTTTAAATATCAAATTGAAGGATTAAGGGGTATGGTTAGTTGTGATGTGGCAAGTAATAGTAGTGCTTCTAACTTAAAACAAGTAGCTAAAAATATTCTTGATAATTATTCGGGTTCATTCACTGTACTGGGACTTTCTTACGGAGGCATTATTGCATTTGAGTTATTGAGGCAAGCACCAGAAAGAATCAGCAAATTAATTTTGATGAACACCAATTACAAAGAGCCTTCAGAACAAACCAAGATTAACCAACAACGATTTGTGGGGATGGCTTATTTGGGAGAATTTAAAGAGATTACCACTACTATTTTAATAGATGCCATGTTACATCCAAAAAATGCTCAAAAACAAGATTTGAGAGACACTATTTTAGACATGGCAAATAATATAGGTATTGAGGGTTTTTTTAATCAAGTAAAAGCACAATTAGGAAGACCAGACAGCACAAATGATTTACCAAAAATAAAGTGTCCTACATTAATAATAACTGGTAGAGAAGACAGGATTTGTCCATTACTATTGCATGAAGGAATGGCAGAAGCCATTCCTAATTCAACGCTAAAAGTCATCGAAGAATGTGGACATTTAAGCACATTAGAACAACCTCATTTAGTTAATAAAGAAATTATTGACTGGTGGAATAAAAATTAGAATATTATGCGTCAAAATAAATTAAAGCAATTATTAAAATCCAATAATACAGTAGCTTGTGGTTGGTTACACATACCAAACTCTTGGAGTGCAGAAGTTATGGCAAATGCTGGCTGGGATTGTGTAACTGTAGACATGCAGCATGGGTTGCAGAGTATAGAAACGGCTATACAAATGATGCAGGGAATCTCTACAACAGAAACAGTTCCTCTTGCGAGATCAAGTTGGAATACTCCTGGAGAAATCATGAGATTATTAGACGGTGGTGCATATGGTATAATATGCCCAATGATTAATAGTAAAGAAGAATGTGAATCTTTTGTAGGGGCATGTAAATACCCTCCATTTGGTTACAGAAGTTTTGGACCAACCAGAGCGAGGGTATATGCCGGAAAAGATTACGGTGAATATGCAAATGATGAAATTTTGACCTTGGCTATGGTCGAAACCAGTCAAGCCATCGAAAATATAATCGAAATATGCGCAGTTGAAGGATTAGATGGCATTTTTATTGGTTCAGGAGATTTAGAACTATCGTTAAAAGCAACCACTCTAAATTACACTAAAACTTTGTTTGATCAAGCAATAGATATTGTATTAAAAGAATGCCAGGACCGTAATTTAGTAGCAGGGGTGTGGTGCTCGACAATAGAAGATGCTAAAAAAATGATAGATAAAGGGTTTAAGTTTATAGCTCTTAAGTCTGATAGCATGATGCTGACCGAGTATGCAAAAGAGCAAAGCTCTGCTTTAAAAAACATTTATAAAAACTAAATATTTAAGATTTGAATACACAAACAATACATATAGAAACTAAACAGTTTAAAAGAGATGGTCTCCAACAAAATCTACCAGGGTTTAATAGTAAGTACCATAATATTGTTGATTATATATTGAAAATAACAGAAGATATCTGGGAAAAAAAAGACTTAGAAGTAATTAATGAAACATATGAAAAAGACATATTGATTCATACAGGAGCAAGAGAAATAAATGGTATAGAAAAAGTAATTAGCGGCACAAATGATACACTTGCTTCTTTCCCTGATAGAATGATGCACGGAGAAGCTGTGATCTGGTCAACAGATAATAAAGGAGATTTTTATTCGTCACACCGTATTTTATCTACCGCTACAAACCAAGGTAGTACTGTTTATGGTAAGCCTACAGGAAAAATAATCAGCTTCAGAACCGTTGCAGATTGTAAAATTGCTAATAATAAAATATATGAAGAATGGCTTGTTAGAGATAATCTTCACATATTGCAGCAACTTGGTTTTGACCCAGTAGAAATGGCGAAAAAAGATGTGACTTATAAAGAGAATCCCATTTCAATATGCGTTAATTCATCTACAGAAGTACAAGACGTATCGCTTCCAGAAGGTTTAGTGAACTCTTTAATTACGAATGTTTGGAAGAATAAAGATTTTGCTAATATAGAACAGTATTTTTCAAAAAATAGCACACTTCATGCAGTTTGTGATCAGGATGTCCAAGGTGTTCATCATATAGCCGAATATATACAATCTATTTTAAAATCTTTTAAAGATCCAATCATAAATATTGATCGTATAACATCAAATAGGAAAGACAATTCAACTGAAATTGCAGCACGTTGGCACATTAGAGGAAGATCAACCAAATTAGGAGTTTTTGGGATAGAGTCAACGGCAGAGGTTTTCGTTCCAATTATAAGTCATTATAATATAGAAAACGGGATAATTATGGATGAATGGATGGTTTATGATGGCTTTGATGCACTATGTCAAATTTGTAAGTAAAATATATAACTCATGGATATTAATTTAAAAAATAAAGAAACCATAATTGAATTCTTCAAAGAATTAAATCATTGTGATAAAGATTCACTAGAAAAAGTTTTGTCGCATTACTTGATTGAAACAAGTAGAGTCGAAATTTCAAAACCATTTAGCGAGTATATTGGTGTTCATAAGTACAAAGAACAATTTTTTGAACCACTGTTACGAGCTTTTCCTGATGTAGAAATTCAGCCATATATTGTTATGAGTGGAGCATCTGGTGACAATAACTGTGTTTGTGTTGCTGGAAATTTCATAGGTACTTTTGTAAACGATTGGCTAACTATTCCAGCGAATCAACAACCAGTAACTATAAGATTTCATGCTACTTTTTTTCTTGATAACGATAAGATCATAAGATCATGGTATTTTTTCGATATTTTAGATGTTATTAGGCAATCAGGGTATCAATTATTTCCCTTTAAGGGACTGCAACAAACGGCACCAAACCCAATGCCAGGTAATGGCATTATCACGTACCCAACAGACTTCAAAGAAAGTGAAATATCATATAACCTAACCAATGCTATGATAGCTGGTTTGTTAGAGTATGATGGTAAATCGATAGAATCAATGGGTCAAGAACGATTTTGGGATCAAAAAAACATGATGTGGTATGGTCCAGGTGGTATTGGCACGACAAGAGGACTAAAGGGTTTTCAAGATAATCATCAAATTCCATTTTTAAAAGCATTCCCAAATAGAGGTGTTTGCGAAGAAAACGAATCTACAAACTTTGTGAACATTGCAGAAGGAAATTACACCTGTCATTTTGGATATCCTATAATGTACGGTAATCACACAGGCGATGGTTGGCTAGGCTTAAAAGCATCTAATAAATCGTTTACTATAAGGGTTATGGATTTTTGGAGAAGAGAAGATAATAAATTAAAAGAAAATTGGGTCATGATAGATATGATAGATCTACTGGAACAATTCGATATAAATGTTTTTCAATTATTAAAAAAAGAAATTAATGACGACAAATCTAGAACAGACAAGAATGGTTAATAAAAGCCTAATTACATCTTTTTTTAAGGAGATGAATCAAACAAAAGTTGAGGACGTTAATAATGTTTTAGAAACATATTTTCATAAAAATGTTATTGTAAATATTACAAGTCCTTTTGAAGAATTATCAGGGATAAAAGAGTTCAATAATACTTTCTGGACTCCTTTATTCCACTCATTCACAGCTATAGAAAACCAACCTTATATTCTTCTTGGGGGAGATTATGAAGAACGAAGCTATGTAAGTTGCACAGGAAACTTTATAGGCACTTTTACAAAAGATTGGGTAGGTATACCAGCGAATCAACAGCCAACGTGGTTACGTTATGCAGCTCATTTTATGATAGAAGATAAAAAGATTATTAAAGCATGGTTTTTCTTTGATATGCTTGATGTGATTAGACAGGCAGGATTTAATTTATTTCCAAACAGGGGTGTGGAACTGATTCCTCCCGCACCAATGACAGGAGACGGTATTATAAATTATAATACAGATCCAATTGAAGACAAAAAAACGATGGATTTAACCAATGCAATGTTAGATGGATTAGGAAGCTACGATGGAATTACTTTAGGTTCTATGGGACAAGAACGGTTTTGGGATATAGAAAATATGATGTGGTATGGTCCATCTGGTATAGGTACAACGAGAGGCCTAGAGGGCTTTCAGAAAAATCATCAAATCCCTTTTATAACGTCTTTTCCAGATCGAGGGATTACGGTAAAAAAGGAAGAGGATTATTTTACACAAATTGCAGAAGGTAACTATTCCTGTGATTTTGGATTTCCTGCAATGTACGGATCGCATAAAGGTGATGGTTGGCTTGGTTTAGAGGCCACAGGAAAAAAAATCACATTACGCGTAGTAGATTATTGGCGGCGAGAAGGTGACAAATTTAAGGAAAACTGGGTTTTTATTGATATGCCAGATGTTTTAAAACAGTTAGGAATTGATGTATTTGAATTAGTAAATAAAGAACAACGAAATAAATAAATTTATAAAGACATGCTCAAAAAACGACTAATTCGATATCAAGAGTTAATACCATGTAAAGCAGCGTTTATAGATGCCAAAACTCCGGGTAGTGATTTAAAAGATAATTACAGTATCATTGGTGGAGGTGTTTCAGAGAGTACTCATCAGAAAGTTAATCTTTCAGATAAACATGGTTTTTGTATTGGTGCAGCAGGACAACCGCCACGAGTTAAAAATTCGCCACATTCACATTTTACAGCAGAAGTTTTTATGGTGTTTAGTAGTCATTGGCGTTTTTATTGGAATAATGATGAGAAAAGTGAGATTATATTGCATCCAGGGGATATTATTTCATTACCGACAAATATGTTTAGAGGCTTTGAAAATGTAGGAGACGAATACGGAATGATATTTTCAATACTAGGGCACGATGATGCGGGAGGAGGTGTGGTTTGGCTACCTCGTGTTATTGAAGAAGCTAAAGGTCATGGCTTAGTACTGCTAGAAAACGGAAAATTAGTTGATACAACTATAGGCGAAAGTATACCAAAAGGTATAAGTCAAATGCCTGCTTTAACAAAAGATGAATTAAAGACTTTTGACCAATATACCGTAGAGCAAATGAAAGAGCACGTCGGTTTTGTTGGCACATATAAAGAGTCTAATTATAAAAACTTTCCTAATCAAACGCCTAACACATTGAGATGGTTAGATGTTTTGGGGCCACAAGATAGTACTGACCATCAGTTTTCAGTTAAACCTGGAGATCCTAATGGAGACGGATTTAATGTGTACGGTTTACAAACTGATAGTTCTGGAGCAACAGGTAGATATATTCGCGAGGAAGTTGAAGTAATGCTAGTTCAACGTGGTGAATTCGAAATATCTTGTTCGCATAACGGGGAAGAAATAAGTGCCACCCTAAAAAATGGTGATATTTTTACTTTCCCAAAAGGAGCAATAAGAAGTATTAAGGCTAAAACTTATGGATTTGCCTATTTTATTGTAGGTGAAAATTACCCTAAAGCACTAAAATTAGTTTCGTGAAAAAATACACTAAATACAATTGTAATATAAGCAAGCAATCACTATCGCTGTGTTTGCTCCTAATCTCTTGTTGTGTTGTTGCTTGTAAAAAAGAAGCAAAGGTTAAAATAGAGAAAGAGGTACTTAACAAAGTAGCACCTATTTCAATAAAAGGATTGCAAGAACGCTCATACATCTCAGAAATAAGCTTTGAGAAAAACCTAGAAGATACTGATAAATATAAATCGAAACTTATATCTTATTTGTCCGATAGCCTTAAAGTATATGCTTTGGTTACAATTCCAAAATCAGAAAAACCTAAAAAAGGGTTTCCCATATTAATTTTTGGTCATGGTTTTCATCCTGAACCGGAAAAATATGGTGTAAGCGCAAAAACAGGTAAAAATTGGCGACCAGGAGACTATTATCGAGGGATTCCAGAAACCTATGCTGAAATTGGGTTTTTAGTGATTACGCCAGATTATAGAGGACATAATGTTTCTGAAGGTTTTGAATACACCCAGACAAGTTACTTGGCTAGTACTTTTTATGCTATAGATGTTTTAAATCTTATTTCCGCATTAAGCCAGTTAGAAGAAGGTAATACAGACAATGTATTTTATTTAGGTCATTCTTTGGGAGGAGATGTAGGATTAAAAACACTACTAGTCTCAAAGCAAATTAAAGCAGCTAGTATTTGGGCAGGAGTTTCAGCATCTACAATAGACCAGGTATTGTACTATGGCAAATATTATGATAATAATAATAGTAAAATAACCAATGAATCCATTCAAAATTATAAAAGCAAATTAAATGAAGTGATACGCAATTTAGATTTTGAATATGATATAAACTCTGGAGATGCCATCAATTATATAGAAGACATAGAAGCCCCTTTAATTTTACATCATGCGCAATGGGACACATCGGTTCCATATCAATGGTCAGAGGCATTAGCATCGAAATTATTTACACATAATAAAAAGTTTGAGTTCTATACTTATAATAGTAAAAACCATCTTTTTAAAGATGAAAATAGAGCAATAGCAATTCAAAGAGATTTAGATTTTTTTAATAAAATAATAACAACAAAAATCAATAAAAATGGCAATTAAATACATCAAAAAAGGAATGGCTGGAGAAGAGTCTGCAGCAAACCAATTAAAAACAAGACAGATAGTAGAAGGAATTCTGTCTGATATTGAACAAAGAGGTGATGAAGCTGTGCGTGAGTTATCATTGAAATTTGATAAATGGAGCCCAAAATCCTTTCGGCTTTCAGAAAATGAGATTGATGAAATTATTTCAACTATTTCTAAAGAAACAATAGAAGATATTAAATGGGCTCAAGCTCAAGTACGTCGTTTTGCTCAAATACAAAAATCGGCTTTAAGAGATGTGGAAATTGAGACTCTACCGGGAGTAATTTTAGGACACAAGAACGTACCTGTAAATAGCGTGGGTTGTTATGTTCCAGGAGGAAGATACCCTATGGTTGCATCTGCACATATGAGTGTACTTACAGCTAAAGTTGCTGGAGTAAAAAGGATTATTGCCTGCACACCACCTGATCCACGAACAGGTCTTCCACCAGCTGAAACAGTTGCGGCTATGCATTTAGGAGGAGCAGATGAAATTTATATACTCGGAGGAGTACAAGCGTTGGGAGCTATGGCTTATGGCTGCATCGGTATGCAGCAAGTTGATATGATTGTAGGTCCTGGGAATCAATTTGTAGCTGAAGCAAAAAGACAATTATTTGGTCGTGTTGGTATTGATTTATTAGCAGGTCCTACGGAAACTTTAATAATTGCAGATGATACTACTGATGCAGAAATGGTAGTAACTGATCTTTTAGGACAAGCGGAGCACGGCCCAAATTCTCCTGCTATCTTATTAACAAATAGTGAAACATTGGCAATGCAGATTGAAGATGAAGTCAAAAAACAATTGGCGGTATTGTCAACAGCTGATTTGGCAAGTAAATCATGGGATGATTACGGAGAAATCATTTTAGTGGATAGCTATGAAGAAATGGTCCAAGTGGCAGATGATATCGCTGGTGAGCACGTTCAGGTCAATACAAAAGATCCTGAGTATTTCAAGGATAATATGACAAATTATGGAGCCTTATTTTTGGGGAACAGAACCAATGTTGCTTATGGAGACAAAGCTATTGGTACTAATCACACATTACCAACTAAAAAGGCAGCGCGTTTTACAGGCGGATTATGGGTAGGTAAGTTTATTAAAACATGTTCCTATCAAAAAATAACAACAGATGAAGCTAGTGTTTTAGTTGGAGGCTATTGTTCGCGTCTATGCGAAATTGAAGGTTTTGCAGGGCATAAAAAACAAGCAGATATCCGAATTGAAAGATATAGCAAGTAGATTAGTAAGTACATTTTTAAAAATTAATAATGATATTAGCAATTTAAAATAATCTTTATGGACAAGTTAGGAGGCCTGAACTGGTCAATTATTATTATTTATCTTGTAGCAAATTTATTACTAGGTTTAGTTTTATCAAAAAGAGTTAGTACTGCAAACGATTTTTATATTGGACAAAAAACTACACCTTGGTGGGCTATAGGTATTTCTGTTTTAGCTACTTATGTAAGTGCTATGACTTTTTTGGGCGCACCTGCTTGGGCTTACAAATCAGGATTGTCCGTTATTGCAATTCATCTTAATTATCCAATAGTTATTATCATAGTAATGTCTCTTTTTGTTCCATTTTTTATGCAAACGGGTGTTGTTTCAATTTATGAATATCAAGAGAAACGTTTTGGTGCAGCATCAAGAGCGGTAATTTCACTAATATTTATGGTTACTCAATTACTATCTTCTGCCGCTGTATTATATGGTGGTGCACTAGTTATTGGGTATATAACGGGTATAGATGTAATTACAAGTATAATTATTGTGTCTATTGTTACATTGATATACACTTCTTTAGGAGGTATAACCGCTGTGATTTGGACAGATGTTTTGCAATCTGCAATATTTTTAGCAGGAGGAATTATAGTGCTTGTTGTACTTTTAAATCAGCTCCCAGATTCTTTAATAGATACTCTTTCTACTCTAAAAGCGAAAGGTAAAGTTAACCCCATAAATTTGAGTACAGATCCTACGGTAGATACAACTATTTGGGCAGGTATTGTAGCCATGACGATATATCACGTAACGGTTTATGGAGCTAACCAAATGATGATGCAAAGGACTCTTGGTGCAAAGAACATTGGTGATGCAAAGAAATCTTTGGCTTTTATGGGCTTCGCAGCGTTTTTTATTTACTTTTTATTCATATTTATAGGTATTCTTTTTTACCAGTATTATCAAGGAAGAGTATTTGAAAATGACAATACAATTATGCTAGAATTTGCAGAAAAAGAGGGTTTTCCTGGTTTTTTAGGAATTATAGCTGCGGCAGTTCTATCTGCAAGTATGTCTAGTTTGTCATCTGCGTTAAATTCGTTCTCAACAATTTCAACAAATGGATTTTATGAGAAATATTATAGACCTAATGAAACGCCAGAACACTATTTAAAGATAGCACGAATTTCAACTATTTTTTGGGCAATCATCATCATCATACCTGCTATTGGTTTTTCTAGTACCACGGGTTCAATTTTAGAATTGATAACCAAGATTGGTTCTTATTTTGTAGGTGCTAAACTAAGCATGTACGCGTTAGGATTTTATTCTAAACAAACCACTGAAAAAGGACTATTGGTTGGCGTTGGTGCTGGATTTATAATGTTATATTTTGTGCATGAATTTACAGATATTGCGTGGACCTGGTATGCAATTATTGGAGCTGTAGTGAATGTTTTTGTTTCGATTATAGCAAGTATTATGATCGATGGCAAACAAAAAGAATGGTCACCATATTCAATTCCTGGACAAAGAGCCAAGTTTAAACTAGAAAACAAACCAGAAAAAGAAAATGGCTGGTATGTTATTCCCGGTAAGTTAGACAGAGTAAGTTACTATTTGTTAGGATTCTTTGTCCTTACCATAGTATTTTTACTATTAATCGAAAACCTTATTAAATAAAAAAATTAAATGAAATCAAATAAAACCGCATTAGTAACGGGAGGAAGCGGAGGAATTGGCTCCGAAATTTGCAGATATTTAGCGAAAAATGGATATAGAGTAATTATTAACGAGATTGATGCTGGGGCAACTAGCGCGAAAACCGTTTTAGAAACATTAGAAAATTATGGTCATTCTATTTATTTAGCATCAGTAACGGAAAGTGATAGGCTAAAAGAAATGGCTACTTTTGTAGAAGAAAAATATGGTCACTTAGATATTTTGGTAAACAATTGTGGTGTTACTAAGCCAGTAGTTCACGATGATTTAGACGGATTAACGGACGAGTGGATCGATAGAATTATGCAAATAAATTTTAGAGGATCCTTTGCAAGTATTAGAGCACTTAGACCTGCTTTGCTCAAAGCAGAGAAGCCTATTGTGATTAATATTTCTTCAATAGCTGGTCGTACAGCAGTAGGTAGTAATGTAGCATATTGCGCGTCTAAGGCGGCAATTGATTCATTAACAATGTCTTTAGGCAGAGCACTAGCTCCAAAAATTAGGGTAGTGTCGTTATCTCCAGGTTGGGTGAATGGCGAATATGCTAAGCATCTTCCTAAAGAATATCTCAAGGAACAAGAAGATAAAACACCCTTAGGTAGAATTGCAGAAGCAGAAGATATAGGAAGAGCTGTAGTAACTATAGCAGAATCGTTCACATTCTCTACAGGCTGTATTTTTCCAGTAGATGGAGGCAGACCTTTATTTTAATTTATATGAAAAATAATTTTCAATCAGCAAAAGATGTAGTCCGTAAATATTATGAGGCTTTTGATGCAGCTTCAAATAGCGATTTAATTCATGTGTTGAAGCAGTACACAACTGCGGATTATCATTGGAGAGGAATGCATCCTTTTTACGAACAATACGGGGCAGAAGCTGTTGCAGAAACTTTTTGGAAACCTTTAAGAGAATCGTTTTCGCCCATACAAAGGAGGGAAGATATGTTTTTTGCAGGAGCCAATGATTGTGATAAAGGAAAAACACAATGGGTAGTTAGTGTAGGTAATCTATTAGGGTTATTTGATAAAGACTGGTTAGGCATACCTAATACAGGAAAAATGATTTTTTTGCGTTACGCTGAATTTCATCGTGTTGAAGGAAATAAAATTGCTGAGACTGCACTTTTTTGCGATGTGCTAAGCGTTATGGATCAAGCAGGACATTATCCGCTCCCACAAATGACAGGAACTGCTTTTATTTACCCAGGCCCTCGAACTCATGACGGTATACTTTTAGATGAACAAGATCAAAAAGAAGGAGAAAAAACTTTAGAAGTGCTGAACAGAATGATTACTGATTTAGACGAACTTAACAAATCTAAAAATGATAAATGCTCACCTGAACTATTAGCAAGAACTTGGAATCAAGATATGGTATGGTATGGACCTACGGGAATAGGAGCTTCGTATACGATAGAAAGATATCAAAAGCAGCACCAATATCCATTTAGAGAAAATCTAACAGATAAAGTGTTTAATGGACACATTGCTAGGTTTTCAGAAGGTAATTATTGTGGTTTTTTTGGCTGGCCAAATTTGTCTAATAAAAACAAAGGAGGATTTCTAGGACTCCCCAAAAGTGATATTAAAGCCGAAATGAGAATTGTTGACATTTATCGTAGAGAGAATAATAAATTGGCAGAAAACTGGGTTTATATTGATATTTTGTACTATTTACATCAGCAAGGACTTGATGTATTGGGACGAATGAAAGAAATGAAAAGTAAATAACACTAAAATCTTGAATCGAAATTACCACAGTTAATCTCATTTTGAATAGTTTTTTAAAGAAAAATAGTTTTCAATCATGTTTTTGGTATCAAGTATGGTCCAATGAATTGTTTGAAGTTTTTTGCACAGGATTAGTACTTAAAAGTTCTAAGTTGCATTAATAGCGCATATTTATAATGTTGTATTTTTTGTATCGTGACAAAAAGAAAAAAAAGCCTTTAGATATTAACGTTTAAAGGCTTTTGACTTTTAAGTTTCTTTTGAAATATGATGTTGGATATTTAAATAAAACTGGCATTAAATTAAGCTACATTTTTGTAATGAATTTGGTTGTTAAATTCCGCAATAGTTGCATAATTGAGAGCAGAATATATGCTTTACCTACTGCACCAAATTTTAATATATGTAAAGATTTCTATGTTCATTTGTGCGTTAGAAATCATTTTATTCCCATCAATCAATTCTGTTTTCATAAATTTGAAGAAGCTTTCTGTTAAAGTTTTTTTTATGCTATTAGCGACTTCCAATAGCTAAAAAATAGTTTTATCATTGATTTTTTCAGTCATTCTGTTCTTGGCTTTTGGATTTAAGGCTGAAAGATAGGTTTCTTTTATTTTGGATAAAATATAAAACATTTTTAATACACTTCTCCTTTCGGGATTAGATGATTTCTATTAATTTTGGCAGGAAGTGCTGGATCTCTAAAATACAAAAGCTAAAACTCGTTCTACGGTTATGTCCGATGATAATTTGCTTGCGATTGAGCAGGAGACAGTCAGCTTTTTAGGTAAGAAGTAGTATCTTTACGGCACGAAAACTGCTTGTAGCAACACTGTAAATTGAACATTGAATTTTGTACGCAATACTTGACATCGAAACTACTGGGGGAAAATTTAATAAAGAAGGGATTACCGAAATCGCCATTTATAAATATGATGGTCAGCAAATTGTGGATCAATTTATTAGTTTGATCAATCCTGAAATTCCGATTCAGCCTTTTGTGATAGAATTAACAGGGATAAATAATGAGATGTTACAGAGCGCTCCAAAATTTTTTGAAGTTGCGAAACGCATTATTGAAATGACCAAGGATTGTGTTCTGGTAGCACATAATGCCAGTTTTGATTATCGAATTCTCCGCACTGAATTTCTCCGTTTGGGATATTATTTTAATCAAAAAACACTTTGTACGATAGAATTATCCAAAAGATTATTACCTAAACAAGCTTCCTACAGTTTAGGTAAATTAGTTCAAGCTTTAGGAATTCCCATAACCGACCGACACCGTGCTAGTGGCGATGCGTTAGCTACCTTGAAGTTGTTTAAAATGTTATTGAATACGGATCGGAATAATGAAGTAATTGAAGAGTATATCAAGTTTGAAATCCAAAAAGGAATCGCTCCCAAATTGAAGACCCTTTTAGAAAGTGCGCCTTCTACTACGGGCGTTTATTATATGCATAACCAAAAAGGAAGGTTGATTTATATTGGCAAAAGCAACAACATTAATAAACGAATCAAGCAGCATTTTACAGGAACTTCTACAAAATGCAAAAAAATTCAAGCAAATGTTTTTGCCCTGAATTACTATGAAACTGGAAGTGAACTCATTGCTTTATTGAAAGAAAGCGAAGATATAAAAATCAACAAACCAGTCTATAATCGTGCGCAGAGAAAGAGTGTTTTTCATTTTATACTGTACGCTGAGAAAGATGAAAATGGTTATTTGAATTTAAAATTGCAGAAAGCAGGTGGTCAAAAAAAAGAAATCACCTCCTTTGCATCCCTACAAGAAGCCAAAAATGGGCTGTTCAGCATAACATCGTATTACCGTTTGTGTCAAAAATTTACAGGTTTATATCAAACAAAAAAAGAATGTTTTCAATATCAAATAAAAGAATGTGATGGTGCTTGTATTGGCTCTGTTTTACCTCAAGAGTACAATGAAAGAGTTCAAAAATTTATTGATAAAAGCAGTTTCGAAGCTGATAGTATGATACTCCATGACAGAGGGCGTAATAGCAGTGAACTCAGCGCAGTTTTGATTGAAAACGGAATTTATAAGGGCTATGCTTTTTACAATTTGAATTCCACAATTTCCCGGATCGAAAACATAAAAGATATACTTGTACCCATGCAGAACAATCGCGATGTACGAAATATTATTCAACGTTTTTTGCGAAAAGACAAACTAATGAAAATTGTGAATTTCTGATTTTTGAACTTTTTATTGAATTTGAGTTTTGACTAAAAACTAGCATCAGGAGTTGGGATTTCAAATTGTTTGCTCAACTTTTTTATTCCATCATTTGTGTATGCATACTGCTGCGTCAACTTTGAAAGTTTTGTTGACCATACTAATTCGTATAATTTTTTATTTTTACTACGATGGTTTACAAAGTTATATCTCTTAAAAAATTACAATTAAAGATGTGATATGTTGCGTAGAAAAGAGCATCAGTTTCTTATCTGGGGGGCAAAAATATTTTTTACACCACCACTTGATGTAAATACTTAAATGTAATTGAAATAAATTATGATCCCTTCTCGTTTTGTTTAAAATGCACTTTGCTCGGATATTTCTCAACATAAGAAAGGATTAAATCCACAATGTACTGGTTGCTTTTGTAGCGAGTGACATGATCCATTATTTCCGAGGAATCGGTAAAACCAATATCCGAAGCGATATATCCCATGCCATAAAAGTGACCGTTTTCAACCCAAATGCAACTGCGTTCTTCAGCAGTTCTGCCTTTGTCTATGATGGCAAAGCTTGGCCTGTTTTTTATTAAAAAAGCAATTGCATTTTCCACTTGCTCGTTGTGTTGTTCCACTACGGGTAAATTGTCCCGATCCGGTTTTGGGTTGAATTCTCCGTGGTCGTCCATGCCGTAGTTACAGAATCGGTTATCAATGCCAAATTGTTCAGCTAGACTGCGCAATAAATTGATGCCTTTATACAAGCTATTGAAAGATTCAATACTCGCTTGAAATTTTCCCAGTTTTCCAATTGCCAAATACCGATATCCATTACGGGCTTCATATTCATAAAGTCCATATTTAGGATCAAAGCGTTTGAGTGCTCTGTTATAGTTAGGCCAGAGCTTTTTGATTTCACTACACTCCAGTAACAGCGCCATTAATTCGGTAGCACATATTTCAACGGAAATACTGTGTATGTCTCGCAGGAAATTTTGCCTTTGTGGCGTGATATTATGTCCAGTGAAATGGGAGGCTACCCGTTTTTTGACGTTGATAGCCTTTCCTACGTAAATGACTTTCCCTGTCTGATCATAAAAATAATACACACCAGTTTTTTCAGGTAATTGGTCAAAATCAGCAGGCGGTAGATTAGGGGGTAAGCGCTGGTCTTGAGCCGTCTTTTTTATCATTTTTGCGATTACGCCTTCGACGTCCCATTCCAGTAAACGTGAAAACAATATGGCTGTGGCATCGGCGTCACCACCGGCACGATGTTGGTTTATCAAAGGGATATCTAGCGATTGGCAAAGTCTTCCCAAGCTGTACGAACCCAACCCCGATTTAATCTTTCTTGCGGCACGAACTGTACACAATTTTGGTGCAGTCCATTTGAATCCGCTTGCTTCGAGTTGGTGGCGAACAAACGAATAATCAAAGTTGACATTATGTGCAACGAAAATGCGTCCGGTAAGCAGTTCTAAAACCTTATCAGAAATAGCATCAAAAATAGGTGCTTCACGTACCATTTCATTGTTAATACCCGTAAGCGAAAAAATGGCAATCGGTATTTCCTTTTCGGGGTTGACGAGGGTTTCCCAGCGGTCGATTATGTTAGTTCCGTTATGGATTATAATGGCAATTTCTGTAATTCTACTGCCACTGGCATTCCCGCCTGTGGTTTCTATATCTACTATTGCGTATTCCTGTTTCTTCATTTGTTATTTAACGTACTGTATTGTTATTCTTGTGCAAAATTTTAAAATAGCGCTGCTGCTTTTCCTTAAAAGAGTCCAAAAG
>JBLIKQ010000014.1:0-38387 GCA_047635475.1 Porticoccaceae bacterium
AGAGTTCTGTGGGAGCAAAACCATTTAGTATGTACGGATTGATCAGACACAGCAATCCATTGATTAATCTATTTGTTTCAAAAGCATTTAGCTATTTTGAGCCTAAAATGGAATGGAAGGAACGCAACCCTTTTAAAAATTAAAAAAAAACCGCAGGGAACGGCCACTTTCAGCTTTTTGGGGGCTATGCTAATATTGAATTCATTTTCAGCGCCATAGTATTCTCCATCCATTTGAAAATTTACATGGAGATTTGTTTTTATCGTCGCTTTATCGGTTGAAATAATGGTAATGTCTTCTAATTATAGAGGCGTATTTCCTTTAATTATTTTGCTAAAAACAACTAAGTCTAGATTTTTCAAAATTATAATTTCGAACTTTCCGTCATTCATAATATCATTAGGATTAATAACGACACCTGTTCCATATTTTATAGAATTTGCAATCACAATCATGCGTGCTTTATACTCAGTAAGCTCATTATTGAAGGATATTGTCGCAGAATAATCAAAATCCATATCTATCAAAGTCTTAAAAGCCTGCAACGCATAATGTCATCTTCCGTGCATGGAACTTTCCTGATAGTTCTTAATAAGCGTGGCGTTAAGTCCCAAATCGCTGAATTGCAGACATTTATTGCCATTAACGACAATCATGTCCATTTCTAAAAAAACAATCATAAAAAAAGAAAGCTACATTCGCCCACACAAAAGCAATTTACATAAGGCAAACGGTGCATCATAAAAAAGAAAGAGTTAACAAGGCAATGAAAAATATTGAAACGATGGACGTTGCTGTTTGTTATTTTAAAAATAACTTGGAAGGCCATATCGCATTCTAAAAAGATTGGACTGGTTGCAAATTAAAGTTTATTTGAGAAAAGCAAAACGCATTAGCTTGGATTGAAATGAAAAGTCTTTTTCAAGCTCATTGTATTTTTCTTGCATTAAAAAACCAATCTTAGTTAGCTCTATTTTAAAACGTAGAAAACACAATGAAGCTGGAAAGTTTATAATGGACAGTCGGAAAGAGCTCCTCACTAATTAACTTTTATTAAGCATTATCAATTTCCTCTTGCACCAATTCCCAATCAGAAAGAAATTTATCTAATTCCGCTTTCTTTTTATTGTATGCCTTAAAGAAAGAAGCGTCTTCAATGTGCTTGTTATAATTAGAAGCCAACATTTTGTCATCATGTTGAATATCTTTCTCTAATTGCTTGATCTGACTTTCGATTTTACTTAAACGATTCTGCAACGCTTTACCCTTTTTTTGCTCTTCATAAGAAGCTTTGTTACTTTCTTTTGGGGATGCCGCAGCTTTTAACGCATCTTTTTTCTCTACTTCACGCATATTTTCCAAATTGCGTTGTTCCAAGAAATAATTAACGTCACCTAAATATTCTTTTATTTTTTGATCTCTGAATTCGTATACAATATTTGACATTCCTTGCAGAAAATCCCTATCGTGAGAAACTAACAGCAGTGTCCCCTCATATTTTTTCAAAGCAGTTTTCAAGACATTTTTAGACTTGATATCCAAGTGATTCGTAGGCTCATCCATGACCAATACGTTAATGGGCTGCAAAAGCAATTTACAGAGCGCTAGACGGTTTCTTTCCCCTCCAGAAAGGACTTTTACCTTTTTTTCGACATCGTCGCCTCGAAAGAGGAACGATCCTAACATATCACGCACCTTAGAACGATTAGTATCTGATGCAGCATCCTCCATTGTTTGAAGCAATGTGATTTCACCATCAAGATATTCGGCTTGGTTTTGGGCAAAATAACCTACTTGAACATTGTGTCCTAATTTTATATCGCCTTCATATGCAAATTCGTTAACTATCGCTTTGATAAATGTTGATTTTCCTTGTCCGTTTTGTCCAACAAATGCAACCTTACTTCCACGTTCCACTAAAAGAGAAATATCTTTTAAAATGGTTTTATCACCGTAGCTTTTGGTTACTTTTTCCGCTTCGATTACAACACGACCGGGAACTTTAGAAAGCGGAAAAGAGATATTCATCACAGAATTATCATCTTCATCGACTTCGATTCGGTCCATTTTATCTAGCTTTTTTATCATCGACTGTGCCATGGAAGCTTTTGAAGCTTTTGCTCGGAATTTTTCAATCAACTTTTCAGTTTCCTCAATTTTTTTAGCTTGATTTTTTTGGGTAGCCAATTGCTTTTCGCGTATTTCATGACGCAATTCTAAATATTGAGAATAGGGTTTATTGAAATCATATGCTTTTCCAAGAGAAATTTCAATTGTTCTATTGGTCACGTTATCCAAAAACATTTTATCATGCGAAACAATTACTACAACACCAATATAATTTCGCAAGAAACTCTCCAACCAAATGATACTTTCAATATCAAGGTGATTGGTAGGCTCATCCAGTAATAATACATCATTAGCCTGCAATAACAATTTGGCTAATTCAATTCGCATTCTCCAACCACCTGAAAAAGTTTCCGTTTGATTATTGAATACTTCTCTTTTAAAACCTAAGCCAAGAAGAATTTTCTCGGTATCACCAACATAGTTATAACCACCCAATAATTCAAAACGATGTGTATAATCAGATAAATCTTCAATTATTTTCGAATATTCCTCACTTTCATAATCAGTACGAGTGACTAATTGATGATTGATTTCTTCTAATCTTTTTTCTACTATTTTAATATCGACAAAAGCTTCATAAGCCTCTTCCAAAACTGTACGGCCTTGCTCAAAATCAATATCTTGACGTAAAAACCCCATACGAACTTCCTTTTCTTGAGAAATCACACCTGTATCAGGAAGAAAATCCCCTGCCAACATTTTTAGCATGGTCGATTTCCCTGCGCCATTTTTACCTACAAGACCCACACGGTCTCCAGTACCTAATCGGAAGGTAACTTCTTCAAATAAATAAGAGCCGCCAAACGAGACAGATAAATTGTGTATATTAAGCATGTATTATGATTTTATTCCCTTATGAAATCGTAAATTTGTAACTCCAAAGAAGGAAAAATTAAATTTTTTGCAAATGTTAAAAAAAGGATCCAAACTATATAGCATTTTAACAGGAACTTGTCCTAAATGTCAGAAAGAAAGCATGTATTTAGATACAAATCCGCTTCATCTTGGAAAAATTTTAAAAATGAATGAAAGATGCGGTCATTGCGGATTGAAATATCAAATTGAACCTTCTTTTTTTTATGGAGCCATGTATGTGAGTTATGGTCTAAATGTGGCTGTTGGAATAGTGGTATTTCTTCTTTCTTATTTATTATTTGCGTCTTCATTAAAAGTCGCTTTCATTTCAATAATTGCTGCACTTTTTATTTTATTTCCTTTCATTCTACGTTGGTCAAGAAATATTTATATAAACATGTTTGTTTCTTATGGTCCAAAATATAAGCAATAATAATTTTATTTTTTGGTTTTAGGTAAAAATCGATTTATATCAATTTCCTTGTCCAAGGGAATTTCATTTTCTATATAATCAAATAGCGCTATGGCCATAGCTGGTCCTAGCATTACGCCACGTGTTCCCAATCCATTTAGAATATGAACTGAGTTATAGTCAGCATGAGTTCCAACTAGAGGTCTTCTGTCTTTTACTGTAGGCCTCACGCCCGCAAAATGTTCCATTATTTCAAAATCACAAGTAATGATTTCTTTAATTCTTTCGATTAATTCTAACTTACCTTCTTCGGTTGGCAAATCATTTTTCTCTTTCCAATTGTAGGTCGCACCAACTTTAAATAAATTATCGCCTAAAGGAAGAATGAAAACGCTGGTATTCACAATAACGTCCAAAACTAATCCAGCTGCTTTTATAATAAACAGCTCTCCTTTTGTACCATCTAAAGGTAAATATCTGAAATAAGGATTCGAATGCATTCCAAAACCTTCTGCAAACACAATGTGCTTTGCTTCGACATTTTTATATCTTATGTGCTCCTTAAAAACTTCTAAATTCTCATATTCAAAAGATATGTCCGAGAAGAAACCGCTTTTAAATAAATACTCTCTGTACTTTTTTAGTAAGATTACAGTATCAACATGACCCGTTTGCAACACTTCGCCATAATTATAAGGAGATTCAATTCCAGAATATTTTTTAGTAACTAATTGTGTCGATAAAAATGGAGTTAGGGTTTTTTTATCGGAAGCGGCAAACCAATTGTTTTGTTCCTCTACAGAAAAAAATTTTCTTAAAATTGGTTTTCTAAAATCAACTTGGGTCTCTAGTTTATCCTCCAAAGAAGCATAGAAGCTATTCATCAAAAGTAATTGCTCCTGAGCGTTCCATACTTCGCTGAAACGTTTTAATATAACCGGGTTGTATAAACCAGCTGCGATCTTGGAAGAATTCTGAGAATTATTGTCCATTACAAAAATAGTTTTTCCATTTTGTAGTGCCACTTCAGAAAATGCAATGCCTGCTAAACCGCAGCCTATTATCAAATAATCTATCATATTGCAAATGTAATTATTATTTTAAAAGATAATTATTAAACTATCATATTACGCGAATACAGCAAAATGTATTAAAACAAAAAAAACTCTCATCATAGACGACAAGAGTTGTTTTATTGATTTTAAATTTGAAATTAATAATTCCACATATCGGATTCAAAATCACGAATTTTTTCTTTCACCCTTTCAGATTCCAGTAATTGACTTTGTGCATTATCTTTCAGATAATCCTTAATCTCTCGATCACCATAAACATTCTCTTCTTTATAAATGAAACTATTAAAATATCTCGAATTTAATATT
This sequence comes from Porticoccaceae bacterium, assembly GCA_047635475.1. GTDB lineage: Bacteria > Bacteroidota > Bacteroidia > Flavobacteriales > Flavobacteriaceae > Flavobacterium. Next base: position 4,780 of record JBLIKQ010000014.1, read on the forward strand.
TGGTCAAATGAAATGGGCATAGCTGAATTTTGATTATTGAATGCTTTAGCTTCATGCAAAACGGTTCTAGCAGATGGGAAAAACACCCAAAATAATTCTATATAATCTTTTTCATCATTGTTCATTGTATAAACATCTGGAGTAACGGGACAGATACCAAGTAAACGATATTTCAATTCACTTTGACGTTTGTCAAAATACCAATATCCTTTAATCTTATATTGAGTTACGTCTTGAGCAGTTATGTCAGATCTCAAAATATACTGAGGTGAAACTTGCATACCTGCATTTACTTGCTCTCTTCCTGCATCAGTAGTGTCAATGCGACTCAACGATGCTTGAACGTCTTTATACGATTTTTTGGTATTGAAATAGCTGTCTGCATAGACTTCGCTGATTTCGCCGCTTTTGATTGCTCTTGTTAGCACGTTATAAAGGGATCTTCTTTCAGCACCTATATTTTCATCGATAGGATAATACAAAGCGAAATTTATTCTTTCACTTAAATCTATAATCTCCCATACTGTTTTACCCATCAATATATCTCTATCATGTACGTAGCCATAAGCCAAAGGCTTATCATTGTCAGCGATAAGTTGTGCAGCAGTTTTAAGTCCTATTTCCTCTGGTATTTTTGCGTTGAGTAAATTGGATTGCGCAAAAGAAGTTACGCTAAATGTAACGGCGGTAATAACTATTAAAAATCTTTTAACTTTCATCATGGTATTAGTATAAGATAATGAAGTAACCCTTGCAGGCAACTTATTTATTATTGTATTTCAAAAATAACTGGCGCAGTTCTTGGTAATAAATAATTACCTGCACCAACTAGTTTCGTTTTAATTTCCGAAATGATTACTTGATCTCCTCTTGCTGCCTTAGCAAGTGCTGATTTACATTGTGAATTTAATTTGTCGCCTTGAACTACCACAGTAGGTTGCCCAGTCACTTTTAAATTAAAACCAACAACATTTAAACCAACTTCGAAATCAAAATCTTCTAATTTAGCTCCAATAGTTGCTATTTCAAGATTCGATTTAGGCCCTTTAACGACACCAGTCTCTCCTCTTATTGTTCCTGTGGGACCTGGAATTCCTTTTATTCTAAATGTTTTTTTATCAGAAACTTTAGATCCGTCAGGTAACGTACCTGTCACATTAATCACTACTTCGTTCCCTGAAGTTGGACTCATGTTAAATTTAGCACCGCCTGCAGAACTTAATCCTGGAGCAGAAGCAGATACTTTATCAGCGGTAATTCCTGCAAATGAAATTGTCATAGGATTTACAACTCCTCTATAAACAACGTTCATTTTATCAGCCGATATTGTCGCCGATTTAGGTCTAGCAACAACTACGTATTTATCACTTATAGGTAAACTAACTACCTTACCATTTTCGTCAAAGTTAAAAGAACCCGTAATTGGATGGTCGCCTATATTACCGGCAGCAAAAGAAAACTTGGCCTGTCCTGCCATAGCTTGTATGTTCGAACCATTTATGATTACGGACTTTGCTTTTAATGACGGATCAAATTTTCCTAATATAATTTTACCTGATACTGCTTCCCCTTGAAAGAAAACAGATTTGTCCAGAACGACGATAGGTTCATAAGCCGTAAGAGAAGCCGCAGCAACTAGATCACTTTGGAACATTCCACTCATAACATCACTTTCAGTTGCTTTGATATCCGCTTGTAACTGAGACAAGTTTGTAATTGTCGCTATTAAGGGAAATCCCTTGTAATGGTAATCAATCCAATCTAAATTAGCACCCGCTTTCTCCGAAAAAACTGGTTTTGTAGCGAATCTAGCTTCAATTTTATTCATTTCAGATTCCGCTATAGAACTACCTCCAACTTGCTTAATTTGAGCAGAATAATTGTTAATCCTATCTAAAAATTCTTGTCCGGTTTTTGATACTTTATCGCCTGTAAAAAACATTCTATCAATTAAGTCGCCTTTGTCCATTTCCTCATAAGGCAAATTACCTTTAGAATCTCTTTCAAAATTTTTAGTGACTGATGTTTTAATATTTTCTATATAATCATTAAACTCTTTAGATATCGTTCTTATCTTTTCAACTTTAATCTTTTTTTCACCAAACTGCCCTGGTTGGTCAGCCGCTTTTTGTTGTAATTGTGCATATGAAATTTCATTCCTCTGTTCCGTAATTGAATTTGATTCAACAATCTTTACATTTAAAATCCCAAAAGCAGACAATACTTCTTTCGACATATTTAAGGCCAACATTGCAATAAAAATTAAGTACATTAGATTGATCATCTTCTGTCTGGGGGTTAATTTTCCTCCTGCCATATTTTCTAATAATTAGTTAGTTATTTTTTTATATAGTTCGAAACTAATTATCCTTTATTACTCATTGCAGATAGCATTCCACCATAAACATTGTTCAGTGATGATAGGTTTGTAGTTAATGATTGCATTTGCTCTTTTAACTTCAAGTTGTTTTCAAGTACTTCTTCATTAATTTGTGCATTTCTTGCAGCACCTTGTAACTGTATTTTATATAAACTATTAAGAGACTCCATTTGAGCAGCAGCCATTGTTAACTCTTCACTGTATTTTTTAGTAGAAGCCATTGATTCTTCAGTCGGTGCAATACTTTTTGCAGCGGATTCGAAATTTTTAATGCTATTACCTAAACTAGACATTAGTTCTCCATCAATTTTAGCATCTTTCAACATGGCATCCAGTTTTTGAGACAGTAACCCTTGTGCTTCTGAAACAGTTTCCGCTTTTGGTTTTTTTGCTCCTGCAGCCTTTCCAGTAGCTAGTTCTGGATAAACTAATGCCCAATCAAATTCATTATCAACGTCTTCAAAGGCAGACAATGCAAAAATTCCAGCCTCAACTAATAAACCAATAGTTAACATCAGGTTTCCGGTTATAAATCCGAATTCAATGTGGGTTATCTTGAATAATGCCCCAACAATTACAACTGCAGCGCCCATTCCATAAGCGAAATTCATTGCTTTTTTACTCAATAATGCCATAACTTTTGATTTTAAATTTAGTGGTTTTTTGGTTTTTTATCTAGTTTTAACTTTTTTCCCGTTTCCGGTTGTTTGCAATCCCATGTAGTCCTGAACTGTTCTGAAACCGATGAAACTTCTTGCGGAATCAGCATATTCGAAATCTCTCGTACTCACTTGTAGGAAGTAAGCAACATCTTTCCAAGATCCTCCTCGTACTACTTTACGCTTGTTGGAAGCCTCTTGCACATTCGGATTCATTGATGAGACATATTCATACGCATTCGGATCATACGATGAATCTGTCCATTCAGATACATTCCCCGCCATATTATAAAGATTATATCCGTTAGGCTCATACGATTTGGCTTCCACAGTGTATAATGCTTGGTCAGCCGCATAATCTCCTCTGTTTGGTTTAAAATTGGCAAGAAAGCATCCTCTATCATTTTTAGTATAAGGGCCACCCCATGGATATGTTCCAGATTGCATACCACCTCTTGCAGAATATTCCCATTCTGCTTCAGTAGGTAATCTAAATGAGTTTATTAAATCATGCTCCTTCTTTTTTGATTTGATATAAGTGTTTTTGTTTAATGTTCGCCAAGCACAAAAAGCTTTTGCTTGCGTCCATTTTACACCAACAACTGGATAATCTCCATATGCTTTGTGCCAGAAATAATCATTATGCATAGGCTCGTTGTAGGAATAAGCAAAGTCTTTAATCCAAACCGTTGTATCTGGATATATTTTCACTTCTTCTGTTTTTATAAAATCTTTCCTTTTTCCAACTTTAGCTTTGGCGGCAGCTTGTATATCCATCCAGGAATAGCGAAATTTAAGTTTATCTACATCAATAGTCCGCAAGCCGTTATAAGAGGCTTCCAATGGCAAATACATGGAGTCCATAACCTCAACGTAATATTCGTCAGGATATGATTTAGGGTCTTTTATTAATTTAACGTCCCTATTTAATCTTCTGCCCGCATACTCATCGTCAACCGTACCGATACTGTAATAATTATCATACATGTACTTGTCATAGGCGGTCATTTTTTCAGGATCAGAGTCATTAAAAGCGAAATCCCCTATACTTCCGGAATTTTTCCCTTTTCCTTTTCCATCGCCCGCTTTCATGCCCATTTGATCAGCAAGTATAGCTAATCGTACTCTCATAGTTGAGTCTTTGACCCATTCCACAAATTGGCGGTATTCGCTATTTGTTATTTCAGTCTCATCCATGTAAAACGAACGAACAGTAACTGTTTTAGTAGGAGCGTCTTGAATATTGGCTACATCGTTGTCTGATTTACCCATGATATAGGCTCCACCGGGAACTAAGGTCATTCCGTACGGTTTTTCAGGATTCCATTTCCCGCCCTTAACACCGACCAATTCACCTTTGTCGCCAGATTTGCCGCAACTGGTTAATAGCGCTAAAATCGCCATAAATGCCAAGAACTTCTTCATATAATTTAGGGTTATATTTCTATTGTTTTTTTAAGTCTGTAAACCTATTTATTATTTCGTTAAAAAACAATTATTTTACATTAAACATTACTTTTGAAACAAAAAATTTATGTAAGGTAATCCTACTGCTAAATATTATTCTTCCGTTGTGCTTTCCACCACCTTTCTGGTAGTTCTTGATTGCACGCTTCTAAATATTCATCGTAGGAACAAGGTAATAACGTGTTTCTTTTTAGTTTATTACTTCCATCTGAGATAAATGGTATTTCTATCCACCATCTGTCAGTTTTGTCGCTTTTGTAAAAAACTAAGACCTCGTCTTCTAAAGGAACGATATATTTTATATAATTCTCCCTGCTACCAAAAGGATATTCATTAGAACGATAATGAAAACCTTCTATAAAATACCAAATGATTTGTGCTGCCAAAGCGGATTCTTGCACGGTATCGTTATGATTAAACAACCCGAAAACGGAAACTTTATCACTAATTCCGGCATATCTCGCCAAGGAACAAATTTCCTTTCCATTAAATCCGTTAGGATTAAATGGAAGAAAGTTGCCTGAATCTGAAGTCTTTACTGAATTCAAATCAAGACTTACTATATCTGCATCTCTAAAAACAGGTTCAGCCAATGAAATGTTATTAGAAATCTCACCTAGTCTGTAGGCGTCGAAAAATAAGCTTTCGATTAAATCAATCTCTTCTTGCGAATTATAGTAGGTCTGATAACCAATATTACAATAATTAAAAAGATTATTTGGCTCGTCTATAATAATTTTGGTTAGGTAAGAAGAGGCTGAAGTATCTTCGTTTTCTTTTCCAAAATCAAACTTACTATCTATCGTAACGAGATTTACCATCTGCTCCAATTCGTCGTATGCCCTATAAAGAGCGAATGTTAAATCCTGGGATCCACCGATCACAATTGGTATAACTTTACTTTTAATTAAATAGGAAACGACTTTGCGTAAAGCAAAATAAGAGTCTTCTGTAGAGTTTCCTGCAAGAATATTACCTAAATCTGCAATAGATGCGTCCCAGTTGCCGGGAAACATACTGTATAGTTCTGAACGAATTGCCAACAAATCAATATCTGCTGTAGTTTTAGTATTACCCCGGTTTTCTAAAACGCCAATTACGGCAATCTTAATCTGGTTTAAATCGGGAAATTGATCATATGTATGAAAAACGACCTTACTTCCCAATTGTTGAGAAGACAATTTTGTTATCTTCTCTAAAATATCAGAATCAATCGGTTTTAAAAAATCAAATTCCATTTTATTTCTTTTTTACTACGGATTTTTTTACTGCTGACTTCTTTGTAGCCGCCTTTTTAGCTGGAGCTTTTTTAGCGGCTGTTTTTTTAGCTGGAGTTTTTTTGGCAATCATCTCTTGAACTTGCTCCAATGTCAATTTTGTCGCATCGATATCTTTGCTCAATTCTATTTTAATTTTTCCTCTGGTAATAACGGAACGTCCCCAACGTGCTTTTTCTACTAGAATACCTTCATCTGTCCAGTTATGCAGTACTTTGTCAATGTTCTTTTGTAATTTATCTTCAATCAATGTTTCGATATCGAATTGCGATAAATTATCGAAATCATATTTCTTATTCACATTAATAAATAGTCCATCCCATTTGATAAAAGGGCCAAAACGGCCTGTGCCTTTCTGTACGCCTTCTCCTTTATATACCGCAATCGGTGCATCGGCAATTGCTTTTTCATCGATTAATTCCTGGGCTCTTTCAAAGTCTACATCTAAAGGGTTTTCTCCTTTTGGCAAAGAAACAAAAGCGGCTCCATGACGAATGTACGGGCCATAACGGCCATTACTGACTTGAACCTCTTCTCCTTTATACTCTCCTAAATCTTTCGGAAGCAGAAAAAGGTTTAACGCCTCTTCCAGAGTAATAGTACCAATATTTTGATCTGCCATTAAACTGGCAAATTTTTTCTCCTCATCGTCTGCTTCACCAATTTGGGCTACTGGACCAAATTTCCCTAAACGAACCAAAACTTGCTTCTCGGTTTTAGGGTCTTTTCCTAATATTCTTTCTCCACTTTCTCTTTCAGCATTCGCTTCTACATCTGTCACTATAGGATGAAATTGATCGTAGAACTCTTTCATCATTACCGCCCAGTCAACATTTCCTTCGGCTATTTCATCAAAATCTTGTTCTACTTTTGCAGTGAAATTATAATCTAAAATATTTCCAAAATTCTTCACTAAGAAATCAGTTACGATTGTCCCGATATCCGTTGGTACTAGTTTCCCTTTATCAGAGCCTGTATTTTCTTTCAATAGCTTCTCGTCCAGATTTCCAGACAGCAAAGTCAATTGGGTATACTTTCTTTCTTGTCCGTCAAGATTTCCTTTCTCTACGTAATTTCTGTTGATAATGGTAGAAATCGTTGGCGCATATGTTGATGGACGACCAATCCCTAGTTCTTCTAGTTTTTTAACTAAAGAGGCTTCTGTATAACGTGCTGGAGGTCTTGTATATCTTTCGGTAGCGGTTATGTAATTGTTTTGCAATTTTTCGTTGACTTTCATTGCAGGTAACATTCCTTCCTGCTCTTCTTCATCGTCATCGTGTCCTTCCAGATATACTTTCAAGAAACCTTCAAAAAGTAAGACTTCACCTGAAGCAGTGAATAGCTCCCCGTGATTATTAGTCTCAATTTTTACATTTGTTCTTTCCAATTTTGCATCGCTCATTTGCGAAGCCAAGGTTCTTTTCCAAATCAAGTCGTACAAACGAGCTTGGTCTCTGTCTATATTCACAGTGTGACGGGACATGTCCGTAGGGCGTATGGCCTCATGGGCTTCCTGTGCTCCTTTACTTTTATTGACAAAAGTGCGAGGTCTAGAGAATTCTTTACCATAGGACTTGATGATTTCAGCCTCAGCCGCCCCCATTGCCTCCTTAGAAAGGTTGACACTATCTGTTCTCATATAGGTTATCAATCCTGCTTCGTATAAACGTTGCGCCAATTGCATGGTGATTCCAACAGGTAAATATAGTTTACGTGCCGCTTCTTGTTGTAAAGTAGAGGTTGTAAATGGGCCCGTTGGAGATTTTTTGGTTGGTTTCGTTTCTAAATCCGAAACCTTATAATTGGAGCCTACATTTTTCTTTAAAAAATCTTCGGCTTCTTGTTTTGTGTTGAAATTTTTCGGCAGTTTTGCTTTAAATGACTTTCCAGTTTCATTTGTAAATTCTGCCACAACAGAATAGCTTGCCACTGCATTAAAATTCTGGATTTCGCGTTCCCTCTCTACAATTAAACGAACTGAAACTGATTGGACACGTCCAGCTGACAATCCTCCTTTAATTTTTCTCCATAATACAGGAGACAATTCGTAACCCACTAATCTATCGAGAACCCTTCTAGCTTGTTGCGCATTTACTAAGTTATAGTCAATTTCACGGGGATTTTCTATTGCTTTTAAAATAGCACTTTTTGTAATTTCGTGAAAAACAATTCTTTTTGTTTTCTCCTTAACTAGTTTTAGTTCCTCTGATAAATGCCAAGATATAGCTTCTCCCTCGCGATCCTCATCACTTGCTAACCAGACCATGTCTGCTTTTTTTGCCAAAGCTTTCAATTTGGTTACTAAAGCTTTTTTATCGGGCGAAACTTCATATTTAGGCTTAAAACCATTCTCTACATCTACACCAATTTCTTTAGAAGGCAAGTCAGCAATGTGTCCATAACTTGACTCTACCTGATAATCACTACCTAGAAATTTTTCGATTGTTTTTGCCTTTGCAGGAGACTCTACTATTACTAAATTCTTTGCCATTGCTCTATTTTTCTCGGACAAAAGTAGAAGTTTTTTTTAAATATAGGGCTTTTGAAAATTTTAAAAATATTTTTAATCCAAAAAACAGCCCGTAAAACCTAAACTAACAATTTGCCTTAAAATCTGTTCAAATCACTTTTTTTACAAATCACACCTGTATATTGAGGAAGGAGAATCACCCTTTTCCGGCAATAACAACATTTATGCCTAATTCTTCTAGTTTCGCTTTTGTAGTATTATCAATGCCGCTATCTGTAATCAAAACATCAATTCTATTTAAATTACAAATTTTACCAAAGCCTCTAATATTCATTTTTGTTGAATCGGCCAACACAATAACCTTCTCCGCAACATCAATCATTGCCTTATTTAAATGGGCTTCAAGCGCATTAGATGTACTTAATCCAAATTCTAAATCGACACCGTCCGCCCCCAAAAATAATTTATTACATGAAAATTGTCCTAGAATAGATTCCGCAATAGGGCCTACGGCAGAAGTTGAGTTATTGCGAATATCCCCACCTAATTGAATCGTATCAATACCTTGCTCTTTACAAAGCTCTAACGAAACCTTTAAAGAGGGTGTAAGCACTGTTAATTTCTGAAATCCCTTGATAATTTGAGATAAATAATGAATGTTTGAGCCAGAACCTAATATGATATAGTCATTGTTGCTAATATACTTTAATGCCTCTTCTGCAATTTCTTTTTTTTGACCTACCTGCAATGCTTCTTTATCACTTACATCTCTTTCAAAAGCATAAATGGGTTGCTTACTGGCTCCACCATGTGTGCGATGCAATAGCTTTTCGTTTTCTAAAAAGTTAAGGTCCTTTCGTATGGTTACGGTTGAAACATTATGTGTTTCACACAAATCAACCACATTCACATACCCTTTTTGATTTAATTCTTTAAGTATATCCTCTTGCCGTCTATTGATTATAGTCATAATATGTCCTCCTATTTAATATTTTCGATATTGAAAGATACAAAAATAAAATAAACAAATAAACTTCATTTTATATAATTTAGTTTCATTATGTTTGTTATTCGAAATATATCGAAATAAAAAGATACCTAAAAAAAACTAAATATACCATTAAAAAAGTAAAACGAAGCTGTTAAAATTGAGCAAACTTATTTTTAAGAGCGTAACCAACTTACTCGGGATTAGAATTGATGCTAGTGGCTGAATCTAAAAAACCACAGTTGTTAAAGCTGAGAATATGACAAAAGAACTTCCAAGCAAAAATGCTAAATCTGCTTACAATGCGCAGCTGCACCTCATAAAAGACTAAGGATATATTAATTATAGAAAAGGAGATTAATGCCTCAAATTCCAAACCTGTCAAGCGAAAACCCTTCTTTTATAATTAAAAATACTAATTGATCTACGCGCTTTCAAAACACAATAAGTAAGCCTTTTTATTCATAATGTTGCAAAGCACATTAAGCAAAAACCAAAAATCACCATCTAAAAACAACCTCAACCATTTCATTATGAAGGAACACAACAAAACTTTAGGAGAATTTATCATAGAAAACCAAGCTGCCTTTCAATATTCATCGGGTGAATTATCACGCATCATCAATTCGATTCGTCTGGCTGCTAAAGTGGTTAATTACAAAGTAAGCAAAGCAGGTCTAGTAGACATTATTGGTGCTGCAGGTGCTCAAAATATTCAAGGAGAAGAACAGCAAAAATTAGATATTTATGCTAATGAAGTTTTTATTCAAACCTTAATAAATCGAGAAATTGTATGCGGTATTGCTTCAGAGGAGAATGATGAATTTATAACAGTAGAAGGGAGCGATAAAAGTAACAATAACAAATACGTAGTTTTAATAGACCCACTTGATGGATCATCAAACATTGATGTAAACGTTTCAGTGGGGACAATTTTCTCGGTTTTCAGAAGAATTACTCCAATCGGAACTCCAGTCACGCTAGAAGATTTTCTGCAGCCAGGGACCAATCAGGTTGCTGCCGGCTACGTTATTTATGGAACATCAACGATGCTGGTTTATACCACAGGTCACGGAGTAAATGGTTTTACTTTGAACCCGGCAATTGGAACATTTTATTTATCGCATCCCAACATTCAATTTCCGAAAGACGGAAATATATATTCTACAAACGAAGGGAATTATGTTCATTTTCCTCAGGGAGTAAAAGATTACATCAAATATTGCCAGCTTGAAGAAGACGAAAGACCATATACTTCAAGATATATTGGAAGTTTGGTTGCCGATATTCACAGGAATATGATAAAGGGAGGAGTATACATATATTCAACTATTACAACAGCGCCAAAAGGAAAATTACGATTACTTTACGAATGCAACCCAATTGCGTTTATTGCAGAACAAGCCGGAGGAAAAGCATCGGATGGCTTTAAGCGAATCATGGAAATCATCCCCACTGAATTGCACGAAAGAGCACCTTTTTTTTGTGGGAGTTATAATATGGTCGAAAAAGTAGAAGATTTCATGTTTAAAGCGAAATTGAGCAAATACTAGGAGTAAAACAACTCCTAATTTTACCCTATCCCACAAAAAAAAACCGAGGCTGTTCGAAAAGTAATTTTTGGACAGCCTCTTTCGCTATTTGCTAGTTTCGCTAAACCCATACCTCTTTTTTATCGCTCTGATTTCTTTCAAAAACACCAGTAACTTGATTGCGGGAGTCCCCTCGATTAACATTAGGCAGCACTTCATTCTACGAAGGATCTAATGACTTTCGTATAGTTGCGGTTTAAACATTTCAGACTTATTACAAATCAATACTATTGACAAACCATTTTTGACTGAACTCATTAAACACTCCCTTAAAGTCATTAAAAAACGCACTAAAAATAAGGAATAATCATATTTTAACAGTATAAATATGGAAAATGAAAAAATAAAATAAAAATATCTGACAATTCTCTTTGTGGTTTCGTTTAGTTTCACTTTATTTGCTTTAAGAAAGATTTAAATACAAAAAGAATATATTATGAAACGTCACGAACAAATATCCAAATTAAATGAAACTAAAGAATGGGATGTAATCGTTATTGGTGGAGGAGCTAGCGGTCTTGGGACTGCACTTGATGCTGCCAGTAGAGGCTACAAAACCATTTTAGTAGAAGCAGTAGATTTCGCAAAAGGAACCTCAAGCAGAAGTACTAAATTAGTTCACGGTGGTGTTCGCTATCTTGAGCAAGGTGATGTATCCCTAGTTAGAGAAGCTCTTAAAGAAAGAGGCTTAATGGCGCAAAACGCTGGGCATCTTGTTAAAAATCAATCTTTTGTTATACCTAACTACAATTGGTGGGGCGGTTATTTTTATACTATAGGACTTAGTATTTACGACTTGTTGGCCGGCAAATTAAGTTTAGGTAAATCTCAATATATTTCAAAGAAAAAAACAACTGAATTGCTCCCAAACATAGAGCAAAAGGGATTAGTTAGCGGAGTTATCTATCAAGACGGTCAATTTGACGATTCGCGCTTAGCCATTAACATTGCCCAAACCGCAGTAGAAAAGGGGGCCTGCCTTTTGAATTATACTAAAGTTGTAGGGCTATTAAAAGACAGTAAAAATCAAGTAACGGGAGTTCAGGTTAAAAACCAAGAAACTGGAGAGCTATTTGATCTAAAAGGAAAAGCTGTTATAAATGCTACGGGTGTTTTTACCAATTCAATAATGAAGCTAAATGATACTGTTTATAAAAAATATATTGTTCCGAGTCAAGGAATTCATCTTGTTTTTGATAAATCGTTCCTGCCCAGTGATCACGCATTGATGATTCCAAAAACAAGTGACGGAAGAGTTTTGTTTGCCGTACCATGGCATGATAAAATTGTTGTAGGTACTACAGATACCTTGATAAAAAGCCACAGTTTAGAACCTATTGCATTAGAAAATGAAATTGACTTTGTTCTAGAAACCGCTCAAAGGTTCTTAGAAAAGAAACCTACACGCGCAGATGTATTGTCAGTTTTTGCGGGGTTGAGACCGCTTGCTGCACCTGAAAAAGAAGGTAAAAGCACTAAAGAAGTTTCAAGGAGCCATAAAATTATTGTTTCTGAAACTGGGCTAATAACTATTACTGGAGGCAAATGGACTACCTATCGAAAAATTGCCGAAGATATTATTGATAAAGCAATCACTGTTCGTAATCTGCCTAAAAGAGAATGTAAAACAGAAAATATATCAATTCACGGAAATATTAAAACAAGTATAGTTGATCGTGAAAACCATCTATATATTTACGGAACTGATATTCCTAAAATACTAGAGTTACAAAATCAAGAACCTAAGTTAAAACAAAAGCTACATCAAGATTACGACTATACACTGGCCGAAGTTGTTTGGGCGATACGTTATGAGATGGCAAGAACAATTGATGATGTACTATCAAGGAGAGTGCGCCTCTTGTTCTTAGATGCTCGTGCAGCGATAACTGTTTCAGAAAAAGTAGCACAATTGCTTGCTGAAGAACTTGGGTACGACGAAAATTGGGCAAAAGACCAAGCAGTTCAATTTAAAAAACTTGCAAACGGATTTCTTTTACCAGAATTTCAAATCAAATAATTAACCAGCCTATTAACTAACCAAAAAAAACAAATGAAAAACAAATTAATTTTAGCTCTTGACCAGGGAACCACCTCCTCAAGAGCTATCGTTTTCAACCATGAAGGCGAAATCGTAAGTGTATCTCAAAAAGATTTTGAGCAAATATTTCCAAAACCAGGATGGGTAGAACACGATCCTAAAGAAATATGGTCTTCACAGATTAGTGTAGCCGCTGAAGTTATTGCAAAAGTTGGGATTTCTGGAAAAGAAATAGCTGCTATTGGAATTACTAATCAAAGAGAAACGACCATTGTTTGGGACAGAGAAACTAGTGAACCAGTTTACAATGCCATTGTTTGGCAAGACCGCAGAACTGCAAAATATTGTGACGGGTTAAAAGAAAAAGGCCATGCAGATATGATCAAGAAAAAAACAGGTCTAGTACTAGACGCTTATTTTTCTGGTACCAAAGTAAAATGGATTCTAGACAATGTGCCCGGTGCGCGCGAAAAAGCCGAAGCAGGGAAGCTCTGTTTTGGAACTGTTGACACTTGGCTAATTTGGAAATTGACAAGGGGTGAAAAATTCATGACTGATGTCTCTAATGCAAGTCGTACATTATTATTAAATATTCACACTTTAGAATGGGATACTGAATTATTAGAGTTGTTCGACATACCAAAAGCAATGTTGCCGGAGGTACACCAAAGTAGCGAAATTTATTGTGAAACTGCCACAACTCTTTTCTCAACAAAAATTCCAATTGCCGGAGTTGCCGGAGATCAACAAGCAGCTTTATTCGGTCAATTATGTACAAAGCCCGGAATGGCCAAAAACACTTACGGAACAGGTTGCTTTATGTTGATGAACACAGGTGAAAAACCAGTGTATTCTGATAACAATCTACTGACTACCGTGGCATGGAAAATTAACGGGAAAACTACTTACGCCTTAGAAGGAAGTGTTTTTGTAGGAGGAGCAGCGGTACAATGGTTGCGCGACGGGGCAAAAATGATCGATACTGCAGAAGAAATCGAAACTCTAGCATCACAAGTGTCCGATAATGGCGGTGTTTATTTTGTCCCGGCTTTAACAGGTTTGGGGGCACCGCATTGGGATCAATATGCACGAGGTGCAATCGTAGGGATTACTAGAGGAACCACAAATGCACATATTGCACGTGCCACCCTTGAAGGAATTGCATACCAAGTATATGATCTGGTAAAAGCCATGGAGGCTGATTTTGGCAAAAAAGGAACAGAATTAAGAGTTGATGGTGGAGCTGCCGCCAATAATTTAATGATGCAATTTCAATCGGATTTATTTGACTTTAAAGTAATAAGACCGAAAACACTTGAGACAACTGCTTTAGGAGCAGCTTATTTGGCAGGATTAGCTGTAGGGTACTGGGATAGTGTTGATGAGTTACAAGAACAATGGTCGATAGATCGCGAATTTAATCCAGAAATGTCTAGAAATGAAGCCGATAAATTAGTACACAACTGGCATAAAGCTGTGGGGCGTGCTTCAAACTGGATCGAGGACTAATTGTAATTCACAAAAACACTAGAAGATGACAGCATTTATAGCAGAAATTATTGGTACCATGCTAATGATTTTATTAGGCAACGGAGTAGTTGCAAACGTAGTTCTCACAGGAACAAAAGGAAATAATTCAGGTTGGATTGTAATTACTACTGCATGGGCATTTGCCGTTTTTGTAGGTGTAGTCGTCGCGGGGCCCGTAAGCGGGGCGCATTTAAACCCTATAGTAACGCTTGGACTAGCGCTTGTTGGTAAATTTGCTTGGAGTCAAGTGACAACTTACGTTTTAGCTCAAATGATTGGAGCCATGATTGGAGCATTCCTAGTTTGGTTATCACACAAAGATCATTTTGCTGCTACCGAAGACGAAGGCGGAAAATTAGCTTGTTTTAGCACAGGACCAGCGATCCGTAATTATTCCTCTAACTTGATTAGCGAAATCATAGGAACTTTTGTACTTATTTTTGTAATTTTTTATCTAGCCGGTCCCGATGTAAGCATTGCAGTTGCCTCTGATGCAAAAATTGGACTAGGATCAATAGGCGCTCTGCCCGTTGCAATTTTGGTTTGGGCAATTGGATTAAGCTTAGGAGGAACAACCGGCTATGCCATTAATCCAGCTAGAGACCTAGGGCCAAGAATTGTACACTCCCTACTTCTAAAAGGAAACAGTGACTGGAGCTATGCGTGGGTTCCCATTGTAGGACCAATCATAGGATCAAGCTTAGCTGCGTTATCTTATTTAATGCTTACCTAAAAGCCCCACTTTAAAAAATAAAAAATGAAAAATTTTATAATTGCCGCTGTAATCTCACTTACAGGGTTAACGGGATACGCCCAGAAAACAACAGTTTCAGCTAGTATTGATGCAGCAACAGAGATCACAAGTCCTAGTAGTCTAGACTTTAATGTGGGTGTGGCAACCAGCCATTTATGGAGAGGTTTAGTAATAAACGACGGAATGACCGCCATGGGATTTGTTCACTTAGCATTAGACAAAAATCAAAATTTCACTACTGGAGTTTGGGGTGGAGCGGGATTTGATGGAGAGTACCGCGAAATAAACTACTATGTGCAGTACCAAAAAAATAATTTATCGATTGCATTATGGAATTTATTTAATACTACCGGAATTGAAACCCCAATGGTATTTAATTACGATAAACTCACAACCACACACATCATAGATTTACGAACGTCATATCGTTTTCCAAAAGCATTCCCAATGCGCATTGAAGCAGACGTATTCCTTTACACGGGCAAGAATGATCGTGAATTAGATGTTAATAATAATTATAACAGCAGATACTCTACTTATGTAGAATTAAGCTATCCTCTTGTTGAAAACCAAAAAGTAAATGTAAGCCTTTATGTAGGAGGCGTATTTGCGCTTAATGGAAGTTCAAATTTGTACAGAGCAGATAAAAGTAAAGATTTTGGAATCGTAAACACGGGATTTAGGCTTACCAAAGATATTTCGGTGTTAAATTACAAGCTACCCGTTTCTGCAACCGCAATGTGGAATCCAGCCAACAAAATTGCTAGATTACAATTAGCCGTTAGTTTGTTTTAAGTTCTCAATTTTTTTGTTCAAACTTGTTTACTGAAAACTCTCTTATATTTTTAAGAGAGTTTTTTTTTATTTCCAAAATCGTCGTTCATACTTAGCCTAGATAGCAGGAAAAGTTAGGGTGAGCTCTAGAATTAGTATACTTAACTAGACTTAAAACATTGTTAATTCTTCATCTGACATCTTGTCAGATTCACCCAAATAATTGTACCTTTGGCAACTTATTAAAACACTCTCTTGAAAGTGACCTATGGAAAAGATTATTGAAGAAAGCAAACAAGGAGAAAGCCTTGTTTTAGAAAACAAACCCGAGAATACAAAAAAACTATTTATAGAAAGCTATGGCTGTGCGATGAACTTTTCGGATAGTGAAATTGTAGCTTCCATATTATCCTTAAACGGATACAACACAACGCAAATACTTGAAGAAGCCGACTTAGTTTTAGTTAATACCTGCTCCATCCGGGACAAAGCAGAGCAAACCGTTCGTAAACGTTTAGAGAAATACAATGCGGTGAAACGCATAAATCCGAAAATGAAAGTTGGCGTTTTGGGCTGTATGGCAGAACGTTTAAAAACTCAGTTTCTAGAGGAAGAGAAAATCGTTGACCTTGTGGTAGGCCCTGATGCCTATAAAGATTTACCTAACCTTCTGCAAGAAGTAGAAGAAGGCAGGAATGCAATTAACGTGATTTTGTCAAAAGACGAAACCTATGGCGACATTTCGCCCGTTCGTCTGATGAGTAATGGAATCACGGCCTTAGTTTCAATCACGCGTGGTTGCGACAATATGTGTACGTTTTGCGTGGTGCCTTTTACCCGAGGACGGGAGCGCAGTCGAGAACCACAAAGTATTATGAAGGAAATCCAAGATTTATGTGATAAAGGGTTTAAAGAGATTACGCTTTTGGGCCAAAACGTCGACAGTTACCTCTGGTACGGCGGTGGTTTGAAAAAAGATTTTGTAGCTGCCACAGAAATGCAAAAGGCAACTGCTGTAGATTTCGATCAATTACTGGAAATGACGGCCGTTGGTTTTCCGAAAATGCGTATTCGCTTTTCGACATCTAATCCACAAGACATGCACGAAAGTGTGTTACATGTGATTGCCAATCATCCTAATATCTGCAAACACATTCATTTACCAGTGCAATCTGGAAGCAATCGAATTTTGAAAGAAATGAATCGTTTGCATAGCCGTGAGGAATATATGACTTTGATTGATAAAATAAGGGCCATCATTCCAAACGGATCTATTTCGCAAGATATGATTGCGGGTTTTCCAACAGAAACCGAAGAAGATCACAAAGACACTTTGAGTTTAATGGAATATGTGAAATATAACTTTGGTTATATGTATTCGTACTCAGAACGCCCAGGAACATTGGCGGGTAGAAAAATGGAGGATGATGTAACCGATGAAACTAAAGCGAGAAGGTTACAAGAAATTGTAGACTTACAACAAAAGCATGCTTGGTCACGCTCCGAAGAATTCATTGGACAAACTGTTGAAGTATTAGTGGAGAAGGTCTCTAAAAAATCAACTGAAGAATTCTCTGGTAGAAATTCACAAAGTATCACCGTAGTTTTTCCAAAAGTGAATTATAAAATTGGAGACTTTGTAAATGTGAAAATCACAAGTTGTACAAGCGGAACCTTAAAGGGAGAAGCAACTGGTTTAAGCGACATGAATTAGAAAACTTAGCCGCGAATGCCATTAATTAAGAAAAAAATAAGATGTTAAAAAAAAATATAATCATTGGTCTGGTTACTTTTATAATTGGATTCGGAGTCACATTTTACATGATCAGAACCTATTTCCCAAAGCATAAAGTTGAAAAAACAGCTCCTGTAGAAGATACAGTAACAAAACCACAACAGTAACGACATTTTATTTCATTACAAAAAAGTTTAAATTTAAAGTTTGTTCGGCAACTTGAAACTTTAAACCAAATACTTTAAACCAAATACAGAATATGGATACAGTTCAAGCTACAAAACAGCGATTTGAAATTATTGGTAATGACCCGAAATTGAATCGTGCCATAGAGAAAGCGATTCAGGTTGCTCCTACTGACATATCAGTATTAGTAGTGGGTGAAAGCGGAGTAGGAAAGGAAAGTATCCCAAAAATCATACACTCCCTTTCTCATAGAAAGCATGGTAAGTATATCGCGGTAAATTGTGGTGCAATTCCAGAAGGAACTATTGATAGTGAGCTTTTTGGTCACGAAAAAGGAGCTTTTACAGGCGCAACAAGTACTCGTGAAGGTTATTTTGAGGTGGCAAATGGCGGGACTATTTTTCTTGATGAAGTAGGAGAACTGCCACTTACAACACAGGTCAGATTACTTCGTGTCCTAGAAAATGGGGAGTTTATTAAGGTGGGGTCTTCACAAGTTCAAAAAACGAATGTAAGAATTGTGGCTGCCACCAATGTGAATTTATTTGACGCAATCGAAAAAGGGAAGTTTCGTGAAGATTTGTATTACAGACTGAGTACAGTCGACATCCCATTACCACCTTTACGGGATCGGAAAGACGATATCCATTTACTGTTCAGAAAATTTGCTGCTGACTTTGCACATAAATATAAAATGCCCCCGTTAAAACTAGATGAAGATGCCGTTCTTGTATTGCAAAAATTTCGCTGGAGCGGAAATATTCGTCAGTTACGAAACGTAGCCGAACAAATTTCGGTATTGGAAACCAATCGCGACATCACTGCTGCAACCTTACAATCTTATTTACCCACTGAAGGCGCTAATTTACCTTCTGTGATAAAAGATAAAAAAAGCGACAGTGATTTTAGTAATGAAAGAGAAATTTTGTATAAGGTACTTTTTGACATGAAAAGCGACTTGCATGATTTGAAAAAACTCACCTTGGAACTAATGGAAAACGGCAGTTCTAAAGTACAGGAAACCAATAAAAATCTGATTACCAAAATATACGGTTCCAAAGAAAATGATAGTGAAATAGATTTTGAAGAGGAGCCAAGAACCGCATTGCTTGCTAGCCAAAATAAAGTGGAACCATATCAAGAGAATGACGACAATTATCTTTTTGCGGAAACTGTTGAAGAAGAGGAAGAAGTGTTGAGATTAGAACAGAAAGAAATTGAAATGATAAAGAAGTCATTAGAAAAGAATAAGGGTAAAAGGAAAGCGGCTGCAGAAGAATTGGGGATTTCAGAAAGAACTTTATACCGCAAAATAAAACAATTTGACCTTTAAAATAGCCATAAATACTAGTTGCAAATTGTTAATTAAATTTGAATATCTTTGACTCGTTCGTTAGCGAACTGGCGAAGCAATTTTAAATATAAAATGAAACACTTAAACCTTATCATTACTCTTGTATTACTGTTCACTTTAAATAGCTGTTCCGTTTACAACTTTACTGGAACTGGAAAAATAGATGCGAAAACATTTCAAGTTGATTTTTTTCAGAACAATGCGGAGTTGATTGAACCTGGAATCGACAGAACGTTTACGCTAAACTTGCAAGATCTTATTCTGAACCAAACTAATTTAAACTTGGTTAAGGATAGTGGAGATTTAATTTATGAAGGCGAAATTGTTGACTACAGAATAAGTCCTATGACGGCTACCGCTAATCAACAGGCGTCACAAAATCGTTTAAGTATTAGGGTAAACGTACGATTTACTAATAAGAATAAGGAAATCGATAATTTCGAAAAAACATTTGATTTCTTTTATGATTATCCAGCAACAACACAACTGACCGGAGCAACTTTGAGTACTGCATTAGATGAAATATTTCTTAGAATAACTCAAGATATCTTTAATGAATCACTTGCTAAGTGGTGATAAACAGGGTCTGAGAGGCAGTTTTAGTGTTCAATCAGTAAGCACAGCAAAAATTGAACGCTCGGAAGCTTTGGTAAATAAACATCAATTACTTAATACTGAACAGTCAAAAAATGAATCTAACTGATTATACTTACTTAATTAACAAACCGAATACTATTACCGAGCTCCAAACGCTGGCTTTGGAAAAGGTATTGGATGAGTTTCCTTTTTTTCAAAGCGCAAGAGCTTTACGATTAAAAGGACTTTACAACCAAGATAGTTTCAAGTATAATTCCGCTTTAAAAGTCACGGCCGCAAATACTACTGATAGAACGGTCTTGTTTGACTTCATTACTTCGGATTCATTTATCGCTATTCAAAAAGACTTATACGACAAGAAAACACTTGGACTTCTTGATATAAATGTAATTGATGATGAGCTAATCGATACCGGAAGAAAGGCAGAACTTAAAGCTAATACTTTAGAACAATCATTGCTAACTTCCATTAAAGGAGCATCTACTGTTGAAGTTCAAGATTTTTCAAAAGAATCTGAAGAGAAGCTGGCTATAGATAAGCCTCTGGATTTCTCTAAAAGCGAAAAACATTCTTTCCAGGAATGGCTTCAGTTGTCAAGAACCCGACCTATAGACAGGGCAAATGATGCAATAAAAAACACAACAGAGGTTCAACAGGAAAAGAACAAGAAAAAAAAATCTGACATAATCGATAAATTTATTGAGGCCAGTCCAAAGATTTCTCCAATCAAGCATGGTGTAGCTTCTACTGCCCGAATTGACATTAATAAAGAAGATCATTCGTATTTAATGACCGAAACATTAGCTCGAGTCTATTTGGAACAAAAAAAATATCAAAAAGCAATTCAAGCTTATGAAATATTAATTATGAAATATCCAGAAAAAAGTAGTTTCTTTGCTGACCGTATCACGGATATTAAGATTTTACAACAAAATAATAATTAAACAATGAGCACATTTTCAATTTTTTTAGTTTTAATAACAATAGTTTGTTTCCTACTGGTTGTAGTAATAATGGTTCAAAATCCTAAAGGTGGTGGGCTTTCTTCTACTTTAGGTGGTTCAACTCAAATGGGTGGAGTTCAAAAAACGACTGATTTTTTAGACAAAAGCACCTGGACATTAGCTACAATTTTAATAGCACTTATTTTACTGTCTAGTTTAAGCTTCACAGGAACATTAAGTGATTCGGACTCCAAAATCATTGACAACACTCAAACTGCTCCTCCTGTAGCTCCAGTTGTACCAGTACAAGACGCACCAGCTGCAGAATAATTCATATCGCAAAATATACTATTAAGTGCCAGCCTGTCAAAGCTGGCCTTTTTTATAAGAAATTATGTCATATGAGGGAGAATGGCACAATTTCTGAATTCTAAAACGTATTAACAAAATTAAAATAATAAAATCATGGCTTTAAACATTAAACCACTTTCTGACCGCGTTCTTATAGAACCAGTTGCTGCTGAAACAAAAACTGCGTCAGGGATTTTTATTCCAGATACCGCCAAAGAAAAACCACAAAAAGGAACTGTTGTTGCAGTTGGAAATGGCACCAAAGAGCACACGATGACTGTGAAAATTGGTGATAGCGTTCTTTATGGCAAATATGCTGGTACGGAATTGAAACTGGAAGGAAAAGACTATTTGATTATGCGTGAAGACGATATTCTTGCAATTATCTAAAAATTAAGAGTCAAGAAAACTTGAAACTTTAAACAAACTAAACTTTAAACAAACTAAAGAAATGGCAAAAGATATAAAATTTGACATAGAAGCACGTGACGGACTGAAACGTGGGGTTGACGCATTAGCAAATGCAGTAAAGGTAACTTTAGGGCCAAAAGGCCGTAACGTAATCATTGGAAAATCATTTGGTGGACCTACGGTAACAAAAGATGGTGTTACCGTTGCAAAAGAAATTGAACTAAAAGACCCTTTGGAAAACATGGGAGCTCAGATGGTAAAAGAGGTTGCTTCTAAAACCAATGATTTAGCAGGTGATGGAACAACAACTGCAACTGTTTTGGCACAAGCTATCGTAAAAGAAGGGTTGAAAAACGTTGCTGCTGGAGCTAATCCTATGGATTTGAAACGCGGTATTGACAAAGCTGTTGAGGCTATTGTTGCTGATTTAGCAAAGCAATCTAAAGTGGTAGGTACTGATTCAGACAAAATCAAACAAATCGCTTCTATCTCTGCTAATAATGACGAAGTAATCGGGGAGTTAATCGCTACAGCATTCGCAAAAGTAGGAAAAGAAGGTGTAATCACCGTTGAAGAAGCAAAAGGAACAGACACTTACGTGGATGTTGTGGAAGGAATGCAGTTTGACAGAGGATATCTTTCTCCATATTTCGTTACTAATTCTGAAAAGATGGAAGTGGAATTAGAGAATCCATATATATTGTTGTATGACAAAAAAGTTTCCTCTTTAAAAGAATTGCTACCGGTTCTCGAGCCAGTAGCACAATCTGGAAAACCATTATTGATTATTGCTGAAGATGTAGATGGTGAAGCATTATCAACATTGGTAGTAAACAAACTTCGTGGAGCTTTGAAAATCGCTGCTGTAAAAGCACCTGGTTTTGGAGATAGAAGAAAAGCAATGCTTGAAGATATTGCTATTTTGACTGGCGGAACAGTTATCTCTGAAGAAAGAGGTTACACACTTGAAAATACAACTATCGAAATGTTAGGTACTGCAAAAAAAGTAACTATCAATAAAGATAATACAACTGTAGTAAGCGGTGCTGGTGAAGCTGATATGATCAAAAATCGGGTAAACCAAATCAAAGGTCAAATGGAAGCTACAACTTCTGACTATGACAAGGAAAAACTGCAAGAACGTTTAGCAAAATTAGCTGGTGGTGTTGCCGTCCTTTATGTAGGCGCTGCATCTGAAGTGGAAATGAAAGAGAAAAAAGACAGAGTTGATGATGCGCTACATGCCACTCGTGCTGCTGTTGAGGAAGGAATTGTTGCTGGTGGTGGAGTTGCCTTATTAAGAGCTAAAAAAGTTTTAAGCGCGATAAAAGCTGATAATGCAGACGAAGCTACAGGAATCCAAATTATATCACGAGCAGTGGAATCGCCATTAAGAACCATTGTTGAAAACGCAGGTCTTGAAGGCTCTGTTGTTGTAGCAAAGGTAGCTGAAGGAAAAGGCGACTATGGTTACAATGCTAAAACAGACGAATATGTTGATATGCTAAAAGCGGGTATTATTGACCCTAAAAAAGTGACTCGTGTAGCGTTAGAAAATGCAGCATCAGTTGCAGGGATGATATTAACAACCGAATGTGCTTTGATTGACATCAAGGAAGAAAATACAGGCGGAGGTCAAATGGGTGGAGGTATGCCAGGAATGATGTAATTCCAAACCATTTATCATATAAAAAATCCGTTCACTTTTGGTGAACGGATTTTTTATTTAGTATACAATTGGCAATAAAAACAAACTTTTAAACCCGATTTTTTATTTAATCTTCCGTTTTTGGACGTTTTTTCGCAAACTTTAGAAGTACTGGAGAAAGCGTAATAATCACTAATCCGATAACAATAAGTTCGATATGTTCCTTTAAATCTATTTGGTAATTGTTAAGCAAGAAACCATATAAATAATGTCCAGCAAAAATTAATGTGAAAGACCAAAGAAAGGAACTTACGACATTATAAAACATAAACTTCTTTTTATCCATAGTTACAATTCCAGCGACTATAGGCGCAAAAGTCCTGAATATTGGCAAGAACCTTGCGAAAATAATTGCTCTACCTCCATGTCGTTCAAAGAAATCTTTAGACGAAACAAGATATTTTTTCTTAAACCAAAAAGTATCTTTCTTATTATATAAGTAATAACCACTCTTTGAACCAAACCAATATCCTACTATATTGCCCAAAATACCTGCTACCGCAACCATTGTTGACAGGAGCATAACATTTACGAAGTCACTGTTTATAATCCATATGTTTTCTATTAATTCGCGATTGTAAATTCCCGCTAAGAAAAGTAAACTGTCTCCAGGCAAAAAGAAACCAGCAAACAATCCTGTTTCTGCAAAAATTATAAATAATACTATGTAAAGTCCTAGTTTTATTCCGTTCACATCAAAGTGAATATAAAAAAGTGGGTCTATTAAATTCTTCCAATCAAAGCTATTCATTCCTTGGGTTTTTTATGCTAAATTAATTCGTGCGTGAAAGTAAGGAATAATTTATTTTAACCACAATTTATTGAATAATTTTAAAGTTTAATTAACGGTCGAAGCAATATCAGTATTAATCAAAATGAGGCCAGTATTATTTATGTCTCTAGAAAAGAGTATTTTACTAAATGAAAGTAGGTTGAAGCTAATTTGACCTCATATATCTCATGAGATAAATAATTTAAAATCATGCAAAGTAAATCCTAAACTCTTATCCCATTAGGGGAATGGAACAATCAAAATCATATTCTTCCCTTATTTTAATTCGTAGCTCGTCAGCAGGTTGATTTTCAGCGTGAACCAAGAATACTTTTTTCAGGCTTGTTTTCCAATGCAGAAAGCCAATTGACTAAATCTTTTTGATCCCCATGTGTAGATAAGCCTTCTATTTCAAGAATCTTTGCGTTTACAAGATAGTATTTCCCTTAGATTTTGATCTCCTTAGCTACTTCTAGCAAATTCCTTCCGCGCGTTCCTTCTACTTGATAGCCCGCAATGACCCCCGCGGTTTCTGGTAGTTCAATATAGCGTTGTAAATAACTCAACACTCTTCCGCTAGTATCCATAAAACTCGCCACGATAACCACTTTAGGTCGCTTATTATAAATTGTATCTATATTATCCTTATAGTCAGAAATCAGTATTAATATTTTACCTATGCGACGTATTCTTCGATTGATAATTTATGCAATTTTAAATTATCAAAAAATACATCAAATATGCACTCCCATTGGAGAATCAATCACATAAGGGATATTGGATATGCTATTTCCTTCTCTGAGTTGCCACAATAAATACATCAGCATTTGAGCTCGCTCAACAGCAAAACATAGAATAATGACAGATTCTCCATTTTTAACCGTATTGTTTATATACATCTCCAATTCTAACTTGGCATCCGAAGTTGGATGTAGCCGGTTCCCGTAGGAGCTTTCAAGAAGCACATAATCTGCTTTTTTTGGCGTGGTAGCTGGGTACATCAATGCATCATTTTCACGACCAACACCCCCTAAGAACACCAATGTTTTATTTTCAATTGTTAGCTCAATACTACAAGCGCTGATAGTGTGGCCAGCATTCATAAAAACAGCGCTGATTTCCGGATCCAAAAGAACTCTCTCATCTAACTTTACAACCTAAAAAAGAGAAAACACTCTTTTGGCTTGCTCCACATCATAAAGTGGCTGCGCAACTTCATGTTTGCAATACTTCTCTTTATTCGCTTTCTCTGCTTGTTCCTGCGGTATCTTGGCGCTATCCAACAGAATTAGCTTTGCGATTGCCTTTGTTGGTGCACTGCAATAAATTTTTCCATTAAAACCTTGAT
Organism: Porticoccaceae bacterium; assembly: GCA_047635475.1. Lineage (GTDB taxonomy): Bacteria > Bacteroidota > Bacteroidia > Flavobacteriales > Flavobacteriaceae > Flavobacterium. The sequence goes on from JBLIKQ010000014.1 coordinate 30,121, forward strand.
AGGCTAATCTGGGTAACTAGCCGCAAAGATCTAAATGACCGTGGGGCAGTACAACAAAATCAATTGTTGAGGCTAGCATAGGCAATGGTTTCCAATTAAGCGCTCTTAATGGTTTAATTCCTTATAAAAGTCCACAATCTATTAGAATTCTTATACCATTACTTTCAACTAATGTTTTTGAAGCTGTCACCGTTCCCGTTCCGTGGATAAATTTTACTTTCATGAGCTTGTTATTAAGTTTAATAAATTAGTGAACTATATACATTTGCTTAATTCCCGCGCCTCTTTCAACACATTCTTTATTCTGTTAGAACTCAATCCGATTTTTTCTAATTCTTTAGCGTTATTTATTAACTCTTTGACCAGTAGGATGTCTAAGATTAACAGCTTCTCTTTCTCAGCTATAGACAGCGTAGTCAAACAGGTAGCGGAATAAAGACAATCTATGTCGTTTTTGGTTTTTAAACTGTTGTTTTTCGGATAGTCCCAACTTAACAGATTAAGTCCATAACATTTTTCAAAATCAATTACGTCTGAGGTAAATCTATTATTAGTTGATATCCAACAGTTTGAAATAACTTCTGTTTTCGAAAAAATGGGATAATTAGCTCCTTGCCAATCATTAAACCTTGACAGACATATAATGGAACTTTCATGTCAGAGGTGGCCTCTCTCCTTGAGTGAAATTTGCACTCAATCATACTGACAACAACGTCTTTTTTAACTAATACATCAATTTCGTGCGAGACGCACTTGCCTTGCAAAATTAAATTGGCTCTGGTGTCGTAAATTTCCGAAGTAAAAAGTCGGGCGATATATTTTTCGAAAAAGAAACCAGCTGATCCTAATAATCGAAGGCCTTCCCTTAAACTGTATTGTTTCGCTTGTGAATTAGCCTCTTTCTTCAATAAACTGAAAGCCTTTTTATATATCTTTTTTGTAAAAATTCCCTGACAGATCTCTTTTGCCGATTTTATTTAAAATATCTTCGACAATGATCGGACCTGCACCAGGTTTTAGTAATCACTTTTTAAGTTTTTCCGGGTCAAAATAAATGATATTCCCTGAGTGCTTCATAATTTTTATCTGCTTACAAATTGACTTTCAATAAAAGACAACTCATTAAAGGCAAATAAAAATAATTATTTTTGAAGCTTTTGATAATAAAACCCCGGGATAAACAAAAGTATAAATATGGGCTGAATAAGGAATCTGCGGACATAAAAAAGCAACAGCTTATTATGTTCTGCATAAAAATAAATTGTGGTATAGAAACAAAAAATCAGAACCACAAAGAAAAAAGCATACAAAGCCGCAGCGAATTTAACCATTTCACCATCTTTAAAAAGGCTAAAGATCAATCCTAATGATAATAGCGTATTTGATCCATAACGAAAAAATAAGTTGATTAATAAACGAAAAGAGTCGTAAATTGGTAATGGCAAAGCATTAAAGTCTTTTTTGAAATAATTCAAGAAAGGATCGTAAAACAAGTTGTCTTCATATACCCGAATAAGGACAAACGAAAGAACAAATGATAGTACGAAGATAAATCTGAATTTATGAGTCAGCAGTATTTTTAGCATATAATGAAAATTTATTAACCCAAATCACCCATAAAATAAAAACAATACCATAAATGAATAGTGGAAAAAACACGCCGTGCAGGATTTGTTCCTGCTTTGGAAAATGATATAGTAAGACACATAGTGAGGCAATGCGAGCTACGTTAAGCACGTAAATAACAAGGCTGCCTCCCAAAATAAAAAACAAAGTGGGTTTCATCTTCCCTGAAAAAGAAACTACAAATGAAATGAAGAGAATGATTACACTGATACCATTACAACCTTCTATCATTCTAGCTACATAATGCTGATTGTAAATTAATCTAACATACGATTCCGAATCATTTTTTACAATAGCTGCATCCGCATTGAATAATGTCAATAACTGTTTTGTGTTTTCGGCAACTAATGTAGTTATTGAATCAATTTCATTTTCCCCTAAAAAACTTAGAAACCCCTGATAAATCAAAGCAAGAACAATGTAGGGTATGAAAAATTTAGCCAGAAAAAGTAAAAAAGGTTTGTACTGAATAAAATATTTTTTCAAAGTCTATTTTTTAACAGATTTATATAATGTTTGAAAGGTACTTTAAATACTTTTGTATAAAAAAATAAAAGTTATGACATTTCAGGAATTACAACCAAAAGTAACTGCAATTACAGTAAACACTATCTTTTCGAGAGATGAAAAACTTTTAGCCATTTGTCAATTGTTACAAGACAATATAGACTATTACAACTGGGTTGGATTTTATTTTGCAAATCAGGAAACTCAAACGCTGCATTTAGGTCCATATGTAGGGGCAGAAACGGATCACACGGTAATACCTTTCGGAAAAGGCATATGCGGTCAGGTTGCTGTTTCTAACAACAATTTTGTTGTCGCGGATGTTGCGGCTCAAGACAATTACATAGCATGCAGTTTTACTGTAAAATCAGAAGTTGTGGTTCCTCTTTTTGTAAATGGAGAAAATATTGGGCAAATTGACATCGACAGTCATGTCTTAAACCCATTTACTCCAGCTGACGAACGTTTCTTAGAATTTGTGAATAAAGAGATTGCTAAATTATACTAATAGTATTAGGTTTGTAAAAAACGTTAATGAAATCAAATTTACATCTAGCATTATTATTTTTAATTCCATTTTTATCATCCTCACAAACCCCAGTTAGTAAAATCGTTTACTTTGATTCCTTGTGGAAAGAATCAACAGAAGACAATTACGACTACTATAGAATTATAAAAGATTATTATTCTAAACCTGACAATGACCTTTACAGTATTTTTGATTATTACAAATCGGGAGTTTTACAAATGGAAGGAACATCCACAGATAAAGATGCATTAATACAAGAAGGGCAGTTTGCCTACTACTATGAAAACGGCAACAAAAAAACAATTTCAAAATTCATAAATTGTAGACTAAGTGGCAAACAGTTCAATTGGTATGAGGACGGAAAACCGAAATCCGAAATTGAATATTTAGAAAATCAAGAGGAAGTGTCTTCTGACTCTAAAATTAATCAATATTGGAATGCAGAAAACATTCAAACAGTAATTGATGGAAATGGATATTATGAATATTTAGAGAAGGGGTTTTTCGAAAGTGGAAAAGTAAAAAACGGCTTTCATGAAGGGAAGTGGAAAGGAGGAAGCAAAAAACCTAATTATACTTTCGTCGAAAATTACGAAAATAGAAAATTAACCTCAGGCACGAGCATTGACTCTTCAAATATTGAGTATAGATATAAAGAGGTACACCAGCGTCCAGTTCCAAAACAAGGAATGAATCATTTTTATAGCTACATCGGAAGAAGAATGAGGATTCCTTACGAAGCTCAAAACACTGTTTTTGGAACAATACATTTAACATTTGTAATTGATACGGATGGCAGTCTCACCGAGATTAAAATAATAAAAGGCCTTAGTCACGCTTTAAATAACGAAGCAGTCAGAGTTTTAAAAAATTATAAAGAATGGAGCCCTGGATCAATTAGAGGCATACCTGTAGGGGTTATCTATTCTATTCCTATTACATTAGGTAAATAGTATTAATTATTAAATTAATTTTAGATTTTTAAAAAATAAATAGTATTTTTGCAGCCGGCTTACAATAGATGTAAGTCATACATAAAAATCATTAAACAAATATTGGAATGTATTTAACAAAAGAGGTTAAAGAAGAAATCTTCGCAAAACACGGAGAAAAAACAGACACAGGAAAATCAGAAGCTCAAATTGCTTTGTTCACTTTCAGAATTGCGCACCTAACAGAACACTTGAAAAAAAATCGTCACGATTATAACACAGAGCGCTCATTAGTATTGCTAGTTGGAAAAAGAAGATCTTTGTTAGATTACTTGAAAAAGAAAGAAATCAACAGATATCGTGAGATTATCAAAGTATTGGGTATTAGAAAATAAACAATATAAAAAAGAGGCGCGCGAGTGCCTCTTTTTGTTTTTATACAACAATAAAAAAAGTTTGGTTTTTCATTGGGTTTTAGGCATTAACTACGCAAACAACAACTACAACACAACTAGAACCCATGTTTAACTAAAAAAAAATAAATTTATGATTCCACAATTATTTGTAGAAAGTATCGATTTAGGTGATGGAAGAATCATCACAATCGAGACAGGTCATCTAGCGAAACAAGCTGATGGATCTGTAGTAATCAGAGTAGGAAAAACTGTTATTTTAGGAACAGTAGTATCAGCAAGAAAAGCAAGTCCAGTGGACTTTTTGCCACTTACGGTAGATTACCGTGAAAAATTTGCTGCAGCTGGACGATTCCCTGGAGGTTTCTTCAAAAGAGAAGCAAGACCAAGTGATAGCGAAGTGTTAACAATGAGATTAGTAGACCGTGTTTTACGCCCACTTTTCCCAAGCGATTACCATGCAGAAGTTCAGGTAATGATTCAATTAATGTCTTTTGACGAAGATGTAATGCCAGATGCATTAGCAGGTTTAGCAGCATCAGCAGCTTTGGCTTTATCTGACATTCCGTTCAAAACATTGATTTCTGAAGCCAGAGTTGGAAGAATTGATGGACAATTTATTATCAATCCAAGTCGTGCACAATTAGAATTATCAGATATTGATATGATGATTGGAGCTTCTATGGATTCTATCGCAATGGTAGAAGGTGAGATGAAAGAGATTTCTGAAGCAGAAATGGTAGAAGCAATTAAATTTGCACACGGACATATCAAAAATCAAATTTCTGCACAAGAAAGATTGGTAGCAGCTTTTGGAAAAAAAGAAGTTCGTACTTACGATGGAGAAAGAGAGGACGAAGCTATTTATGCTAAAGTAAAAGAAGCATCTTACGATAAAAATTATGCTATTGCTAGCAAAGGTTCTTCTAAACAAGAACGTACCGCTGCATTTGACGAATTAAAAGAAGAAGTTCGTGCCTTATTTACAGAAGAAGAATTGGCAGAAAATGGAGATTTAGTTTCTAAATATTTCAAAAAAGTCAATAAAGAAGCTGTTCGTAACGTAACCCTAGATCTAGGAACACGTTTAGACGGAAGAAAAACTACAGAAATTAGAGACATCTGGTGTAAAGTAGATTACTTGCCATCTGTACACGGATCAGCATTGTTTACACGTGGAGAAACTCAAGCATTGGCAACAGCAACTTTAGGAACATCTAGAGAAGCAAACCAAATTGACTCTCCATCGCAACAAGGTGAAGAAAAATTCTACTTGCATTATAACTTTCCTCCTTTTTCAACAGGTGAAGCTCGTCCGTTAAGAGGAACTTCTAGAAGAGAAGTAGGTCACGGAAACTTAGCTCAAAGAGCTTTAAAAAACATGATTCCTGCGGATTGTCCTTATACTATTCGTGTTGTATCTGAAGTATTAGAATCTAATGGTTCGTCTTCTATGGCAACAGTTTGTGCTGGTACATTATCATTAATGGATGCAGGTATCCAAATGATTCGTCCAGTTTCTGGAATTGCTATGGGATTGATTACAGATGGAGATCGTTTTGCTGTATTGTCTGATATTCTTGGTGATGAGGATCACTTAGGAGACATGGACTTTAAAGTAACTGGAACTTCTGTTGGAATTACAGCTTGTCAAATGGATATCAAAATTGACGGATTGAAATACGAGATTATGGAAGCTGCATTAGCTCAAGCTCGTGACGGTCGTTTGCATATCCTTGGAAAATTAATTGAAACTTTGGCAACTCCAAAAGAGGATGTTAAAGCTTACGCTCCAAAAATTATTACTAGAAGAATTCCTAATGCTTTTATTGGAGCATTAATTGGACCTGGTGGAAAAGTAATTCAAGAATTACAAAAAACAACTGGAACAACAATTGTTATCAATGAAGATCCAATTACTGAAGAAGGAGTCATTGAAATCTTAGGAACAGATCCTGCTGGAATTGAAGCAGTATTGGCTAAAATTAAGTCAATCACTTTCAAACCACAAATGAATGAAGCATATGATGTGAAAGTAATCAAAATGCTTGATTTTGGTGCAGTAGTAGAATACCTAGAAGCTCCAGGTAATGAAGTGTTGCTTCACGTATCTGAATTAGCATGGGAACGCACAGAAAATGTATCTGATGTTGTTAACATGGGCGATGTTTTTCAAGTGAAATACCTAGGTATGGATCCAAAAACAAGAAAAGAAAAAGTGTCAAGAAAAGCACTTATGCCAAGACCTCCGCGTGAGGAAAGAAAAGAGTAATCAGATCTTAGTTTACTAAAGGTTCATTTATAAAAAACCCCGATTCATTCATTTGAATTGGGGTTTTTGTTTTTTAGCAGTCGTTACTTTTTCGTGTAGTGACATATAAAAAGCAGGCTCATGAAAATTATATTGCGTTTATGGATAGATTGAAATATTCTTAAATGGACTAAATATATCGCAGCAGCTGAAAGAAGCTTACAAAAGCTATTGTGATAACAAAAGTCTTGATATGAAGAACTTTTCTAGAATGCTAATTGACGTTTTTATTTCCAGGAGTTAGTTCTTTTTTTTACTGTTTACAGAAGAAAGTTTATTGAGTTGGCCATAATTCGATAAACTTTTTTACATTTATAAAAAAATGGATTCGATAAACAACAAGGTGGTATGGATAACTGGAGCTTCAAGTGGAATAGGGGAGGCCTTGGCTTACGAACTTTCGCAAAGAAACTGTAAACTTATCCTTTCGGCTCGTAACGTTGAAAATTTAGAACTAGTAAAATCCAAGTGCGCTAATTCAGAAGTGGTTGTTTTGCCATTTGACTTATCGGACTTTAGAAATGCCAAGAATCATGCTGCTACCGCTATTTCTTTCTTCGGAACAATCGATGTTCTTATAAATAATGGAGGAGTTAGTCAACGGTCGCTTTTGGCGGAAACTGACTTTGAAGTAGATAAAAAATTGATTGAAGTTGACTATCTCGGGACCGTAGCAGTATCTAAGGCTTTGTTGCCATATTTTATCAAAAACAAAAAAGGACATTTTGTCACCGTTACTAGTCTAATGGGCAAATTTGGATCACCATACCGTTCTGGTTACTGTGGTGCAAAACATGCTTTGCATGGTTTTTTTGACGTGTTGCGTATGGAGCATCAAAAAGACAATATCGATGTGACGTTAATTTGTCCTGGTTTTGTCCAAACTAATGTAGCTAATAATGCGCTCACTGCTGATGGTTCAAAGCAAAATAAGGATGATGTCGCTACATCAAATGGAATGGAGGTTGAGGTATTTGCTAAAAAATTAGTAAAGGCTGTAGAGGCTAGAAAATTTGAGGCATATATAGGAAGAAAAGAAGTTCTGGGTGTTTATTTGAAAAGATTTTTCCCGAAACTGCTGCATCGTGTAGTGTTAAAAAGCACAGTGCGTTAATTTCTGTTCTGAAATTATATTGTATCCTACTAAAAGTTAATTAAGGCTGATAGGTCACAGACAATAAATTTATTATTACCCGAACATTTTGCAGGCTATTTGTTTTAAGTAGTTTATATTTATAAATTAAAAGGTGGGCATAAAAAAAGCTACGTTTCGCAACTTTTTTTTATATTGTCGATGGTTATTTTACGAGCCTACTCGGGAGAAATCTTAGATCTTAGTATACTAAACGTTTATTTATAGAAAATTCCGTTTCATGTATTTGAAAAGGGATTTTTGTTAGATAAAAAATATTTTCAGCCGTTTTTACTTTCTTTGGAACTCCAAACTCATAACTAATTGCAAATGCAAAAATTGAAGAAACTTAATTATAAGACAAGTTAAAAGTACCGAAACAATAATCAATTTTAAAACTGAATGACTAGATAAGTACTCACTGCAAATTGGAAAGGAATATATTGTTACTGTTGATTAAAAAGCTGAACTAGCCCAAAGATAAAAGCGATGATCAATCAGAAATCAAAATATTAACTAAAATAAATTGGCGTTCTATTGTATATTTCAATTCCACTTTGTACGATTGAGATTGGTTGTTTATAATTGTATAAACTTGAGGATTTAATTGTTAGTTTTTTATTAATAGGAGTTTTTTAACTATTGTTTTACAATTTTCCTTTTAAAAAAAAGTAATTTTACTTTATAAACATAAGAAACAAAAATGACGAAAACCGTTGGTGTAATCGGAGCTGGAATAGGAGGTCTTGCATTATCAATTCGATTAGCAAATCAGGGGTTTAAAGTAACTATTTTTGAAAAAAACAGTTACCCAGGA
>JBLIKQ010000015.1:0-38017 GCA_047635475.1 Porticoccaceae bacterium
TCCACCCAAAACGCGACCTTGTCCGTCCATTAATTTTGTAGCAGAATGTACAACTAAGTGCGCACCCCATTTCATAGGTTGCTGCAAATAAGGGGTTGCAAAACAGTTGTCGATTATCAAAATTAAATTGTGCTTTTTAGCAATCGCTCCTAGCAATTCCAAATCTATAATATCGACTGCTGGATTTGTGGGCGATTCCGCAAAAAGAATCTTTGTATTTGGCGTGATGAGACTTTCTATAGTTTCTGGCTTATTAATATCAAAATAGGAAGTCTCAATATTCCACTTTGGAAAATAATTAATAAACAAGGAGTGTGTTGCGCCAAAAACACTACTGGAAGAAACTATATGATCTCCAGATTTCAATAAAGCAGCCATTGTTGAGTACACTGCAGCCATTCCAGAAGCAAATGCAAACCCTGCAGTTGCGCCTTCCATCTTGCAAACTTTATCAACAAACTCGTTGGTATTCGGGTTACTATAACGACTATAAATATTTCTGGTTTTCTCTTCGGCAAATGAGGCACGCATATCTTCGGCGTCTTCAAATACAAAACTAGAGGTTAAGTATAAAGGAACCGAATGTTCTAAGTATTGGGTTCGTTCTAATTGGGTACGGATGGCTTCGGTTTCGAAACCAAATTCTTCTTCGTTCATTTTTTTATTTTTAAAGAATTGTTTCACAAAGTTTCATAAAGGAAACTGAGAGATTCACGAAATATTTTTAACGTTTAATTGAATTTTAAAGCTCAACGAATTAGATTTTAGCTAATTCTACTCCATTCAAAACAACTTTATAATTTATGCTTGCTGTTGGCTCTAAAGTTTTAGAAACGGAGCAGTATTTCTCGAAAGAAAGTTGGGCTGCTCTGGCGGCCTTTTCTTCATTAATAGGTCCTTCCAGATAAAACACAACATGAATATCTTTGAATGGTTTTGCCTCTCCAACTTGGACACGATCTCCTTCGACTTTAGCCTGAAACGAGCTAATCTCCTGGCGCTGCTTCTTTAGAATTGAAATCATGTCTATAGCGCTGCATCCCGCAACACCCATCAAAACTAATTCCATGGGGCTAGCTCCTAAATCATCGCCGCCAAATTCAGAACGGTTATCTACATTTACTATATGTCCACGTTCGTTTTTTAATTCGAAATGGTAATTTTCGTTTACTCTGTTTAATGTAATTTTCATTGTTTATGTTTTTTGAACACTAATACCACCGTTTTTAAACGTGATACTAAAAAATTTTAATTTAGTTAATTAAACTCTCCCTTAGCTGAACACTTTTACTAGCCTTTATCAGACAATCTCAAGATATCACCAAAAACACCTCTTGCCGTAACTGCTGATCCCGCTCCCGCTCCCTGTATCACGATTGGTCGGTCACCATAAGATTCGGTGTAAATTTCGAAGAAAGAATCAGATCCTTTTAAGCCTCCCAAAGCAGTATCCGAAGGTACGGAAACCAATTTGACTTCCAAAACCCCTTTGTCATTTTGCAAATCACCCGATAACTCACCTATGTATCTCAAAACATGATTTGGTTTTTGATCCCTTTTTATCTTATCATATATAGGATCAAATTCCTTCAGTTTAGTCAGAAAATCAACAGCACCTCCTTTGCGCAAATGTTCTGGTATTAAATTCTGAATATCAATTTCTTCAAATTCATTTTGCAAATCCAATTCCCTTGCTAAAATTAATAATTTTCTACCCACATCATTTCCACCCAAATCCTCTCTTGGGTCTGGTTCTGTGAAACCATTGTCGATTGCTTCTTTTAATATTTCGCTAAAAGGAACATCCTTCGCAGAAAAGTTATTGAATAAATAACTTAAGGTTCCTGAAAACACTCCCTTAATCTTAGTGATGTTCTCTCCCGAAAGATGCAATAATTTTATGGTGTCAATTAATGGTAGTCCAGCTCCAACATTAGTTTCATACAAATAATTCTTTTGATTGTCAGCCAATACTTTTCTCAACTCTTTATAGAAACCATAACTCAAAGTATTGGCCACTTTATTCGAAGATATTAAATCAAAACTACTTTCAGCAAGGGGAATATAATTCTCTACGAACGTAACACTAGCTGTATTGTCAATCGCAATCAAGTTTTCCAAGTGGTGCTCATTCGCGTAAGCGATAACATCATCAATCGTGTAAGAAGAGCCGTTTGTCTGAATTTCATTTTTCCAGTTTGCCGAAACCCCATTTTTATTCAAAAGAATATTTCTAGAGTTGGCAATAGCAAAAACATTCAGTTTAATGTCTTTTCTTTTTTCGATCATAGTTGCTGACTCCAATATTTGATTAATCAAAGTTCCACCAACCAATCCATGTCCAAAAATGGCAATATTAATTTTCTTTGCAACTCCAAATATCTCTCCGTGAATTACATTTAAAGCTTTGTTCAGTTCTGATCTTTTTACGACCAAACTTACATTCTTACCTGTAACTGTATTATTGAAAAGAATAGGAACAATTTTATTTTTGATCAAAGCATTGTATGGCTTATGAAATGTACTAAGATCCTGGCCAATGATTGAAATAACTGAAACATTATCAATCACTGTTATTTTATTGACATCCTTAGAATAGAAATCATTTTCAAATTCCTTCTCCAACTCAATCATTGCTTTTCTGGCTTTATCAGCAGCAACCACAAGACCGATTCCTCTTTCTGATGAACCTTGCGAAATGATACTCACACTAATACCATTATCACCCATAACCCTAAAAATACGAGCATCAACTCCAGTTTTACCTAGCAATCCTCTTCCTTCTAAGTTTACCAAAGACACATTCTCAAGCACTGATAGTGTTTTAATACCTGCAGCATTTGAATTAGCTGTGATTAAGGTTCCTTTATTTTCGTGATTGAATGTGTTCAAAATTCGAAGCGGAATGTTTTTCTCCAACAATGGAATAATCGTTTTAGCATGCAAAATAGTAGCTCCAAAATTAGCCATTTCATTTGCCTCACTATAGGACAAAAATTCAATTTTCTTAGCATCTAAAACCAATTCAGGATTGGCAGTATAGATTCCGTCAACATGGGTAAAATTTTGTAATTCTTCAGCATTTATGTAATTAGCAACCAATGATGCGGTATAATTACTTCCATTTCTACCCAAAGTAGTAGTTTCATGTTTTGCATTTGAACCAATAAAACCAGTAATTACCAAAACTGAATCTTTGTTTTCTTTAAAAATCTGGATGATGTTCTTCTTAGAAATAGCTTCTAAAGGTTGTGCATCCCCAAAATTAGAGTCGGTTATAATTAATTCTCTGGTATCCGCTAATTTTGCAGGAATGCCTTTTTGATTTAATAAAAACACCAATAATTTAGCCGAAAGCAATTCGCCATGTGCTAAAATCTGGTCTTGAATCTTAACGCTAAAGTCCCCTATCAAACTAACTCCTTCAAATAGTTTGTCTAATTTGTCAAATTCTGTCGAAAAATCAACTCCATCAAAACCGTCTTTTTGATAGGTTTTAAAACTTTCTAGTAGCGGCTTGTAATTTCCGTTTTTGGCTGCGATAGTAAGAATGTCGTCTAACTCATCTGTTGCATTTTCTCTTGCCGAAACTACGATAGCAATTTTTTCTTGTTGCTTTATTTTAGCCTGAATAATATCTAAAACTTTATTGATTCCTTCACCGTTAGCTAAAGATTTCCCTCCAAACTTTACTATTTTCATCTGTTTTTTATTTTTAAAAACAACTTCTAATAAATTGTCTAACTGTTCGTATTCTATCAAAAAGGCATCGTGCCCATGTTGAGAGTCAATCTCACTATAGAATACATTATTTTTAAATTTTTTAATCTCGTTGTAAGTTTCCCTATTCTCTTTTGCTGTAAAAAACAAATCCGAATTAATTCCTACAATGTATATGTTAGCTTCTACTTTTGAAATAACTGCTTCTAAAGACTGCCGATTTCGAGTAATATCGATCGTTTTTAACAGTTGGTTCATCATTTTATAAGCCGAAAGTTGAAACCTTTTTTCTAATTTTTCTCCGTGATAATTCAACCAACTCTCTACTTTGAACGTTTCTAGTTGTTCATTAAGATCTCTATTAAATTTGACTTTGAAAGACTCAGGTGTTCGGTAGCACAACATAGCGTGAATGCGCGCATCTTCAATAGGTTTAGAAGAGTTATTAAGGATTTGCTCTTGCAAATAACAGTTAGCAATCAACCAGTCAGTTGCTTTCCAATCTGTGGCAATTGGAATGAAATTTTCCGCCAGCTTGGGTTCCAAAGCCAGAATTTCCCAAGCGATTCCACCACCTACTGAGCCTCCAATGAGCGCGAACAACTTATCAATCTTTAAGACCCGAAGTCCTTCTATGAAAATTCTAGCGATGTCTCTCGTTATAAAGTCTCTGTAATTTTCGATAGTCGCTGAATTAAAACCATTACCTGGCACATCAAAGGACACAATCGTATACTTTCTAACATCAATGGTCTTATCGACTCCTACTATATCATTCCACCAGCCAGATTCACCAACAACTTGCGAATTCCCGGTCAAGGCATGATTAATTAAAATAATTGGGGCTGTATGCAAAGGAGCTCCAAAAACTTGAAAACTTAAGTTTAGGCTAGCATAAAAAGCACCGCTATAAGTGGTGAAGTTTTGTACGGTAATATGTGTTGGTTTATTTTCCAATTTCAAATCTCTTATTGATTTTGATTTGTATTTGGAAATATTAGAAAGAAAAGACTAGGTAAATACTAGAGAATTTCTTGTTGTTATCTTTCCACTGTTAGTAGTGGTAGAATGCAGCACCTTCTTCGATTTCTCAAAGGGTTGCTAAGGCTTCATCGGGTCTAATCCCTCGTCCTTTCTTTATAACATTTCAATACGTTGATGAACTTATAAGTGCAAATTAACTACTATTTTTTTAAACAACCAAATATTAACTTGATTTGAGTATTGTTTTACGAAAAACACATTTGGAATAACTATAAAAAAATGATACCCCAAAAACAATTTCGTTTTCAGGGTATTAGTTCAAAACTTACAGACACTTTAGAGTAATTATTTTTCATATAAAAACATATGTTTTTTTTAACATTGCTTAAATAATGCTTTTGAAAAATTTCTGTTTTAGTTAAATAAAGAGGATCTCATTTTCTCGAGAATACATTTGAAACAATAATGAATTTGAAACTTTTTTTGGTTTTAAGCTAACGCTCGATTTAATTTCAAACCTTGAGTTAACTAATTTGCTAATGACTTTGCTACCAGTAGTACTTTTTTTTCTTAATTTAAGATTTGTTAGCGACTATATTGTTTTAGAAATTTTCAAGATAATAAATTTTAGTTGATTATTTTCAAGTACGTCGTATTCCTAAAATCTCACTAAAAAAGAATGGCATTATTACTAATCGATTATACCGCCACTAATTAATTAATCACAAAAACTACATCTGGTTATTTTGCTCATTTAAAAAATAGCTTTTTTCATCAATATCAAAATACTTATTTGGTTTATTATATTTAATTAAAAGCAAGCCTTAACTATTTTCATATTTATCTTAAAAACTTTTTGAATTTGCTTTTCCATCAAGTATTTATTGCTGTGAGCATCAATAATTCGCTCTTTTATAATTTCCCATCTTGCTCGCATATAGGGATATAACATCAACGAACTTTGGTCCCCATTTTGAGAGTTCTTATACTGTTTTTTTATACTCCTTAAAATAATTTTTGTAATCAGCAACGCACTTATCCCATTTTTTACTCTTCTTTATTTTCGTGGTTTCTAATTCAAAACCGGCTTCAATTGCTTTAATAATAATTGTTTTTTGGTGAAAATATTTAAATGATTTGGACCTTCATCCTTTAAAAAATTACTTTTGAAATTGTTAACTTTTATTCTTACCAAACTTAAGGAAGTAAAGCTCTACAAAAAAACATACCCGTTTAACTAACATGATATCAGATATAAAGCATTTTTATTAAAGTTTATAGCTCCTAAAAAGTCAGAATCACTTTTCCTCCATAATAATCCACAACGGCACTTAACATTGCTCAAAAAAAAAGGCGAAATTGATTTGCAATTCAAAATGGTTTCCTACATTTGCAAACGAATACAAGAGGAAAAATTTGAACTGATTGCAACCTCTTCATAATGAAATTAATTCATTATGGATGCTGAATATTTTCAGTAGAAAAAATGCTAAAGCAGAAACTCTACTTTAGTATTTCCAGCAATTATTTTTTCTCACCTAATTTTAAATTTATATTTATTATGGCATATTTATTTACGTCAGAATCTGTGAGCGAAGGACATCCGGACAAAATTGCAGATCAAATTTCAGATGCATTAATTGATAACTTCCTAGCATTTGACCCCAATTCAAAAGTTGCTTGTGAAACCTTAGTAACTACAGGTCAGGTAATTCTGGCTGGTGAAGTAAAATCAAACACATACTTAGATGTACAGCAAATCACACGTGATGTAATCAAGAAAATTGGTTACACGAAAAGCGCCTATATGTTTGAAGCAGATTCATGTGGTATTTTATCTGCAATCCACGAGCAATCAGCTGATATAAACCAAGGAGTTGACAGAGCCAATCCAGAGGACCAGGGTGCAGGAGACCAAGGAATGATGTTTGGTTATGCTACTAATGAAACTGAAAACTACATGCCATTGGCACTTGATTTATCTCATAAATTATTGCAGGAACTGGCACTTCTAAGACGTGAAAATAAAGAACTGACCTATTTACGTCCAGATGCAAAATCACAGGTAACATTGGAATATAGTGACGATAACAAACCAACGCGAATCGAAGCTATTGTTATTTCAACACAACACGATGACTTTGATGAAGAAGCAACTATGCTTGCCAAAATCAAAAAAGATATTATCGGAATTCTGATTCCAAGAATCATAGCAAAAAATCCAGCAACTGCTCATTTATTTAATGATAAAATTAAATATCACATCAACCCAACTGGCAAGTTCGTAATTGGGGGACCTCATGGAGACAGTGGTTTAACAGGAAGAAAAATAATTGTTGATACTTACGGCGGAAAAGGAGCTCACGGCGGTGGTGCTTTCTCTGGTAAAGACCCAAGTAAAGTAGATAGAAGTGCTGCTTATGCAACTCGTCATATCGCTAAAAACCTAGTCGCCGCAGGAGTTGCTGACGAAATATTAGTTCAAGTTTCTTACGCCATTGGAGTAGCTAAACCTATGGGAATCTTTATTGAAACTTACGGAACTTCAAAAGTAAAATTAACTGACGGTGAAATTGCTAAAAAAGTAGAGGCTATATTTGATATGCGTCCATATTTTATTGAGCAACGCTTAAAGTTAAGAAATCCTATCTATAGCGAAACTGCAGCTTACGGACATATGGGACGTACTCCAGAAACTGTTACTAAAACATTTTCCGCACCAGGTGGAAATGAAAAAACAGTAACTGTTGAATTGTTTACTTGGGAAAAATTAGATTTCATTGACCAAGTTAAAGCTGCTTTTGGATTGTAACACAATATTTATAGTAGAGAAAAAGGGGAGTTTGCGTAAGCAAAACCCCTTTTTTTATCTACAAACTTTCTCTTATAAATTGTACTTTATGATAAAAGTTACAAATCGGGGCAGGATAATATTTTCATTGGCATTAAAACCATTTACACTAAAGGAATTATTCAATCTAGACCTTGTATTTAGTAAATTATTTGCCTGAATTCGGTATTCAAATTTGGCGTCCTTTTTAATATAATTTAAACTAGCCGTCATGATTTTAAAATTATTAGCAATTCCGGTCGATTCATTTTTAAAACGGTTAAAGGCATAATCCCAATTGATATTCAGACCATTTAGGAAATAATAATTCAGTTTTACAGTAGGTGTTTGAGTAGTAAATCGATTGGCTGCTTGCTCCGAAAAATTTATACGATAGCCTAAATCTATATTAGGATATTTTTTGAACTGTGTTGCAAAAGCCAAGTTGTACCCGTGATTGACATTTTCAATGCCTTGAATAAATTCCTGAGTATTTCCATTTAACAGTCGCCTGTTTAGTACAAAATTCCGATTCCAATTCGCGTTGATCCCCGCTGTTAATTTATAATACTTCTGGAAGCTTTTCGAATAAAACACATTCCCATTCAGACTTTCATTTTCAGCATCTAAATTCAAACGATCCGATGTAGAGTAAATACTTTGGAACAGAATCCCATTTACGACTGGGTTTTTTGTAGTAGTGTAACCTATACCTCCAAAAATCGTAGTGAAATTATACAAATTATACTTTGAATAATTCAGTCTATGACTAGTTATGAGTGAGTTTTCCAATTGTGAATTTCCACGCGCAATACTATTAAAATTCGTAAAAACATACCCTTCGACCAACGCATTTACGTCATTAAAACCGTTTCTAACGTTGAAGTTATACGTCAAATTTTCTGATTTTTTCAAATCCCAACGTGCAAACATATCCGGCAATAATCGGCTAAAATTAAGTTGAAAAGGATTGCCAAATTGCTCATTGGTCGTATTGTATTGATGAACAGAGAAACCAGGATTAAATGTAAACTTGCCTACAATAAATTTATAATGCAATCCCAAAAACACATCATTAAAACGGTAACGCACATCGTTATTATATGCCGCTTGCTCTCTGGGATTAATGGTTTGGTCTTGTAATATTTGTAAAATACTGGAATTATACGACTGAAAAGCATTCGTGTTTCCTGCCGTTACATTCAATATACTTTTGTTCGAAATTTGATAAAAGTAATCGATTTTTGCATCGAACTTATTTGTTTTTACAAATCTAGATTGTTCGATATTAAAGGAATTTTCATTAACAAAAACTGCACTAGGATCATTTGGGTTTTGCGAAGTAGCGTTTTGATAAGGATTGACTGAAAGTTGTGGATTGTAAAATGGATCCTCGTCTTCGTATTGATGTTGTATTTCGAGTACCCAAGTAGACTTTGAATTTTGTGTAAAAAACATATTTAAACTCTGGTTGAATGAGGCTGGCGCTTGCTTTTGAAAAGCAATAACCGTATTGGAATTAGATACCATTGAACCATTGTTAATCGAGCTAAAATTAGTCTGGCTGTTGTCTACATCTTGTTGATCATTTTTTCTAAAGAACGCGTCATAATCCAATTGAAACTTATCATTAGCTTTGTACTTAGAACCAAATTTCGCAATAAATGCATTGTTTTTAGAGTCTGTTTTGTTTTTTCTGTTTTCTAAGGTTGCTATATTTGTAGTATTAGGTTCAAAAATCCCTCTTTCTGAATTGGTAATAGACTGATTAAAGGTAGATGAATAAGCAGCAAAACCGGATAGTGTCCATTTTTTTGAAACCGAATGATTCAAATTGAGTGCCCCAAACTTGTCACTTGCTTTGGCCACATTATCGCCGCCAGACAAACCAAAAAAGTTTCGATTAAGCGCAAGTGTTGTCCCATTACGACCAATGGTATTTCGGGCGCCACCTGTTATTCTAAAAAAATCTGCAGAAGTCAAAGATACCTCGCCTATATTATTCAAATTAACGATAGAGTTAATACTGGTTTTTGGGGAATAATAAAATATTTTTGGATTAAAAATATAGCCTTTGTCATTTGCTAAACCAGCACTTACATCCCCAAACCAAAATTTATCTTTTCCTTTTTTGAGTTTGATGTTAATCGCAATATCATCGTTGTTGTTTTCTAGGCCTTTCATTTGTGATACTTCGTTGAAATTTCGCAGTACTTGTACTTTATCAACCGCATCCGAAGGAATGTTTTTTGAGCCTAACTTAGTATCCCCTTCCATAAAGGGCTTGCCATTTACAAATAATTTTACTACTTTTTTTCCTTCTACTTGCACCTGACCGTCTGCCATTACTTCAAACCCAGGCAGTTTTTTAAACACATCTTCAAGCTTGCGTTCTTCGCCTGTTTTAAACGAATCTGTATTGTAAACAATAGTATCTCCTTTTATAGACACTGGCATTTCGCGCACAATCTCTACGCCATCAAGCTCGATCCCACCGGATTCCATAGTAATATTTTGCACCATATTTTCGGCTAGCGTTGTCACGGTGACCTCTTTATTTTGCATACCCAAATAACTAAGCTTAATGACGTACATAGTATTGGTTTTAAGGTTTAAGGAAAACTTGCCTTTATCAGTCGTTATAGCGTAAGCATCCATAGCTTTAGTAGTTTGATTAACGGCCATGACATTAGCCATTTCTAAAGACAGTTTTTCTTTGTCTTGAACCACTCCTTCCAAACGAATATTTTGAGCAGAGGAAATGGAAACCACCACAAGGGCGATCAGTACTAGAATTTTTCTCATTTTAATTGGGTGTATAGATATAGTCGTAGGTATTAATTTCCATAACGAATTTGCATGCCGCTTTCTCTACCGCCACGTCCTTGATTCATTTCTCTGAATTCTTCCATTTTTTTCATAACCGTTTCATCATATTCTTTTTGGGAGATTACTTTTCCTTTTGAAGGCGCTTTTATTTCCGCTTTGACTTTGGGGTTCAACACCACCTTAGAACACAAAAGAACCGTTTTACCGTCATTTACCTCCAATATCAAACCCGGCAAGCCCCAATATCCTTCTGGACCGTGGCTCACTGGTATTTCTGGGGTATACCATGCAGTAATTACTATTTCTTTAGGTACTTCAACCGCATCTAAAAAATTTGTTTTCTTATCATCTCCTGGTTTTACTCCCTCTTTTTTCTCTGCATCCTCTTTTCGCGGTCTCCAATTTCTAAAATTAATTGCGCTAGGTTTTTTTACAGCTGTGGCTTTGTAACAAGTATACCCTCCAATTACTCTTGTTTCAGCTTCCATCTTCCAGGCTAGACTCGTAAGCGAATCTTTAACCAAGAATTCTTTTCCCATATACTCTTTGTCGTTACTGTATTGTTTGTCTTTTACGTTTTTATAATAGGTACCACCGCCGCCCATCATAGAGCTCCACATTCTCATTCCGCCACCGCCTTGAGCCGACGCTTCTAACTTTTCTTCTTCCTTATAAATAGAGGCCGTTTTATTGAAGTTTAGAATAAATGTTTTTTCGAACATTTTCTTCATACTTTCCTCAATCCTCTTCTGCACATCCGGAGTCATATTTTTGTTTCCTTCCATTCGTGCTTTAAAATCGGAGGTACTGGTTTTGGACTCATAAACGGCAATCCCTTGGAATTCCTGGGCATAAAGCCCCAAATACGAAACGGCAGCAAATGCTAGGGTAAAAATGGTTTTATTCATAATAATTTTGTTTTAATTTTCAGTTACTCAATTGGACAGCAAATATGTTTTATTGTTACATCTACTTACTTTAATAATTTAGTTACGACATTAGTAATTATGAAAGGTTTAGCCGTAAATTAGCTTTCTATGAAAAACATATTAACATTTCTATTATTAATCTCGTTTTCAATTGCATCTGGGCAAAGCAACAGCCTAATTGTTGCAAAAATCAGGGACATTAATTTTGAGGCTGATCTCTTTTTAGGCTTTGATAAATTTGACTTTCAGTATTTTGTAACCAATGAGGTTTTACACAAAATAAAAGACAACGAAACTTTCGAATACAAAAACCCTTCTTTGGGGAAAATAGCCAAAGTCGATCTACAAAATCCGCTAAAAATTGTACTATTCTACGAAAGCTTCAATTCAGTAATCCTTCTTGACAATCAATTAAATGAAGTACAAAGAATACAATTTTCTCTAAACTCAGTACCTATAGTTATTACAGCGACTGGAATAGCTTCACAAAATCAACTTTGGGTCTATGATAGTTTAAATCAGCAAATCGGTCTTTATGACTACTTAAATAATAATTACAGATCCATATCTACGTCTTTTCCAGGAAGCATAAAACAGTATCAATCAGATTTCAATGCTTTTTACTGGATCGACGATAAAAACAATTGGTTTTCATGCGATATTTTTGGAAAAATCACAACCAAAGGAAAAGTCGCCGATTCTGATTCTATCGAAATTCTTAATGATCACCAGTATATCTTCTCTAAAAATAACGATTTGATTTTTGAAGATCTTAAAAAAAAGGAAAAGTATAAAATTGAAATTTCGGAAAAAACGTTTAAAAAATTCTCCTACACAGGCCAAATTTTATCTATTTTTACATCGCAGGGAATTATAAATTATAAAATCACAACACCATAATGCACATAGCAGTAGCAGGAAATATTGGATCAGGAAAAACAACTCTAACACAGTTATTAGCGAAACACTTTAAGTGGGAACCTCATTTCGAGGACGTGGTAGACAACCCCTATTTGGATGATTTTTATCACCAAATGGAACGTTGGTCTTTTAATTTACAGATTTATTTCTTGAATAGTCGTTTTCGTCAGGTGATGCAAATTCGCGAAAGCGGAAAGAAAATCATTCAAGATAGGACGATTTATGAAGACGCCCACATATTTGCACCTAACCTGTATTCGATGGGTTTGATGACCAATCGTGATTTTCAGAATTATTCCTCGCTTTTTGAATTGATGGAGTCAACAGTTAAAGCACCTGATTTATTAATTTATTTAAGAAGCTCCATTCCTAATTTAGTTGGACAAATTCACAAACGAGGTCGCGAGTATGAATCTACAATTTCTATTGATTATTTAAGTCGTTTGAACGAGCGTTATGAAGCATGGGTACATACGTACGACAGAGGTAAAATACTTATCATAGACGTTGATAATATCAACTTTGTTGATAAACCTGAAGACTTGGGGACCATCATCACTAGAATAGATGCGGAAATAAACGGATTATTTTAGTTTCCGCCTTAGCCATTTCCGAAGAAGAGATAGCCAAAAATAGACTAATTTTATTTTATAAAAATAAAAATGCCTCGCAATTGCGAGGCATTTTTATTTATAAACTATCGTCAAATTTAAAAATTTAACCCTGTTTTTAAAGTCTATTTCAATTCATCAATTTTTGCCTGAACCTCAGCATCGGTTCCTTCAAAAACTTGTCTTTCAACTTTTCCATTAACATTTGTTGTGATAGAAGCGGTAACAACACCGTTCTCAATAGACTTTTCAATAGTTATTTGTTTAGAAACTTCCTGCATCATGTACTCACAAGTAGCGTTTGTACACCCTTTTGCTATACATTCTTCTTTAGACATGGATGTGCATGCTGCAGTAGTCATGCAACAAGCCGCTTTATTTTCGTTTATAGTGTGGCTTCCACTTCCTAAAATAGGAGCCATAACTAACCCTATCAAGCAAGTCAGTTTAATTAAGATATTCATTGAGGGTCCTGAAGTATCCTTGAAAGGATCTCCAACAGTATCTCCGGTTACTGCTGCTTTGTGAGCTTCAGAACCTTTATATGTCATTTCCCCATTAATCATGACACCAGCTTCAAAAGATTTCTTTGCATTATCCCAAGCACCTCCGGCATTATTTTGAAAAACAGCCCAAAGAACACCAGAAACTGTAACTCCAGCCATATAACCTCCTAACATCTCAGCAATTAATTGATTATTGTCTCCGTATACTAACTTCCCAAGCAATACAATTGCGATTGGAAAACCGATCGTCAGAACGCCTGGTAACATCATTTCGCGTAAAGCAGCTTTAGTAGAAATATCCACACATTTTGCATATTCAGGTTTTCCGGTTCCTTCCATAATCCCAGGAATTTCCTTGAACTGACGACGCACTTCGTATACCATATCCATTGCGGCTTTTCCAACAGAATTCATTGCCAAAGCAGAGAAAACTACAGGTATCATTCCCCCAACAAAAAGCATTGCCAAAACTGGCGCTTTGAATATATTGATTCCATCAATTCCGGTAAAGGTTACATAAGCAGCAAATAGAGCTAATGAAGTTAACGCCGCTGAAGCGATAGCAAAACCTTTCCCAGTTGCAGCAGTTGTATTACCTACAGCATCTAAAATATCCGTTCTTGTACGCACCTCTTTTGGTAATTCACTCATTTCTGCAATTCCGCCTGCATTGTCAGCAATCGGTCCGAAAGCATCAATAGCCAATTGCATTGCGGTTGTAGCCATCATTGCCGACGCAGCCAAAGCCACACCGTAAAAACCTGCAAGTGCATACGAAGTCCAAATGGCAGCTGCAAATAATAAAACGGTTGGAAAAGTAGAAATCATTCCTGTTGCCAAACCGGCAATTACGTTTGTTCCGGCTCCCGTACTTGATTTTTGCACTATAGCCATAACGGGTTTTGTTCCCAAGCCAGTATAATATTCAGTTACTGATGAAATAACGGCTCCCACCACTAATCCAACGATAGTTGCATAGAAAACCCTCATCGACGAAATATCCTGCATTCCTTCTCCAAAGAATTCCATTTTCATAGTTACAGGCAACATGTATCTTACCAGGAAGAAACAAGCAATAGCCGTTAAGACAATAGAAACCCAGTTTCCAATATTTAATGCTTTTTGGACTTGTTGTTCTTTTGCATCTTGATCTGTAATTTTAACCAATAGAGTTCCGATGATCGAGAAAATAATCCCAAAACCGGCAATAGCCATCGGTAATAATATAGGTCCTATTCCGCCAAAAGCATCTTCTATACTTCCACCCATATCTTTGATTACATAATTACCAAGAACCATAGCTGCTAAAACGGTTGCTACATAAGAGCCAAATAAATCGGCGCCCATTCCCGCAACGTCTCCCACATTGTCACCTACGTTATCTGCGATTGTAGCCGGATTACGGGGGTCGTCTTCTGGAATACCTGCTTCAACTTTACCCACTAAATCAGCTCCTACATCGGCCGCTTTCGTATAAATTCCACCACCAACTCTGGCAAACAAAGCGATGGATTCAGCTCCAAGAGAGAAACCTGTCAACGTTTCCAAAACGATCGTCATGTCTTCATTAGTAGTCCAAACACCATTCATGAAAAAGTGGTAAAAGAAAATAAAGAAAGAGGTCAAGCCTAAAACAGCCAAACCGGCAACACCAAGCCCCATCACAGTTCCACCACCGAAAGAAACTTTCAATGCTTGAGGCAAACTAGTACGAGCGGCCTGTGTTGTCCGAACGTTTGTTTTTGTAGCGATTCTCATTCCCATATTTCCTGCCAAAGCAGAAAAAAATGCTCCAATCACAAAAGCCACCACAATGAATAAATGGGTTGAAGTTCCCGGTATAAATGTAATTGCGGCTAAAACAAAACTAGCAGCAATTACGAAAAAAGTCAATAACCTATATTCAGCTTTAAGAAACGCAAGCGCCCCTTCATAAATGTAATCTGAGATCTCTTTCATCTTACCGTCCCCAGGGTCTTGTTTCAATACCCAAGTTCTTTTCACCGACATAAATATAAGTCCTATAATCGCCATTACAATTGGCAAATAAATCATAATTGTATTCATAAATTTGGTTTTTGGTTGTTGGTTCTTTTGTTAATATTCAAATAGTAAGGAGACGAATGTAAATAAAAAAAGCAATATTCGTTGTAGAATATTGCTTTTTGTTTAAAATAGATAGGATTTTACAATTTTATGCTAAATAACCCCTCCGGTTTGTTTTCGATTTGATCAAAACGTTCTGTACATATTCTTATGATTTCGTATGCTTCATCAACATTTCCCCAACCGCCTACATCAACCGTTTTATTTTCAAGATCTTTATATACTTGGAAGAAATGTTCGATTTCTTTTAGCAAATGTGGATTCATGTCTGACAAGTCATTTAATGAATTCCAGATTGGATCTGAAACCGGTACACAAATTACTTTTTCATCTGGTCCTTTGTCATCTGCCATATGAAAAACACCGATTGGCTTCACTTCCATCACGCAACCAGGAAAAGTTGGCTCGTTTACCAAAACCAGCACATCTAATGGATCACCATCAAGCGCCAAGGTTTCAGGTATAAATCCGTAATCAGCTGGATACATCATTGAAGAGAACAGCATTCTATCAAAACGCATTCTTTTTATTTCGAAATCGTACTCGTATTTATTTCTACTTCCTCTTGGAATTTCGATTAACACATCGAAAGTTTTTATTTTGTCTGCAGTCATTTTATTATTATTATTTTGTCTTAAATTTTCTTATGCTACCGCAAAAGTATACTAAAAACCTATTTATCACAACTATAATTCGTCTTAAAAAGCAAGAAAACACAAGTCTCACCTTTTACTGATACGAAACCTTCCTTCCTCTTTTCTCTAGGTAATAATGCCATAACAGAAATGTGGCTAATGATCTATGTGGACTCCATCTTTCAGTATAAATTGCCATTTCTTCTTTACTTTCTATCAGAAACAATTCTCTAATGGTATTTACCACCGCAACATCACCCAAGGGCAACAAATCTGGTTCCTGAAGACAGAACATCAAATAAACATCTATAGTCCAGTTTCCTATACCTTTTATTTTAATGAGCTCCTCACGAATTTCCTGAGCCTTTTTACCTCTTAATGATTCTAAATTAATCTCATCATTTAATATTGCTGTTGACAATGCTTTGATGTAAGACGTTTTTTGTCGGCTTACGCCAAGCCCCCTAAATTCATCATCCGATAAATTTAAAAGTACTTCAGGTCGGAAATTTTTCTCTTTTAATTTTAATTTTAAAAAAGTCGCCTTGGCGGAATCTATAGACACTTGTTGTTCCAATATCAGCAAAACTAAAGTCTCGAAACCTTCAGGCCTTTTGGGGATTTTTGGGATCCCATATTTTTCAATTATCATTTTAAAAATGACATCTTGTTCAGAAAGAAAATCTAAAGCTTGTTTCATAATTCATTATATTTTAACCCAGATAGTAGTGGAAAGTCGTTTCAATTTTTCTTTAAAGAAGAAAAATTGAAACCAATAGTTGGAACTAGCTCCTAGAAATAAAACCCAAATGACCCTTTTACAGTAAAACGATTGGTATCCGGCGTATTTAAATAATTACCTCTCCATGCAAAATCAATACGAAATACCTTGAAAATATTTCCAATTCCCGCGCTGTATTCCCAGTACACCTTTTCCGGTGCATTATAAATCAAACCTGAAGCATTAATCGCTCTATTTTCACCTGAAATTGTTCCATAAACCCCTTTTACACCAATAATTTCTCTCCAATTAAGCTTTCTCATAAAAGGAATCCTAGCAAAAAGCCTTCCGCTGAAGTTGTGATTCCATTCTAAAGTTGCATATTGGTCAGTCACAAATTCATAGAAATTAAGGTTGCTAAAGGTATTCTCGATTGTGAAATAGGTTTGGTTTCCAGGAATAACACTCATTAACCCCAAAGGAATTGTTCCAAAAGTTTTCCCTACTTCCATAATTATATTCGTGCGACCTAATGGTCCAATAATTATGGGCTGCTTATAGTATAATTGTATTTTTTCATACTGGAAATCACTGTCTAAAAGTCCTTTGAAACCGTGACTGTAATTCAGGTAAAAACGACTGAACGGACTGTCTACATTATCTCTTTCTACGCCATATCCTATTGTTTTTCTATTGGGCGTGTATTCTACCTGGAAATTAACCTCCGATTGTTTCACGCCACTTTTTGTCATCGTCCCTGCCGCATCTGTATAATAATCTAAACTAAAAGCATCAGAAGCGGCCTCCAAAGTCCTATAGGAAAACCCAGATTGAAGAGTCAAATTTTTAACTAGCTCCATCTCTACACCAACATTGGTGAGGTTGATATTGGTAAGCTTTCCGTTACTCCCAGACGAAAAAACGGATGATGAGGCAAAACTCCTACCCAATACATCATTTGTCGTAGTTAAACTTGCTCCTATTTGTTCAATATCGCGTCTATTCCCTCCTGATAAAATAATTCGTCTTTTCTTATCGACCATCCACTTAGCTGAAAGTCCGTATTTGAATTTATCATCGTTAAAACCATAAGCTGTATATCCTTGTAAACGCCAGCTGTCATTCGGCCCGAAATAAGTTCTTCCACCGGTCCTTAATCGAGCACCCTCTACTTCATTAAACCCAAATGATGAGAAAATAGGACCATAATCAAAATGTCCAACTTGTACATATCCACTACCCAGAATTTGAACCAAATTATATATTTGCTGAAATTTCTTTACCGTTTTTAAGGTGTCAAGCATTTTGTAAACCCCTAATTCGTCTTTAGTCAACTTTTCGTAACGGTTTTCCCGCCAATATTCTTCTGATCTATTGTAAACATCGTTATCTATGTAGCTTACCTCTTCTCTATAAAAAGCTGCTGGCTTTTCTTGATTAAAAATATGATTATCATAAAGTGTAGTTCGCTTGCCATAAACCCCTTTCGATTCTTCTTTTTTATTTAATGCAAAGTCAGACATCATATAGTCTCGTGTCAGCAAAAATATCGAGTCATTCTGCACATCAAATTCCTGTTCAATATAGATTTCCTTTACCCAGTTGATATTAGCACTTCTTGTAACTGCCATATTAATTTTCTTGATGGCAAACGTGCTATCATTTACCCAAAAATCCCCTTTAAAAGTCAGTTCGTTCTTTCTTCTGGGATAAAACACAATATTATAACACCACTTGTTGGCTATATAAGCACTGTCTTTAAGAACATAGTTATAAACATCAACCCCAGTTTTAGACAATGGACTAGTGAAACTCTTATCAAAAAAAGTCAAATAATTATTATATATATCATAATCCGAATACAAATCTTTCACGAAAGACATGATTTGTTGATTATTACTAAAGCCCGAATTTTTATTTGCTTTTAATTTTTCTTTTACTTTATTCAACTTATTACTTCCGTAAATATCTGATAATGACTCGTTTATAAATATAGGCAAATAGGTTTTTCCCGTGACTCTGGATGTATCTATGTGATTGAATATAAATTCCATTCCTTTGAAAAGTTTGTTTTTCATAAAAGCACTGTCTATTGTGTTCATGTCAAACTCAACTTTTTCATACTTTTCCATCTGGTACTGATCGAACTGACTTAAGCCATTTTTGCGTTTTCTTTCCCAGATTTTCCTAAGTATATCAAGAGCAGGATTGTTCTTTTTCGAGGTCTTTCCGGTAAAAATAACTACTTCTTTCAAGCTTTGGGCTTCGTTTAACTGAATCCTAAAATTATAATTAACCGCCTTTTCCAAACTAATTTCCCTATCGGAAAAACCGATAGAGACTATTACTAATGCAGTATATTTCTTAGTTGATTCAAGGTAAAAACGGCCGTCTTCATTCGCAACAGTGCCTTCATTAGAGCCTTTGAAAGCTACATTTGCAAAAGGAATCGGTAGGTTTGTATTGTCAACGATGGTACCGCTCACTTTGGTCTGGGCAAAGAGACCACACGTTTGTATCAACAAACAAAGCAGACAAAATATAATACTCTTTTTCATGACTTACTTTAAAAAAAAACTTCATCACACTAACGCATGATGAAGCCTTAATAATATAATTATAATATTATTTATACATTACTTTTTTAACCGCCTTTATTACGTCATCGGCATTTGGCAGCCATTCCTTCAACAATACTGGAGAATAAGGTGCTGGCGTATCAGCAGTGGTAATTCTTTGTATTGGCGCATCAAGAAAGTCAAAAGCACGTTCTTGAACTATATATGCAATTTCAGAAGCGACACTTGCAAAAGGCCAAGCTTCTTCAAGAACTACCAATCTGTTTGTTTTTTTAACTGACGTTAAGATCGTCTCGTGATCCATAGGACGCACGGTTCTTAAATCGATAATCTCACATGAAATCCCTTCTTTTGCTAATTCTTCTGCTGCAATATGTGCTTCCTTTATAATTTTTCCGAAAGAAACGATAGTTACATCAGTTCCCTCGCGTTTAATATCCGCAACACCAATTGGAATTACATATTCGCCGTCTGGAACTTCACCTTTATCACCATACATCTGTTCTGATTCCATAAAAATAACAGGATCGTTATCCCGTATAGCAGCCTTCAAAAGTCCTTTCGCATCATAAACCGTCGAAGGAACGATTACCTTAAGACCCGGTGTGTTGGCGAACCAGTTTTCCAATGCTTGAGAGTGAGTTGCTCCTAATTGCCCCGCTGAAGCAGTTGGACCACGAAAAACGATAGGCACATTAAACTGGCCTCCTGTCATCTGACGCATTTTGGCCGCATTACTTATAATTTGATCAATTCCCACAAGACAGAAATTAAAAGTCATGTATTCCACAATTGGTCTACATCCATTCATAGCTGAACCCACTGCAATTCCAGTAAATCCAAGCTCAGCAATTGGAGTATCAATAACTCTTTTTTCTCCGAATTCTGCAAGCATACCTTTAGATGCCTTATAAGCGCCATTATATTCGGCAACCTCTTCACCCATTAAGTATATAGACTCATCATTACGCATTTCTTCGCTCATTGCTTCACAAATGGCCTCTCTAAATTGTATCGTTCTCATATCTGATTTTGTAAGTGTAATTTTCCAACAGCAAAAATAAATATTAAATATCATTTAAATGCATAAAATACCTAAAATAACAAGAAGCTATTTCCGGCTATTCACTATATCTTCCTGTCAGTAAAGCAGCCATAGGAAGCTTACCGCTTCTATCTAAACTGCGAAAACGTAATAGTTATGAAATATTATTATGCACGCATAGTATATTATTCAAAATATTATTCTAATTTTGTAAAAGCATTTTAGAATAATAAAAAAAAACCTATGAAAATATTAGTTTGCATCAGTCACGTTCCTGATACTACTTCCAAAATTAATTTTACCAATGGTGATTCAGAATTCGATACCAATGGTGTGCAATATGTAATCAATCCAAATGACGAATTTGGTTTAACGCGTGCTATTTGGTTTCTTGAACAACAGGGCGCTACAGTTACTGTAGCCAATGTTGGAGGTCCTGAAACAGAGCCTACCTTAAGAAAAGCATTGGCAATCGGCGCAAACGAAGCTATTCGTGTAAACGCTAATCCAACCGATGGTTTTTTTGTTGCGACACAACTTGCTGAAGTAATTAAAAATGGAGGATATGATCTTATCATTGCAGGAAAAGAATCATTAGATTATAACGGCGGAATGGTTCCTGGCATGATCTCCGGCATTTTAGGTTATAATTTCGTTAATTCCTGTACAGGAATCACAATTGAAGGGACAGCTGTAAAAGCGACTCGTGAAATAGATGGTGGTAAAGAAATAGTGTCAACTACATTGC
Organism: Porticoccaceae bacterium; assembly: GCA_047635475.1. Classification (GTDB taxonomy): domain Bacteria; phylum Bacteroidota; class Bacteroidia; order Flavobacteriales; family Flavobacteriaceae; genus Flavobacterium. The sequence continues at coordinate 21,165 of JBLIKQ010000015.1, forward strand.
CACTAATCGTGGGTGGCCAGAAAGGGCTAGTTGAAGAAAAAGACTTGCGTATCCCGAACATGAGAGGAATTATGACTGCAAGATCTAAAGCGTTGGCGATTGTAGAGCCAATTGAAGCGCCAGCCAATACTAAGGCTGTGAGATTTGAAAAACCAGTAGCTAAGTCTGCGGTGAAGTTAATTTCTCCGGATAATTTAGATGAGTTAATCGACCTGTTACACAACGAAGCAAAAGTAATATAACAGTCCAAAAGTCAAATGTCAAATGTCAAAAGAAAGAATTCAATCACGATTTCCCTTTATGACTTTCGACTTTAAACTTTACGACAAAAAACAAAAAAATTATGTCAATATTAATATATGCAGAATCTGCTGAAGGAAAATTCAAGAAAGTTGCTTTCGAATTAGCTTCATATGCAAAAAAAGTTGCGGAATCATTAGGAACTACGGTAACGGCAGTAACAGTTAATCCTGGAGATGTTTCAGAATTGTCAAAATACGGTGTAGATAAAGTACTGAAAGTAAACAACGATAAATTAGCCGGCTTTACAGCCAAAGCCTATGCGGATGTCATCAAACAAGCAGCATTAAAAGAAGGTGCGAAATTAGTTTTACTTTCTTCGACTACAGACAGCATCTACCTTTCTTCATTAGTAGCAGTTGCTCTAGAAGCAGGTTTTACTTCAAATGTGGTCGGATTACCCCTTAGCACCTCTCCTTTTCAAGTGAGAAGAAATGCTTTCTCAAACAAAGCATTCAACATAACAGAAATTTCAACTGAAGTAAAAGTACTTGGTCTTGCCAAAAACTCATATGGAATTTCTGAGAATGCATCCACAATGACCGAGGAAGATTTTGATCCATCAATTGGAGAAAGTGATTTTGGAATAAAAGTAGAATCAGTAGAAAAAGTGTCTGGAAAAGTAGCTATTGCCGATGCAGAAATAGTTGTTTCAGCAGGTCGTGGTTTAAAAGGACCTGAAAACTGGGGTATGATTGAAGAGTTAGCAACAGTTCTTGGGGCAGCTACAGCATGTTCTAAGCCTGTTTCCGATCTAGGCTGGAGACCTCATGGAGAACATGTTGGACAAACAGGAAAACCAGTTGCAACTAATTTATATATCGCCATCGGAATTTCTGGAGCGATACAACACATCGCAGGAATCAGCTCCTCTAAAGTAAAAGTAGTCATCAATAGCGACCCTGAAGCCCCTTTCTTTAAAGTTGCGGATTATGGAATTGTAGGAGATGCGTTTGATGTTGTGCCAAGATTGTTAGAAAAATTTAAAGATTTTAAAGCACAGCAATCATAATTCAATAAATCTTTTGAAAATTACTGCCTAAAAACAAGATATTCGTATCTTTGCTTTTAGGCATTCTTTTTTAACCTCAGATAACGCCTAATCTATTTATCAAAAAACGCAGTATAACGTACTTCTACATTTCAGCAAATATGAGCTTAGTTAAATTATCCATAAAAGGAATTTCGTATAGTCAGACACAAAACGGAGCATATGCTCTTATTTTGAATGAAGTTGATGGCGAAAGAAAGTTACCTATCGTAATAGGTGCTTTTGAGGCGCAATCAATAGCTATTGCCTTAGAAAAAGAAATTAAGCCACCGCGTCCTTTGACACACGATTTATTTAAAAATTTTGCAGAACGTTTTGATATTGTTGTTAAACAAGTCATTATTCACAAACTTGTTGACGGTGTGTTTTATTCCAGCATCATTTGCGAAAGAGACAAAATAGAGGAAATAATAGATGCGAGAACCTCAGATGCTATTGCACTGGCGTTACGTTTCAATGCCCCTATCTTTACTTACAAAAATATCTTAGATAAAGCTGGCATTTATTTGAAAGCAAACTCTCTAGAAGAAAGCAAAGAAGCTCAAGAAATAGACGACATTCTTTCGAACACTGAAACTTTTGGAAAAGAAGAGGAAAAAAGTCGTTCTGGACGCATGTACATCGAACATAGCTTAGAGGAATTAAACGAGCTCCTTGGACAAGCCGTATCACAGGAAGATTATGAAAAAGCTGCAAAAGTGCGAGACGAAATATCAAAAAGGGAATCTTAATTTATCATTACTCCTTTTCTTTCTATTTAAACAAAAAATGTATTTCCTTTAAACTTTAATTTATTGATCGATTAGTATTGAATAAATATACTTAAGTTTACCATAAACATTCGTGTTGTGTTTCATTAATACTATTTATAAATCCAATCTATGAAATCAAGTTTACTACTGTTTATCGCAACCCTTTTTATTTGTGTAAGTGCCTCTTCTCAAGAATACTATTTGCACTGCGGAAAAATCCTAAACACACAGTCTGGCCAAGAACTATCAAAGCAAACCATTATTGTTTCTAAAAATAAAATAATAAAGGTCCAAGATGGTTTTATCACAAAAGCTAAGCCCGAAGACATTGAAATCGATCTTAAAAATAAATATGTATTGCCGGGGCTTATCGACTTACACGTTCATATAGAAGGTGAGCACGACAGTAAGAGCTATATGTCAAAATACATAGACAACGAGGCCGACATAGCATTCCAGGCTGTAGGCTGTGCAGAAGTCACTCTTTTAGCCGGATTTACAACAGTCCGTGACTTAGGAGGAACCGGAGTTAATATTTCTTTAAGAAATGCAATAAATAAAGGAATTGTAAAAGGACCTCGAATTTTTACTGCTGGAAAAGCAATATCAACAACAGGAGGACACGCGGATCCGACCAATGGAAGCAACCGAGAATTAGTAGGTGATCCAGGGCCGCATGAAGGAGTAATCAACACGCCTGAAGAAGCAGTAAAAGCAGTAAGAGAACGTTATAAAGAAGGTGCCGATGTTATTAAAATCACAGCGACAGGCGGCGTTTTGAGCGTAGCAAAAAATGGTAAAAACCCACAATTCACTTTAGAAGAAATCAAAGCCATCACAACAACAGCCAAAGATTATAACATGCTCACAGCAGCGCACGCTCATGGAGACGAAGGGATTCAAAGAGCCATATTAGGTGGTATTAAAACTATTGAACACGGAACTTTCATGAGTGAAGAAACGATGGAGTTGATGAAAAAATACGACACCTATCTAGTCCCTACACTTAGCGCAGGTAAGGAAGTAGAAAAAAATGCAGAAATTGATGGGTTTTACCCTGATATCATAGTTCCTAAAGCCCGTGAGATAGGTCCAAAGCTTAAGGCCACTTTTGCCAAAGCCTACAAAAAAGGCGTTAAAATTGCTTTCGGAACTGATGCTGGAGTCTTTGCGCATGGCACAAACGCAAAAGAATTTGGATACATGGTTGAAGCAGGGATGCCGCCATTAGAAGCAATTCAATCTGCGACGATAACTAACGCAATGCTATTAGGTATTGGTGACGAAGTAGGACAATTAAAAGGGAACTTCTTAGCTGATATAATTGCAGTAGACAAAAACCCTTTGACAACTATTAGAACATTAGAAAAGGTTGTTTTTGTAATGAAAGAAGGAAAAATATATAAAAACTAAAAACAGTTTACCCCATATTTCAATGAAGCAATATATAGATTTAGTAAAACATGTAATGGCAAACGGTTGCCAAAAAGGAGACCGAACGGGAACAGGTACAAAAAGTGTTTTCGGATACCAAATGCGATTTGACCTTAGTGAAGGTTTTCCAATGGTTACCACAAAAAAACTGCACCTTAAATCAATTGTTTACGAATTACTTTGGTTTCTCAAGGGGGACACGAATATAAAATATCTCCAGGAAAACGGGGTGAAAATTTGGGATTCTTGGGCCGATAAAAACGGTGATTTAGGGCCTGTATACGGTCACCAGTGGCGCAATTGGAATAGTGAAGAAATCGATCAAATCACAGCTCTAATTAAAGACCTAAAAACCAACCCTAATAGCCGTAGAATGATAGTTTCTGCCTGGAATCCTTCAGTACTTCCAGACACCTCAAAATCATTTGACGAAAACGTTGCCGCCAATAAAGCAGCCCTACCACCTTGCCATGCGTTCTTCCAGTTTTACGTAGCCGATGGCAGGCTGTCTTGCCAATTGTACCAACGCAGCGCCGATATCTTTTTAGGAGTACCCTTTAATATTGCCTCATATGCTTTATTAACAATGATGATTGCTCAAGTATGTAATCTAGAACTAGGGGAATTTATCCACACTTTTGGCGATGCACATATTTACAACAATCATTTTGCGCAAATTGAATTGCAACTATCGAGAGAGCCAAAATCATTACCAAAAATGATACTGAATCCTGAGATAAAAGACATTTTCGAATTTGATTTTAACGACTTCACCCTCGAAGGATATGAACCACATCCTGGGATAAAAGGCAGCGTTGCCATATAAAATAAAGTAAAATGATGCTTTGCAACTAAACTGTCAAAACACCATTTTCATTTCCCGAAAATTCATTCCACAGGAAAGAATCCGATTCCGTTTCATTGACAAAAGCACCGTCAATTATATATTTGAATTCATAAGAGGCATCTTTATCTATACTAAAAACGCCCTTAAAAGTTCCGTTTTTTAGCTTATTTAAAGTTCCTTCTTCTGGATTCCAATTGTTGAAATCACCTATAACCGAAGCTTGAATTGCCTCCTTAGCCTCTACCGAAAAAGTAACTTTACAAACCGGTTTAGTTTTTATAAATTGTTTTTTTATTGACATAACTATTTCATTTTTAGATTTATGCATCAAAGAAAACGAATTTCATTGGGTTTTATATCTACCATCTGAACTTTTAAGATAATGAGCCAAACTATGTTAAATTTTAAACAAATTATTAAATTAATAAGCGCTACATTTTATTTAATAAAAAAAACAACGTTTTCATAATAAATTTTCACTGTCCTGGATGGTGCTTTAACAAATTAAATTTTATCTTTATGAACTAAAATTTACCTTATGGAAAGAGAACGACATGAACTCTATGAATATGCCCGTAAAAGACTAAATCAAAAGAAGGGAATCTATTTTCATTTTGTCTTTTTATTTTTAGTGAGTTTATTTCTTTTTATTTCTACAAAAATCTTTAATTTCATCCCTGATTCAAAATGGTATACGTGGTTGACTACACTTTGGCTGTTCCTTTTTATTTTGCATTTTATCAAAGTATATATCACCGATCGCTTCATGAATAAAAACTGGGAAAGAGATCAAATAGATCGTCTTGTAGCGTTACAGCAAAAAAAGATTGAGGAGTTAGAAAAACGTATAGTCGAAGACACATTGAAACAAAAATAACAAATATGATTACAATGATTGCAGCAGCAGCGGAAAACAATGCGCTTGGAAAAAACAATGACATGGTTTGGCATCTCCCAAACGATTTTAAACGCTTTAAAAGTCTTACATCAGGGCATCACATCATTATGGGAAGGAAAACATTTGAAAGCTTCCCAAAACCGCTTCCCAACAGAACACATATTGTCATCAGTCGGCAAGAAGACTATAAACCAGAAGGATGTTTCGTTGTAAATAGCATGGAAAAAGCAATAGAAATTTGCCCTCGAGACGAAGTCTCTTTCATTATCGGCGGAGGGGAAATCTATAAATTGGGCCTTTCATTCTCAGACAAAATCGAACTTACGTTAGTACATCATAATTTTGAAGCAGATGCTTTTTTCCCAGCAATTAATCCAGAGGAGTGGGAAATGATAAATTCTGAGTTTCAGCCGAATGACGAAAAACATCTTTTTGATTATACTTATCAAACCTATCTTAGAAAATAAAAACACCCCAACTTGTTGGGGCGTTTTTTTTAAATCAATGATTGGGAAGTTGAACTACTCTTGAAAGAGAATTTGATAACATAATAATAAAATAAAAAATGATAAAAACACTCCAGAAATGAAGGTAATAACATTTGAAGTTTTTTGAGAGTACATCTCAAAAAAGCCTTTAATACCAAATACCACGAAGATACTAAAGACACAAAAAAATAAAATTTCCAAAAACAAATTTAATCCTAAGAACGTATGCTGCGCTAAAGCTGCTTTACTGTTTATTACAACAGCACCATCAAAAATACCAACAAGAGCAAGAGATATGATTAGCGCAAAAAACAACCACTTGATTTGGTTCATTAAGTCCCTTTTAATCATTGAATAAAATTACTCTATTAAATTACGTAAAAGTGATTATAATTATCATCCGCCACAATACCCCCTTTTAGTGATATTTCAATTAATTTTCACATAATTTAATAGAGTAATTTTTTTAGCAAATTAAAAAATAGAAAAACCATTTTAAAGTAATTTTTTCTTACTTTTTCCGAATCTAGTTTATAGTTCAAAATAGATTGTACTATATTTGAAGAAATTAAATAAAATGTCAAAAAACATAACACCCTATAAAAATTCAGATCTAGGTAAAAAAGAACAAGTTGCGAAAATGTTTGACACAATATCTGGAAATTATGACAATTTAAATCGTGTCATTTCTTTTGGAATAGATATCAAATGGCGTAAAAAAGTTTTGCAAATTGTAGCCAAATCGAATCCCAAAACAATTCTAGATATAGCAACAGGAACTGGTGATTTAGCTATTTTGATGGCACAAACTAATGCCGAAAAAATTGTTGGCTTAGACATTTCATCAGGCATGCTCGAAGTAGGCGTGAAAAAAATTGCTGGCAAGGAGCTTTCAAATACCATCGAAATGATTTTAGGTGATTCCGAAAACATGCCTTTTGAAGATAACTCCTTTGACGCAATAACCGTAGCTTTTGGCATAAGAAACTTTGAAACACTCGAAAAAGGATTGACGGAAATAATGCGGGTTTTAAAGACTAATGGAGTATTTGTGATTTTAGAAACTTCTGTTCCAGATAAAACACCTTACAAACAGGGCTATAATTTTTATAGCAAAAATATACTGCCTATTATTGGAAAATTATTTTCCAAAGACGATGTTGCTTATGGCTATTTATCTGAATCAGCAGCAGCCTTCCCTTACGGAGAAGCTTTAAACAATATTTTGAAAAAAGTTGGGTTTATAGATGTGATAGCGATACCTCAAACTTTTGGAGTAGCCACTGTATATTCAGCATCTAAAAAATAATTCCTACAAACCCGTCCCCCCTTATGAAAAAAATAGTTCTAATTATCCTAATCTCTTTATCGATCCAAGGATACTCACAGTCAAAAAAAGGCCTATTTGCTAAAGAACCTATAATAAATTTGGAGAATTTCCAAAAAGCCAGAGTACACTATGGCTTTTACTTAGGGTTCAACTCTTTTGATTTCAAAATAGACTATAGAAAAGTGGGACCCGATGTTTTAGTTACAAAAACAACTGGCTTCAATGTAGGAATAGTGGGAGATTTAAAACTTCAGGAATATATCCACTTAAGATTTGAACCCGGACTCTATTACACCATGCGAAACTTAAACTATCCTGGTTTTACTAACGAATTAGATGCATTAAGAGAAGTAAATAGTACCTATATTCATTTCCCGTTATTATTGAAGTTTTCAGCACTAAGAACAGGGAATATCAGACCATATTTAGTAGGAGGTGTTTCAGCAACATTAAACTTATCAAGCAATTCAAAATCTATAGATGATAATTACGAACAGAAATTTAGAGTAAAGCCTTGGACTAGAAGCTACGAACTGGGTTTTGGTATTGATGTTTTTTCTGAATATTTTATATTTTCCCCTTCGATAAGAGGTGTTTTCGGACTTTCTGACGAGCTAATACGAGATAATGATGACCCTCTCAACACTAGCCCATGGACCGGAAATATAGAATCATTAAAGTCGAGAGCCATTTTGATTAATTTTACGTTTCACTAACAATAAAAAAACCATTCGTTTTAAACTAGCTGCCCCTTTTAAATTCACTTAATACAATTGCGGTTGCAGTAGCTACATTTAAACTTTCTGTTTTTTGGATATCACCAAAACGAGGAATTGAGAGTCTATTTTTAATCAGCTTTTCCAAATCTTCCGAAATACCATTTGCCTCATTACCCATAATAATGATTCCTTCTGTCGGCAAAGTAGCTTTGTAAATATTCTGTCCATCCATAAAAGCACCAAAAACCGGTAATTTGGTATTCGAAACAAATGCGCATAAATCGACATAGTTCACATTTACACGGGCAATTGAGCCCATTGTTGCCTGTACCACTTTTGGATTATATATATCCACTGTTTCCTTTGAGCACAGTAATTGTTCAAATCCAAACCAGTCACATAATCTTAAAATCGTTCCTAAGTTTCCAGGGTCGCGTATAGAGTCTAAAGCGAGAACAAGACCAGATTCCTTTGTTTTTTTCTCTGTAGGTATTTTAAAGACAGCCAAACAGCTGTTTGGCTGTGCCAAAGCACTGATTTTTTTTAAATCGGTTTCATGCACTAATGTCCTTTTTACAAATAAAACATCTTCAAAGTCGTTTTGAATAGTATACAAATGCTCGAGCTCAAAATTAGATTCAAGTAATTCTTGAATTACTTTTATGCCTTCGGCAATAAACAATTTATGGGCAATTCTATACTTTTTTTGTTGCAAACTTGATATAAGCTTTATTTGGTTTTTACTAACCATAAAAATATGTACTTTTGGATTAAATATTTTAGAACATTTGAGAACAATTTCAACAAAAATAGCAGCATTTATCCTAATTACAACACTAATTTTAGCTTGTAGCGCTGAAAAAAGAGTTCCAGATGGAAAACAACTCCTAATGCAAAATCAAATCACGGTAAATGCTAAGGCTACAAAAGAAGAATATGTCTTTAATCAATTGTATCAAAAACCAAACAGCACTTTATTATTGGGCTTTCGTTTGCGTTTGAACCTTTACAATTTAGCTAACCTCAACCCTGACTCAACTTACCAAGCCAAATTTACTAATAATCCGGGTAAATATGAAAGAAAATCAAAATGGCTATCAGCAAAGCAAGTAGATCGCCTTGGAAAGTCATTTTGGTATCATGGAATTCATGATTTCTTAAAAAACACAGGTGAGCCACCCGTCATTATTGATAACGAAAAAACAAACAAATCAGTGCTACGCTTAAAATATTACTATTTTAACAATGGCTTTTTTAATGTAAAAGCAAGCTACGAAACTGATACGTTGAGCCTCAAAAAAGCAAAAATAAAATACAAAATCAGCACTGGAAAAGCCTACGTTATTGACAGTATAAAAACCAGCATTAACACAGCCGTTTTGGACTCGCTTTACGAAACAATTAGACCCAACAGTTTAATCAAGTCTGGCAATCAATACAGAACAATAGATTTTGAAGACGAAAAAAACAGAATTGCTACGCATTTTAGAAATAACGGAGTATATTTTTTCCAACCAACTTATGTGAATTTTGATATAGACACCATTAATAAAAAAAACAAGGCCGATGTAAATCTAATCATCAATGATTACTCTTATCAGGTAAAAGATTCTACAAAAACGGAGCCTTTCAAAATATACAAAATAAGTGATGTTAATATTTATGCAGATTACTCCACAGACAACAGTGGTTTAAAAGTAACTGATAGTACTACCTACAAAAACTTTAATTTCTACAATCATAAAAAATTAAGATATAAACCTCATGCGATAACGGACGCAATTTTCATAACAAAAGGAGGTCTCTTTGCTGATAACAAATCTGTTTTGACCACACGATATTTAAACAATCTTAAAGTTTTTAATTATCCAAGTATTCAATACGAAATCGACTCCAGAGATACAACATACAGCTCTTTGATTGCTAAAATTTATTTGACACCTCGCAAAAAATACAGTTTCGGAACATCATTAGACGTTACTCACTCAAACATTCAGGATATAGGAATAGCTCTTAGTGTCTCTGAAACTATCCGAAACGTTTTTAATGGTGCTGAAACTTTAGAGCTTTCAGCCCGCGGAAATATTGGGTCATCAAAAGATTTAGCAAATCCAAACAATCAGCTATTTAATGTCTCAGAATACGGTCTTGATTTAAAACTAAGTTTTCCTCGAATTTTCATGCCATTTTCAACAGAGAAAATCATTAAGAAAAGTATGATTCCTTCGACCCTTATGTCCGTAGGTTTTGCAAGACAACAAAACATTGGTTTAGACAAAGAAAATTTTACAGGATCATTTTCTTATAACTGGACACCTACAAAAAATAATACTGCACGTTTTGACCTTTTCAATGTGCAATTTGTGCGAAATCTAAATCCTAAAAATTATTTCAATGTGTACGGCTCGTCCTATAATGCTCTGAACGAAATTGCCAAAGAAACAGACAGCACAGACCCTAGCTATTTTTACAATACTGACAACCGAGACTTAATCATTGAAACTGGAACTTCTGGATTTGTTAGCGATGTTCTAGCTGGAAATACAGATTTAATTTCATCCGACCAATATTATAAAGACGTAAAAAGTATCGAAGAAAGAAGAGTTCGACTGACTGAAAATGATTTTATTCTTGCAACTAATTTTACTTTTACAAAAACAACCAAAACAGATTTACTGGACAATACTTTCTATTTGTTTAAGACAAAAATCGAATCTGCAGGCTCTCTCTTATCCTTAATTTCAAATACTACAAAACAGACAGTAAACAGAAATGGTAAATACGAACTCTTTAATTTAGAATATTCAGAATATATAAAAACGGAATTTGACTATATCAAGCATTGGGATTTGACCAAGGAAAAAGTACTTGCCGTAAGAACTTTTTTTGGAATCGCTATACCATTTGGAAATTCTGACAACGTTCCCTTTTCTAGAAGTTATTTCTCAGGCGGATCAAATGACAACAGGGCATGGCAACCCTATAGTTTAGGCCCTGGAAGTAGCGGAGCCTTGGATGACTTCAATGAAGCAAACATGAAAATCGCATTAAGTACTGAATTTAGATTTAAAATCTTAGGTAATTTAAAAGGAGCTATTTTTGCTGACGCGGGGAATATCTGGAATGTTTATGACAATGTGACTGATGAAAAATCAACATTTACAGGTTTTAATAGCCTCGAAAACATTGCTTTGGGTACTGGTTTTGGGTTAAGATATGATTTAAGTTTTTTTGTGATTCGTTTTGATCTTGGATTTAAAACTTATAATCCTGCTGATGAAACGGGTCAAAAATGGTTTCGCGACTACAACTTTGGTCACTCCGTTTTAAATTTTGGAATAAATTACCCCTTCTAATGCTAATAAATCCTTATTTTTGCTGTCTTCAACTAAAAACTAAAAAACTAACTAAAACAATTTAAAATGGCACACAATATCAAACCGGGCGTAGCTACAGGGGATCAAGTCCAAGAAATTTTCAATTATGCAAAAGAAAAAGGATTTGCTCTACCCGCTGTAAATGTTACCGGATCAAACACAATAAACAGCGTTCTCGAGACAGCTGCAAAACTTAATGCACCCGTTATTATCCAATTTTCTAATGGAGGTGCTCAGTTTAATGCTGGAAAAGGACTTTCAAATGTAAACGAAAAAGCAGCAATCGCTGGCGGAATTGCAGGCGCAAAACACATTCATGCTTTAGCGGAGGCATATGGAGCAACTGTTATATTACACACTGACCACTGCGCAAAAAAACTACTGCCTTGGATTGACGGTTTATTAGACGCTTCTGAAGAAAATTTTGCTACAACTGGAAAACCATTGTATAGTTCTCACATGATTGACTTATCTGAAGAACCACTCGAAGAAAATATCGAAATTTGCAAGGGCTACTTAGAACGAATGAGTAAAATGGGAATGACATTAGAAATCGAACTTGGAATTACAGGTGGTGAAGAAGATGGTGTTGACAACTCAGACGTCGACAGTTCAAAACTATATACTCAACCTGATGAAGTTGCATTTGCTTACGAGGAACTATCGAAAGTAAGCCCTAGATTTACAATAGCAGCAGCTTTTGGAAACGTGCACGGTGTGTACAAACCAGGAAATGTAAAACTAACTCCAAAAATCCTAAAGAACTCTCAAGAGTACGTACAGAAGAAATTTAACACAGGTCCTAATCCAGTTGATTTTGTTTTTCATGGCGGATCTGGTTCTACTTTAGAAGAAATAAGAGAAGGTATTAGCTATGGTGTAATAAAAATGAATATTGATACTGACTTACAATTTGCATTTACCGAAGGTATTCGCGATTATATGATTAAAAACATTGATTATTTAAAGACACAAATTGGCAACCCTGATGGTACGGATGTTCCAAACAAAAAATATTACGACCCAAGAAAATGGTTACGTGAAAGCGAATTAACGTTCAACACCAGACTAGAGCAAGCATTTGCTGATCTAAACAATGTGAATACACTTTAAAATGTTTCAAGTTTAACGTTTCAAGGTAGACAATTTTTAACTTGAGATTAAAAAACAAAAACAATATGGCTTGGTTTAAAAGAAAAGAAAAAGGGATTACGACGGCTACTGAAGACAAAATGGACGTTCCTAAAGGTCTCTGGTATAAATCACCTACTGGAAAGATTATTGATGCTGATGAACTGGAGCGCAACTTATTTGTAAGTCCCGAAGACGGTTTTCACGTGAGAATTGGTAGTGATATCTATTTTGAAATTTTGTTTGACAACAATGAATTTGTTGAGTTAGATAAAAACTTGACTTCAAAAGATCCTTTACGATTTGTTGACACAAAGAAATATGCAGACAGACTTAAAGACGTTATGGAGAAAACCAAGCTTAAAGACGCAGTGCGTACTGGAGTTGGAAAATCTAAAGGTAAGGAACTAGTTGTTTGCTGCATGGATTTTGCCTTTATTGGTGGATCAATGGGCGCTGTTGTGGGTGAGAAAATTTCAAGAGGAATCAATCATTCGATCAAAAACAACATCCCTTTTGTAATGATTTCAAAATCAGGTGGAGCGAGAATGATGGAAGCGGCTTATTCTTTGATGCAATTAGCAAAGACATCCGTGAAACTTGCCCAGCTTGCTGAGGCAAAAATACCTTACATTTCATTATGTACGGACCCAACTACAGGCGGGACAACCGCTTCTTATGCTATGTTAGGAGATATTAATATCTCTGAGCCTGGTGCATTAATTGGGTTTGCAGGACCACGGGTAGTAAGAGATACAACAGGTAAAGATTTACCCGAAGGTTTCCAGACTGCCGAATTTCTTTTGGAGCACGGATTCTTAGACTTTATAACGCCACGAAAAGAATTGAAAGATAAGATTAACTTGTACATCGATTTGATTCAAAACAACGATATTAGATAAATAAAAAATCCCGATGAAAATCGGGATTTTTTTTGTTTTACAGTCAAAGTAATTCACAAAGACTATTGCTTCAAAGAAGCCATATCAATTACAAAACGATATTTGACGTCACTTTTATTCATACGATCATAAGCTTCATTGATATAAGCCATATCGATAACTTCAACATCAGATGTAATATTATGCTCCGCACAATAATCAAGCATCTCTTGTGTTTCTGAAATTCCGCCAATCAAACTTCCCATAACGCTTCTACGTTTAAGAACTAATGTCGCAGCTGGAATAACGGCGGGAGCAGATGGCATTCCAACGATTATCATAGTACCATTAGTGTTCAGTAAGTTTAAGTATTCATTGTAATCATGATCTGCTGAAACTGTGTTCAGAATGACATCAAATTCATTTGCTAATGATTTCATTACTTCAGCATCTGAAGTCAATGCAAAATGATGTGCCCCTAATTTCTTAGCATCAGCTTCTTTAGATGGAGAATGACTTAACATGGTTACTTCTGCCCCAAAAGAAGCAGCAAACTTAACAGCCATATGTCCTAAACCACCTAGACCCAAAATACCTACTTTATGTCCTTTGCCTACTTTTAAACGACGTAATGGAGAGTAAGTTGTAATCCCTGCACATAATAAAGGCGCAACTCCTGTAAGGTCTAATTTATCCGAAACATGTAATGTGTAGTCTTCATCAGTAGTAATACTCGTTGAATATCCTCCGTAAGTAGGCCTATTTGTTCCTCTCTCATAACTATTATAAGTCGCGGTCATTCCTTCCTCACAAAATTGTTCGTCACCTGCCTTACAGCTAACACAGGTTCTACAAGAGTCTATAAAACAACCTACTCCGGCTAGTTCACCAACTTTAAATTTAGTTACCGCACTCCCTACTGCTGTAATTTTACCAACAATTTCATGCCCTGGAACTAGTGGGTAAATAGCTGGCCCCCAATCCCCTTTTGCTGTATGTATATCTGAATGACATACACCGCTATATAGTATCTCTATTTGCACTTGTTTATCGCCAATATCCTTTCTTTCAATTGTGTATGGTTTTAATGGAGTTTCAGCATCGTATGCTGCATAAGCTTTAATTGCTATCATATTTTTAGTTTTAGATGAACTCAAATTTACAAAAAATGAAAGTCTTACCGTGTTAATATTAATATAAATGAATTAAAATGAGCTCCGGTATTGGAAACAACATTTTCATTTTAGTCATTTACATTCCGGTTCTGATGGCTTCCACTGGATCCAATTTTGATGCAGAAATCGCAGGAAGAATGCCTGATATCAAACCAATTATTGCCGCCAATAACGTCCCTAATAGGATATTACCTATACTTAAAACAAAATCGAAGTCCAAAATATTAGTTAAGACTAATGCAATAATCCAAACTAACAACAAGCCTATCATTCCACCAATTACCGATAGTATAATCGCTTCGAATAAAAATTGAAATAATATGAATCTGTTTTTTGCACCCAGTGATTTTTGAATCCCTATTAAATTTGTACGTTCTTTTACTGATACAAACATGATGTTGGCAATTCCAAAGCCACCAACTAATAGCGAGAAAAGACTTATTAGCCATCCGCCAAATTTCATGTTTAGTATAATGCCATCAATTAAATCCGTAAAACCAGAGAACACATTTATAAAAAAATTATCAGAATCACCTGCTTTTAATCCTCGAAAAGACCGAAGTTTTTGAGAAATCTCTGCCTTGTAGGCACCCATATCCACCCCTTTAACAGGCTTGAAAATAATAGTATAAGTAAGCGAAGTACTGCTGTCTCCATATAATTGCCTGATAAAATTAACCGGAATGAACGCTGAAGTATCATTGCTATCTCCAAATAAGGCAGCTCCTTGTTTTTTCAAAACGCCAATAACAGTAAAACGCTGTCCGTAAACCCTTATATTTTTTCCGACAGGTTCGGATTCGTTAAATAATGATTTTGCAATTTCATTTCCCAAAACAATAACCTTTGCCCCGGAGTTTCCCTCTGATTCATTGTAGAATCTCCCTTTTTCAAATTCCAAGCCTCCGATGTCGCTAAATTCATAGGAACTTGGAACCATATTAACGTCACTTACTGTTTTAGAATCGTGTTTTATGGACTCTCTATTGACGAAAGCTTGATACGCCAATTCATCTGTATTAGTCATAGCGCCCTTCATGTAGGTATATTCGTCATACTTAACGTTAGGAAATTGTTCCCTTTTCCATTGTGGAACATCTGTTGGACCAAAAGAAAATTTTATTAGATAAATAGTGTTTTTATCTAAACCGCTCAAATCCTTCGTTATTTTCCTATCCAAGGAATCTACAGCGGCCAAGACAGCTATAATTGAAAAAATTCCTATGGTTACGCCCAGTAAAGAAAGCAACGTCCTTAAAATATTACTGCGCAATGCACTCAATGCAAAAGCAAAACTTTCTTTTAGTAAACGTAAATATACTAACATAAATTACTTTTTGTGTTATGGCAAAATTCTATAAATATTCTTCAAAAACCTAATAAAAAACTCCCCTATAGATTGGTATAACCATTTAAGAAAATGTTACAACTCTTCGATGAAATTTATAATCAAAAAAAAACTATTTTTGCATTTTATAATTATAACTACGTAATGAAGACAACTAAAACAATTCAATCCGCATTAATTTCTGTATTTTCAAAAGAAGGTCTTGAACCAATTGTAAAGAAACTACATTCTCAAAATGTGATTTTATATTCTACCGGGGGAACTGAAGATTTCATCAAAAACTTAGGCATACCAGTTGTACCGGTCGAAGATGTTACTTCTTACCCTTCAATACTTGGCGGACGAGTAAAAACATTACACCCAAAAGTTTTTGGAGGTATACTAAACCGCCAAGATAATGAGAGCGATGTTCAGCAAATGGAGGAATTTGATATTCCACAAATTGATTTAGTTATCGTTGATTTGTATCCTTTCGAGAAAACGGTTGCTTCAGGAGCAACTGAAACAGATATCATTGAAAAAATTGATATTGGTGGAATTTCACTAATTCGTGCTGCTGCCAAAAACTTCAAAGACACTGTAATTATTTCTTCAGTTGAGCAATATGGTACTTTACTTGATTTAATCACTGAACAAGATGGCGCCACAACTTTAGCTGATAGAAAGTTATTGGCAACAAAAGCCTTTCATGTTTCGTCACATTATGATACTTCAATTTTTAATTATTTCAATACTGACGAAACAATTTTTAAAGCCAGTGTAGCTAATGGCCAAATTTTGAGATACGGCGAAAACCCCCATCAAAAAGGTTATTTCTTCGGTGATTTTGATGCCGTGTTTAAAAAACTACACGGAAAAGAATTATCATATAATAACTTACTTGATGTCGATGCTGCCGTAAATTTGATTAGCGAATTTAAAATTGACGGACCTACTTTTGCAATTTTAAAACACAACAATGCTTGCGGGCTTGCTACTAGAGACTCCATAAGCGAAGCTTACGTTGCCGCATTGGCATGCGACCCTACATCAGCGTTTGGTGGAGTATTAATAGCAAACACTAAAATCGATGTGGTTACAGCAATTGAAATAAATAAACTATTTTGTGAAGTAGTTATTGCA
>JBLIKQ010000016.1:0-37702 GCA_047635475.1 Porticoccaceae bacterium
AACCCAAAATCACAAAAAAAGAAACCAAAAATGGTTCTACCTTGTATCTAAATTCTGGAGATTGGGTTGAGAATCTAACTGCGCTAGAGTACAATAAGAAGCGATGGAAATTACACCGCTACCAAGAAACTCATTATACTGTGGACGAAAACCTATTTGAAATGGAAGATATCCTGTCCAACCAAATGACATATTCATTGATTTTTGAAAAATAACGACTGCAACATTATCTTTTCAATTATAAGGTTACACTTTAACTACAAGAACCGAAAAAGCTTTAAAACTTTGATTAAAGGCATTTACAAGATAATCGACCAATACTGATAAGTGAATTTTGAAACAATTAACAATTATTTTATAATTATTTTACTGTGCTTTCGTTATACTTTTGCAGTAACAAAAAATTATTTATGAAAAAAATCGTTTTATCAGCTTTTATGCTAATTGGATTAGCATTTAGCGCACAAGCACAGGACATATCAAAAAATGCATTAGGACTTCGTTTTGGGGACAATGGTGGCTTTGGAGGAGAACTTTCTTACCAGAGAGCTTTGTCTAGTAATAACCGTTTAGAATTAGACTTAGGTTGGAGAAACAGAAGTAATTTCAGCAACAATGCTTATGATGACGATGCTATAAAATTAACAGGTTTATACCAATGGGTTTGGAACATTGACTCTGGTTTCAATTGGTATGCTGGTGTAGGTGGTGGTTTAGGTAGCTACAGCTATGATAATAACGGTAGTTCATATAATGACACCTTTGTGTTTGCAGCTGGAGATATAGGTATTGAATATAATTTTGATATCCCGTTGTTAATTTCATTAGATTTCAGACCAGAAATTGGTGGGAATGGTTATTATAACAACAACTATGGTTCAGATATAGCTTTAGGACTTAGATATCAATTTTAGTAGTAAGCATAAATTGCCAAAAACGCCACTAAAAATAGTGGCGTTTTTTATTTAATAATAATTTCTTTTTTTGAATTTATTTTAACAACACAAAAAGGATAGGTAAAACTTTGGGTAATCATCGAATCGGGTTCAGGATTACTCTCTTTTACGCTAATTATTATATTTTTTTCTGTTTCTACTACGCTGTCAATTCCAATAGAATAGCCAGCTGTATTTTTTTCTCCCATATTCAAAATAACAAAATTTGATTTTTGAACATCGACTGCATTTATTTTATTTTTTAACTTTTCGTCATTCTGTAACATTCTAATCTCATTTGGTTCCGTCAGAATTTCAAAAAAACGAATATTCGCGCCACCGTCGATTTGTTGCGTCAAAACTTGATACAAAGCCTCTCTTTCCGAAATTATAGAAGTACTTATACCGCAAGCAAGAAAAAGTACTGTGAATAATGACAAACTAATTTTTTTCATTTTACGAAGAAATTGTCTCAAGAATTAATATTTATTTTGGAACGTTCAATAACTTCTTCTTTTTCGAATATTTCTTTATCACCTTCTCGTATAAATCAACATACAAGGGCAAAATGTTTTTAATATCAAATTTTTTGGCAACTGATAACGCATTTTCTTTAAATTTTAAAAGTATTTTGTCATCCCTTAAAATTTTCAAGGCGTTCTCTGCCATCTCATCTGTATCACCAACATTGCTTAAGTAGCCCGAAATTCCCTGAAAATTTACCTCAGACAAACCTCCTGAATTACTGGAAATTACAGGAACGCTCCAAGCCATTGCCTCTAAGGCCGCAAGACCGAAACTTTCTGTCTTTGATGGCAACAAAAATAGATCTGTATAACTCAAAATTTTGTCAATCTCATTACTGTTCCCAAAGAAAATTACTTTATCAAGTATGCCTAGCTCCTGACATAAGTACTCTGCTTTTTCTTTTTCAGGCCCATCTCCTACCATCATTAATTTAGCGGGGATTTCCTTTTGAATTTTGTCGAATATTTTTATCACATCAGGAATCCTTTTTACTTCTCTGAAATTACTTATATGAGTAATAATACGCTCACTTGGCTTTGCCATAACTGAGCGGTGACAAGCAATATTAGGATCATTATTATTCTTATCTAATTCAATAAAATTAGGTATCACATGTATCTCTTTTTTTATGTTGAATAACTTATAAGTATTCTCTTTTAAACTTTGAGAAACAGAAGTCACAACGTCCGATTTATTGATACTAAAACTAACTGCTGGTTTATAGAAAGGATGATTCCCGACCAAAGTAATATCTGTACCGTGCAGCGTAGTAATCATAGGAATTTCGATCCCTTCATCTTTTAGCATTTGTTTGGCCATAAATCCAGCATAAGCATGAGGAATAGCATAATGCACATGTAGTATTTCTATTTTATACAGTTTAACCATATCTACCAATTTGCTGGACAGAGCCAATTCATAAGGCTGATACTGAAACAAAGGATATTCTGGAACATTTACCTCATGATAATGCACATTTGGATTTAATAATGCCAAACGCACAGGTTGACTATAGGTAATAAAATGAACCTCATGCCCCTGACGTGCGAGTTCAAGACCTAACTCCGTAGCGACAACGCCACTTCCACCGAAAGTGGGATAACAAACTATTGCAATTTTCATGTATGAATTTTAAAGTAACGAATTTATGAAAAATAGGGATGCCATTTCCCGTAAAACAGAAAAATTACAAATCTTAAATTCTAATTCTAGTTGGATATTTGAGAAATATATTAATCCTCAATCGAATCATAAATAATTTCTTGTATATCCTCCCTGATATTTTCTCTTGACAATTTATTTACAGAATCACTCGGATAAGTTCGATTAGATAAAAAGATATAGACAATTTCAGTTACGGGGTCTGCCCAAGCCATAGTTCCCGTAAATCCGGTGTGACCAAAACTAGTCATTGATGCACAACCACAAGTAGGCCCTTTATTCCCCAACTGTGGTTTATCAAACCCAACTCCCCTACGATTACCTTCAGCACAAAAATAACAGCTATTGAAATCATCAAAAGTCTTTTGGGAAAAATACTGGCGGTTGCCATAATTTCCTTTCTGCAAATAAAGTTGCATTATTTTAGCAACATCCATGCTATTAGAAAAAATGCCAGCGTGACCTCCAATTCCACCTTCCATAGCAGCTCCCATATCATGGACATAGCCCTGTATAATTTGGTGTCGGAAATAAGTATCAATTTCTGTCGGTGCAATTTTACTCTTCTTCACTTTTTGCAACGGATTATACATGGTGTTATTTGCGCCAAGGGGTCTATAAAAATTCTCATAACTTAATATATCTAGTTTTTTTTTCGTTAAATTTTCCAAATATTCTTTTAGGATTATAAAAGTGAGGTCGCTGTACTTGTATACTTTTTGAGGCAATAACTTAGTGTCTGCAATTATTTTCATAATGGTATCGTGGTAATCGTTCTTTAAAAAAAGGCTGTCCGCTACCTTACTTGAAAATAAATCTTCCTTAACCTTTCTATAATATAAATCCAAAGGATTACCCTTTTTATCTATGGTAGCTTTATAAAAAGGGATCCAAGGTTGCAATCGCGCATAATGGGATAATAATTCCTTAAAACGAATGTCTTTTTTATTTGAATTCTTAAAAATAGGCAACATAGAATCTAATCTCGTTTCCATATTTATTTTTTTGGCCTCATATTGCAGCATCGCATTTGGCAAAGTCGACAAAATCTTTGTCAATGAAGCGACATCATAGAGGTCTGTGTTTGAAACTTTCACATCAGCATTATAAGTATGAGTACCATACGATTTCTGGAAGACGACTTTTCCTCTCCTTGCTACAAGAACCTGCATACCGGGGGCCATTCTCCCATTAATTGCTTTTTGCGCAATACCGTCAATTTTGGATAAAACAGTCGAGTTCATACCTACATTTTCGGGAGCCGTAAAGCCCAATACATTTAACTTCTCAGTGGAAAGACCAAAATTAGCAACGAAATCTGCAGAGATAGTTACCGGTAGCTTTCCTTTTGAACTTATCGCACCAAAAATTAACTCAGCAGAAACTTCTTGAGCAATGTCGCTATTTTGATAGGAAACGACTAATCCTTGCAAGTTGTCAAAGTTGGTGATGGGAAGCAATGAATACGGAGATGCGAAAACATCCAAAATTACATTGTTTTTTTTGGATAAAAATGCCAACATTGCTAATTCTTCGGCTGTGAAGTCGTAATTCTTAAATGCTACATTAGATTTATGGTATCCAATAATTACGGTAGTGAAAGATTTTAATTTTACTTGCAAACTATCTAAGTCTTCATCATATATCTCCGTAACTTCAGCATATTTATTAAGGGTTGAAATGAAAGTGCTGTTTGTTGCATCACCCATTTTTACGTATGCTATTTTTTGATTTTCCAGCTCTTTGACCGGTAAAATCGTCTTTGTGTTTTTTAGAACGGTGATCGAATTCTCATACAAAGCATATTCCAAGGCCACGTTTTTGGAAGAATTAAGGTCCTGATACAAATTTTTTATTTCTATAGGTTTGTTACAGTTTAAACCCGCTAAATATTTGAATTTAAGGATTTTCTTTACCGAAAAAACGAGTCTTCTTTCGGTCAATAACGAGTCTTGATATGCCTTTCTAAAAATTTCAATTGCCAACGGTACATCTTTGGAAAATAATAAAATATCATTACCCGCCAAAAAAGCTTTTAGATCTACTAATTCTGTTTTATTGACGTTGCTTACCGCTTTCATGTTAAGCGCATCGGTAAAAATAAGACCATTGAAACCCAATTCTTTTTGAAGAATGTTAGTTACCACATTATAGGAAATAGAAGACGGGTAATTCCTTCTTGATTCCAAACTTGGTACGTTCAAGTGCGCCACCATCACTGAGGAAAGTCCTTCCTCAAACATTTTCTTGTATGGATAAAACTCCATTATTTCTAACCTTTCCTTCGAAAAGTTAATCGTCGGCAAGACTTTGTGAGAATCCGTTTCGGTATCACCATGGCCTGGAAAGTGTTTTCCCGTTGCAAAAATGCCTTCACTCTGCATTCCTTTCATTAAAGCCATTGCCCTCTCGGTCACTTTATACTTGTCTTCTCCAAAGGAGCGAAAACCTATAATAGGATTTTTGGGATTGGTGTTAATATCAACTACCGGAGCAAAATTAAATTGCAGCCCCAATCTTTTACTTTGCTCTCCAATTTGAACCCCTATTTTTTCAATGAGTTTAAGGTCTTGAACCGCTCCGAGTGTCATATTATAAGGATAGCTGTAAGTTGAATCCAGTCGCATACCTAATCCCCACTCGGCATCATTCCCAATGAACAATGGAACTTTTGATTTAGCTTGAAAACAATTAGTTAATTTAGCCTGATGCACTGGCCCGCCTTGAAAGAAAATCAAACCTCCAATCTTGTTGTCTTTGATGAGTTTTTCAATGCTATTAAAATGGGCATCATCCTTATTTGAATAAGCAGCAACCATAAACAATTGCCCTATTTTCTCATCCAAGCTCATTGAAGAATAAATACTGTCTACCCATTTTTTCCCGTTATCTGATATATCAAAAGGGGCAGCAGTTTTTTGTGCATGGTTAATTACCAAAGTATCAGTAGGAATATGGGAAACAACTACTTTCAACTTATTTTGTTTTATGCCACTACAACTGGCTATAAAAAAAAATAAGACATAGAGAAAGTAAATTCTGATGTCTGTATTTTTCATTAAAGTATCTTTGTTTTAGAAAAAACGGCTATGCCAGCTATCAATCGCTGGAACTTCCCAAGATTCATTGTATTCCTGTATATTATTGATTAGGTTATTGAAAACAACAGTGTTTTCAGTAACGGCTTTGTCCTTTACCATTTTCTTGAAATCAATTAATGGTTTATGCGCAATGTGTTCTCCCAGTTTGAAAGTAACATTCATTTTATCCAATAAATCAACATTGTATTTCTTTTCCAAACTTTGAATGAACTCTACAGACGCATCTATCGAACATCCAGTAGCTGCCTGTACATCTTGATCAATAGCAATAACTATAAAACGATTGTACTTAAGTTGATATGAAGATACTAAGCCAGTACCGTGCGCAGCCCAATTTTCAAGAAAAGATTTTAATCCTATCTCTATTTCTGAAAACTCGGTATCCGAAAATTTGCGGTTGGATTGATAGATCCATATTCTGGATTCTTCAGGAAGTGTGTTAAAATCTACTAGCATAATATTAATTTATCGTACAAAAATAAGGCTTTCAATTTAGATAAATAAATCTACGTCGTTAAAAATTCATTCTATCATAAAATCCATTTAAAAAACTATCTTACAGACGTCCGACCAAGCATAAAAAATAAAATAGAAAGGTTAAAACGAATAACGTTTTAACCTTTCTATTTTATTTTTAGTTCGTTAATTACAAATCTTCTGCATTAGCAATTAACTCTGCAATGTCCATCACTTTTACGTCTCCCTCTTTTTCTTTATTTTTCACACCATCAGTCATCATTGTGTTACAAAAAGGGCAGCCCGCAGCTATTATATCCGGTTTTGTTTCTAATGCCTCTTCAGTTCTTTCAATGTTTACCTCCTTGTTTCCAGGTTCTGCATCTTTAAACATTTGAGCTCCGCCAGCTCCGCAACATAATCCATTAGCTTTAGAACGTTTCATTTCAACTAATTCGACATCCAGTTTGCGAATTAATTCTCTTGGTGCTTCATAAACCTTATTAGCTCTTCCTAAATAACAGGGGTCGTGGAATGTTATTTTTTTGCCTTTGAATTGTCCTCCCTCGATTGTCAATCTTCCATCATCTAAAAGAGATTTTAAAAACTCAGTGTGATGTACTACTTCATATTTCCCACCCAATTCGGGATATTCATTTTTTATAGTATTGAAACAATGCGGACAAGCGGTAACAATCTTTTTTGCTTCGTACGCATTGAGAACTTCAATATTCATCATCGCTTGCATTTGAAACAAAAATTCATTACCCGCTCTTTTAGCAGGGTCTCCAGTACAGCTTTCTTCCGTGCCTAGTACAGCAAAAGAAACATTAGTACGATTTAAAATTCGTACAAATGCTTTTGTTATTTTCTTTGCTCTATCATCAAAACTTCCTGCACAACCTACCCAAAACAAGACTTCTGGTTGTTTCCCTTGAGCTAGCATTTCTGCCATAGTTGGCACTATTAAATTCTCTGACATATATTTTTATTTAAAGTTTAAAAATCAAATTTTCATTGTTTGATAATCTGAAATCTAATATTTATTAGTGAGGACTGTGATCAAAAACCTGAATGCTAATTTCATTACCTAGAACAAAATTAGGCTGCTTTTAATCTGTCTTTTGTAAAACACTCTTCAACGAATTTCTCGACATTTATATTTAATTTTCGTTTTTCCAATTTAACCTGTCCTGCTGGTTGAATTGCCATGGGGCTCCATTATTCTCTATATTAGTCATCATAGCATTTAACGGCATTGGAGCCGCACTTTGTTCCATAACTAAATAACGTCTCATATCCATAATAATAGAAAGAGGACTTATGTTTACCGGACATTCCTCAACACAGGCGTTACATGATGTACAAGCCCAAAGTTCTTCAGGAGTAATGTAATCATTTAACAAGGTTTTGTTGTCTGGAATAAAAACGCCCTTGTTGGCATCAATATTTCTACCTACTTCTTCCATTCTATCCCTAGTATCCATCATAATCTTTCGGGGCGAAAGTTTCTTACCCGTCATGTTAGCTGGACAAGCAGAAGTACATCTTCCGCACTCGGTACAGGTATATGCATTTAAAAGTTGTACCCAATTCAAGTCCTGGATGTCACTGGCTCCAAACTTACTTGGAATATCCCCTTCAGAAGCTGCAGGTGCAGCAGCAAATGGATCAGCATTTGGATCCATCATCATCTTAACTTCTTTGGTTACTGCTTCTGAATTATCAAATTGCCCTAGAGCATTCAGATCAGCAAAATACGTATTTGGAAAGGCCAATATTATGTGAAGGTGTTTCGAAAAATACAAATAGTTCATAAAAATTAATATCCCAACAATATGCAACCACCAAAAAGTTTCAAAAAGAAGCATCACTGATTCATTTGCCATTCCGTTGAATAAAGGCTCCATAAATTGACTTACCGGAAAAGAACCTGCTTTTATAAAATGAGAAAAACCTCCTGGTACATTTTGTAAATGCAAATCAGCAGCGTCCATTAATAAAAACAATGTCATTAAAACAACTTCAAAATAGAGGATGAAGTTTGCATCGTTTTTAGGAAACCCTTTTAAATCGCCCATTACGAAACGTCTCAACTTTATCACGTTTCTTCTTATCCAAAAAACAATTACCGCCACCAAAACTAAAAGTGCCAAAATTTCGAAAGAAGCTATTAATACATCATAAAATGACCCCAAAAAAGCAAAAACTCTGTGAGTACCAAATAAACCATCAATGATGATCTCTAATAACTCAATATTGATTATTATAAATCCCAAATAGACAACAACATGAAGTGTTCCAGCAATTGGTTTTTTTACCATTTTGGTCTGTCCTATAGCAATCATTGCCATATTTTTCCAGCGAGCACCTGGGTTATCTTTCCGGTCTACCTCTATACCTAGATTTATGTTTCGTTTAATCTTTTGTATACTCTTGAAAAAGTAACCAAATCCGAGGACCAATAATATCGCAAATAAAATATTGTCTAAATAACTCATTAAAATTAGTTTTTGTATTGTGAAATTGTATCTATGTTTGGTGCTTTGTAAGGTTTGTCTTTTTTTCCAAAAAGAGAAACGTTTATGTACCTTGTTGGATGAAGTCGAACATCTTGCAGTAAAAGCTCCAACTCTTGAGAAGTTTTATTCAAATTATTATACAAGGCTTCGTCCTTCAACAATTTACCCATAGTACCGCTTCCAGAATTTAAATCATTCATTATCTCGTCCACTTTAGCTAATGTTTCATTTAAGCTTTTAACCGTTCTCCCTAAGTCTGCTTTATTTAATGAATCTGATATTTTTGAAAAATTGTCTGATATTTTATTAAAATTAGCAACAACTCCTGTTATTTGAGCTTTATTTTTATCTAAAATCGTATTCATACTCACTGAAGCTTTGTGGAATTGTTTCATAGTGGCACTCAATTCACCCAGACTTGTTCCTAGGTCTTCTTGAGCTTTCTTATCTAAAACATTATTGAGTCCGCTAATTAAGACATCAGCATTACCAATTATCTTTTCTAATTTTTCTTGAATAGGAACTAATTTATTACCTACAGTCTCTGTAAGCCCTAATCTTATTTCTCCTTTTAGCCTTTGACCATCTACTGAAACTGACTTGTCTTTAATATTTGGCTCAATTGCAATTTGTTTGCCTGCAATAAAACCTGGCTCATAGATAGCAGCAACACTAGATTTAGAAATTGGAAAATCAGTTTTAATTTGTAATTCAACTAGTAACTTCCCACTGCTTTCTACAATAATAATATTATTTACTTTACCGATAACTAACCCATTTAGAGTTACAGGAGCAGATGTAGTTAAACCTTCAACAGTTTCATATTCTGCATATAATGTTACATAGCTAGTAAAAAGGTCCCTTCCTTTTAAAAAACTATATCCCCAAATAAACAACAATATTGACGTTATCACTAAGATTGCCGTTTTTATTTCTCTCGTTAATTTCAAAATATAAGTATTTTTTACAAATCTAATATAAAATAATGAACTTGTTATAATTTAATTGCTTCTTGAATGCTAATCTTTTCTCTATTTTTAAACGCAATCAAAAAAGCGGAACTGTAGCCTTTTTCCTTTGCTTGACTTAGTAACTTCATTGCTTCATTATAATCTGAAGTTTCTCCGTACATATATCTATATATCTTACTATCGAAGTCAATAGAGATATTGTCTAATCCTTTAAAATTTGTGGGTCTCAATTCCATTTTTCTGCTACTTGCTGAGATTTGAACTTTAAAAAGGACATTGGAATTGTTAGCTTGCTTAACTATTGGTCTTTTAAATTCAACTGAAGTTGAACTGTCCTTACTGCTATTTTCTATATTTTTTTGGGAAGGAATTGTTTCGCCTGTTTCCACACTAACACCATTTCCATAATACTCATTTTTGTAACTGATGATTGCACTAGCAATCGCTTTGGCAATGTCATTTTGGCCCTCTTCGGAATCCAACAAATTACCTTCGTTATAGTTAGAAATAAAGCCCATTTCCACTAAGACTCTTGGCATATAGGCTTTGTGCAGTACCATAAATGGTGCTTGTTTAACACCGCCTCCTCTAATCCGTTTTCCAAGTCTATCAAACGAGTTTTCTATTTTACTTGCTAATGAAATACTATTGTCAAGGTATTCCTCTTGCATCAAGGTTAATCCAATCATTGTTTCAGGAGAGTTAGGATCAAAACCCTCATATTTACGCTTGTAATCTTTCTCCAATGTAATAACAGAGTTTTCCTTTTTTGCCGCCTCTAAATTCGACGCAACCTTATTCATACCCATGACATAGGTTTCTGTACCATCAGCGGCGGTATTTTGATTTGCATTACAATGAATGGAAACAAAAATATTGGCATTAGCCCTATTTGCAATATTAGCTCTTTCAACTAGGTCGATAAAAACATCAGTTTTCCTAGTATAAGTTACATCCACTTTCGAATTAGCCTCTAATAATTTTCCCACTTTTAGAACAACTGCTAAAGCAATTTTCTTTTCGACATGACCATTATATACTGCACCAAAATCGTGTGCTCCGTGGCCTGCATCTAGGGTTACTTTAAAGTTACTATTTTGACCAAAAGAAAGACTACTAGACCAAAAGGATAGAAAGAACAATACTTTTAAAGTGCTATTATTAATACTTATCAATTTCAAAATTTAATTTTTTCAGATTTAATTATTTTTATTAAACATAATATCTCGCTCTTACCTTACTAAAATCTAACTACAAATGCATCTGGATACCCAATGATTTTGGCTTCTGCTTGCATTTCTTTTGCTTTATCGAGGTTAGATGTTTCTCCATACATGTATCTATATATTTCATTATCGAAGGTGCTCGTTACACCAATTAATCCCTTAAAATTACTTGATATTAAAGCCACTTTTTTAGAGCTTGCTAATAGCTGCACCTTGTATACAATTTCATTACTATTTGAAGCTGTGTTAGTAATTATAGTTGTGCTGCTATTTTTTGCTGTTTTATCAACGCCCCATCTGGTTCCAAAATATTTCTTTTTATATGCAACAATTGCATTGGCTATTTGCAATGCCATTTGATCTTGCCCTTCTTCTGAATTCAAAAACTCACCTTCCTTTTTATTTGATAAAAACCCCAGCTCGATCAAAACACTGGGCATATAAACCGCATCTAAAACCCAAAGCGGTTGTTGCTTTATACCTCTCGAATTTCTTTTTAAATTATTTGTGAAATTATCTTGAATTTCAGTAGCTAAGATAATACTATTATTTAAGTTTTCTTCTTGTAAAATAGTCAACCCTATCAAAGACTCTGGCTTATTTGGATCAAATCCTTGATAAGTATCTTTAAAATTATCTTCTAATAAAATAACGGAGTTTTCCTTTTTTGCTACCTCCAAATTAAGGTCACTCCGAGATAAACCCATTACGAAAGTTTCTGTTCCGTTTGGTTGGAAATTTTTTACTGAGTTACAATGAATAGAAACGAATAGGTTAGCATTCGCTCTATTTGCAATTTTTGGTCTATTGGACAGTTCAATAAAAACATCAGTCGTACGAGTGTAAATAATTTTGAAATTATCTACTTTTTCCAAAAAACTACCTACTTTAAGAACAGTTTTTAATGCGATGCCTTTTTCAGTATATCCATGATAAGAGTTTCCGGGATCTTTACCACCATGACCAGCATCTAGCACTATGGTAAAAGCCTCGTCATTTTGAGAAAACAAGAAATTAGTGCTCAAAAATATACTAATCGTTATCAAAAAAAGATTGTAACAATTGAATTTCATATGTAAATTTTAATTTTATTGGCACACTGATACTTATTCCTTTATTTGATTATTTTTGACAAAAAATAATCTGTAAGTTTGACATTTGAAAAAACAGGCCATAGTTGTACAAAAATAGCATTTAAACCTTTGCAGACAAACTTATTTAATATCGTTTTATTATCATTTTTCCTAACAGTGGGATATGGGCACTTATATTCGCAAGACATATCAACAAAAACAACTGTAATACTACCCAAAAATGAAGCAGCAAACTCTAATACGTTAATTAATAATGAAGTACAAAGGACTACAGACTTAAAAAAACCGGCTGATACCATCCTAAAAAAGGACAGCACAAAGCCAGCCAAAGCATTTCTTGAGGGAAAAGTAAAATACAAAGCCGAACAATATGCCCGAATTGATCAAAATAAAAAACTCATTACGCTCTACGATAAGGCCGAACTATATTATCAAGATATTGAACTAAAGTCCGGAATAATCGTTTTGGATTATGAAAAAAATGAAGTGTATGCTGGAAGAATTAAAGATTCTACAGGAAAATACATACAATACCCAAATTTTAAACAAGGTGCTAATGTTATAGAACCAGATTCTATCCGTTTCAATTTTAAGACAAAAAAGGCTCTAATATGGAATTCTAGATCAGACCAAGGTGAGTTTAAAATCAAGGCCGAAATCACAAGAAAAGAGAACGATTCAGTTTACTTCTTAAAAGGTGCTCGATTCACGACTTCTAAAAATATAGATAATCCAGAATATTATTTCCAAACCAATAAAGTAAAGTTTATTCCAGGTAAAAAAGTAGTGACGGGATTAACCAATATGGTCATCGCGAACGTTCCAACCCCAATTGCTTTGCCTTTCGCATATTTTCCAATGACTAAAGAGACTAATATCTCAGGACTCATATTACCTAGCTACAACGACTCTAATAACAGAGGCTTTTCATTACAAAATGGAGGATACTATTTTGCTTTAAACGATCATTACGACTTAACAGTATCTGGAGACTATTATACCAATGGTAGCTACGGAATGCGTTTCGAATCATCTTATGCAAAAAGATATAATTACCGCGGCAACCTGAATTTCAGATTCGAAAATCTAATAACTAGTGAAAGAGGATATCCTGATTATCTAAAGCAAAAAATTTATAATTTACAATGGTCCCATTCCAGAGATTCAAAAGCAAATCCAAACTCTACTTTCTCAGCATCCGTTAACCTTGGAAGCAGTAAATATTTTAAACAATCCATAAACCAAATGAATATTGGTTCCAATCTTAATAATACGTTAAACTCCTCCATTTCCTACTCAAAAATATTTAACTCCGTCCCGCAAGTAAGAATGTCATTGTCTGCAACACATTCACAAAACACACAAACGGAGGTGATTAATATGACGTTACCTACACTACAGTTTAGCTTAGATCGTATCTATCCTTTCGTAGGAAAGGATGGGACTAAAAAAGGTTTTATTAAGAATATAAATTTGCAATATAATTTAAGCGGTCGAAATACAATTACTACAACCGATTCGTTGTTTTTTAAACCTCAAATGTTTAGAGATGCCCAGTTAGGAATGCAGCATAGTATACCTTTAAGTACCAATTTTAAATTGTTTAAATATTTCAGCGCATCAACTTCTTTAAACTACGAGGAAGTTTGGTCTGCGAAAACAATTGAAAGAAATTATGACGCCGACCAAAGTAAAGTAGTCGACAAAACTGTAAATGGTTTTGATACTTTTAGAACTTACTCGTTTTCATCTAGTTTAGGAACCACAATCTACGGGACTTTCAATTTTGGCGAAGATAAAAAAATACAAGCCGTTAGACACGTCATGCGACCATCATTATCCTATGGTTATACCCCTAGTTTCGACAAATATTATGACACTTATGCTTTGGACGCAAGCGGAACTACAACTAAGCAGTATTCCCGATTTGAAGGGGGAATTTATGGAGCCCCAGGTTTAAACAACTCAAAAACGATGGGGTTTGACTTGAGTAATACTTTTGAAGCTAAAGTAAAAGACAAAGACAGCACTAAAATTGAAGCTAAAAAAATCATGCTACTGAACAACTTGAATTTATCAACCAGCTATAATTTGGATGCAGACGGGCTAACCGCCCTTGCCTGGTCACCAGTCAGAGTTAGTGGTGGAACTCAGTTGTTAGACAATAAAATGAATGTAAACTTTGGAGCAACCCTAGACCCCTATGCTATAGACAATTCTGGAAATCGAATCAATCTTTTCAATATTAATAATGGCGGAAGTCTATTTAGGATGACTAGCGCTAATATGACCTTAAATTACTCTCTCTCAAGCACGGACAAAGACACCAATAAGAAAGGCAAAAATGATCAAAGTCAGCGAAATGGGGGGCGTGAAGATGATCTTTTCGGGCAAAATACGGTTCTAAACGATAATACCAGAAGTCAATTTGATGGAAGCGAAGACGAAGGAGAAGACAAAATATCGGAGTTCTTTAATTCGAAACTACCTTGGGATATGACATTTGCCTATTCATTAACTTATGGAAACAATAATAGAGAGAAAAAGATCATTGGAAACTCCATAATGATTTCAGCTAATACTGATTTGACACCCAAATGGAAAGCTGGAATATCAACTGGTTATGACTTCGTGCAAAATGGAGTTACCTTCACCCAATTGCGTTTTGAGCGCGACTTACTGAGCTGGAGAATGGACTTTAACTGGACACCGTTTGGAACAAATGCAAATTGGGGCTTCTTTATTGGTATAAAGTCAGGTGTCCTAAGTGACATCAAATGGGATAAAAGAAGTACAAATACAAATCGCTAATTTTTTAATTTCATCAGCTGATTTCAATTTAAATATAATATTACCATCAAACAATAATCCATCTACAGCATGAAAAAAATAATTTTTACAGAAAAAGCGCCAGCACCTATAGGACCTTACAATCAGGCCGTGCTTAAAGGAAATACTCTATACACTTCCGGTCAGATAGCACTACATCCAGAAACGGGAGTGTTAGTGACAGAAAGCATCGAAGCTGAAACGCAGCAGGTAATGCAGAATATGAAAGCGGTATTAGACGCTGCGGGAATGACCTTTGAAAACGTGGTAAAAGCAACCATATTCATTATGAACATGAATGATTTTACTAATATAAATACCGTTTATGCTTCCTATTTTAACGAAAAAACCGCTCCAGCACGTGAAACGGTTCAAGTGGCATGTTTGCCAAAAAATGTAAATGTAGAAATATCTATGATTGCTGTTTTATAGCATTTAATAGTAACTGAGCTGTTGCTTCATTTGTGGCTATCGCTACATTATGCACATCACATACGCGGAGCAACATATTTATGTCTACTTCGTGGGCATAACTAGCCAAAGGATCTTTGAAGAACAAAACCATACTGGTTTTACCCTCTGCAACTCTAGCAGCAATTTGGGCATCACCTCCCAAAGGTCCCGAAAGCATTTTTTTTACTTTAAATCCTGCACTCTCTGCTTTACTTCCAGTTGTTCCAGTTGCCACGAGTTTTATTTTCTCGTTTTGTAAAACAGTTATGTTTTTAGTAAGAAACTGAACCATATCTGCTTTTTTACCATCATGGGCAATAATTGCGATTTCCATAGACAGCCTTCTTTTATTTATTTGCTATATGATATGCAATTAGTCCATCAATCGGTCTACGTAGCACATTTCCAAGCTTCATATCATACTTATCGAAAGTCTGTTGCAGTTCATCTTTTAAATAGAAAGCTATAGATCCTACAAAATGTACAGGAACTTCCTTGCAGTTTTCATATTGTCTTATATAATTTTTCACAAAAGACTTCATCCCTTTTAAAATAATCTTATTGCAAAACTCGGTGTCTTTATGCTGGATTAAAAACTTTGCAAAAGTTGCCAAATACGCATTAGGATTGGACTCCTTGTATAATTTACTCTTAATGAAATCAGGATCTAAATCATAATCTTTTTCAAATTTTACGGCCAATTCCTTTGGCATTTTATTGAAATAATATTTTCTAATTAATTCCTTCCCGAAAATATTTCCGCTACAATCATCCATTACAATATAACCCAGTGACTGCACTTTTTGATGTAACTCTTTACCGTCAAAATAACTACAGTTTGATCCAGTCCCCAAAATACTAACAATTGCTTTTTGCCCCTTAGGTGTAGTAGCATAAACAGCAGCATAAGTATCCTCTTCGACTGAAATTATTGCATTTGTAAAATAGTTTTTAAAAACTTGAGAGAGGTTAAGCTTCATTCTGTCAGTTCCACAACCTGCCCCATAAAAATATAAATGTGTTGCGTTTTTCTTGTTTTGCAAAATATCAAAACGATCATTCATACGTTCAATAATATCATCTGCCTCAAGCACCTCAGGGTTTAGTCCCAACGTTTGCGTCGTAAACAACACTTTACCACTATCATCTATCGCTATCCAATCGGCTTTCGTAGAACCACTATCAACTATTAATCTCATCTTTTTAGGTTTTTGGTTTTAGGACTTGGTTTTTTTTCTGTTTTTATTTTAAAAAAATCAGTTCAAGCTAAACTGATCTAAGATAAGAATAAAAAAGAAAAATCCCGTTAAAATAAAATAACGGGATTTATAAATATATATAAGATTATTTTAATGCTGAAATATGTACAGCTAAATCAATCAACTTACTTGAATAACCATATTCGTTATCATACCACGAAATGATTTTAAAGAAAGTTGAATTCAATCCAATTCCAGCGTTAGCATCAACAATTGATGTTCTTGGGTCAGAAACAAAATCTTGAGAAACAACTAAGTCTTCCGTATATCCTAGAATACCTTTCATTGTAGTCTCAGATGCTTTTTTCAATACTGCCATTATTTCTTCATAAGAAGTTTCTTTAGAAACTTTTACGGTTAAATCTACTGTAGAAACATCAGTAGTAGGAACACGGAATGCCATACCTGTTAATTTTCCGTTCAATTCAGGAATAACTTTTCCTACTGCTTTTGCAGCTCCTGTAGAAGATGGGATGATGTTACATGATGCAGCACGTCCACCTCTCCAGTCTTTTCTAGAAGGACCATCAGTAGTCATTTGAGTTGAAGTTGTAGCATGAACAGTAGTCATTAACCCCTCAACAATTCCAAAGTTATCATTGATAACCTTTACTAATGGCGCTAAACAGTTAGTTGTACAAGAAGCATTAGAAACGATCAAATCAGAAGCTAGGGCTTTATCATGATTTACACCCATTACAAACATAGGAGCATCGCCGGATGGAGCTGAAATAATTACTTTTTTCGCACCGCCTTTGATATGCTCATTTGCAGTTTCAATAGTAGTAAAAAAACCAGTACATTCAGCGACTACATCAACATCGACTTCATTCCATTTCAGATCAGCTGGATTTCTTTCTGCAGTAATACGAATATTTTTTCCGTTGACAAAAAGTTGTCCTTCTTTAACTTCAACTGTTCCATTAAAGCGTCCGTGAACTGAATCATATTTCAACAAGTAAGCTAAATGATCTACATCTAATAAATCGTTGATTGCTACTACCTCTAAATTATCTCTATTAAAAGATTCTCTAAAAACAATTCTTCCTATTCTACCAAAACCGTTTATTCCTAATTTTACTTTTGACATTTCTTTTTAAATTTTTATTATTGTTTAACTTATTGAAAGTCTAATTTCCTCACAATAAACTTTAATTCCTTTCTATGTTGACATTATATCCGAGACCCTCAATAATTCTCTGTCTATTTCAGTTTTACCCTTTATTGCTTGCTCTAAAGGCGTTAATGTCACCTTATCATTTTGCAAGCCAACCATATAATTTGACTTTCCTTCTAATAAGGATTCGACAGCTTTCACACCCAACCTACTGGCCAAAACCCTATCAAAACAAGAAGGGGAACCACCACGCTGCATATGACCTAGTACAGAAACTCTTACATCATATTCTGGTAAATTTGCCTCTACGTAATCTTTTAGTTCGAATACGTTTTTACCAATTTTATCGCCTTCAGCAATTACAACAATACTTGAAGATTTACCTGAGGCTTTACTTTTTTGTAATGAATCCAGAAGTCTATCCAATCCCAAGTCTTCCTCGGGGATTAAAATCTCTTCTGCTCCTGCTCCAATTCCTGCATTCAAAGCAATATGGCCCGCATCTCTTCCCATAACTTCAACAAAAAACAATCTGTTATGTGAACTGGCAGTATCTCGAATCTTATCTATAACTTCTACAACCGTGTTTAAAGCAGTATCATAACCTAAAGTGTGACTAGTGCCAAATATATCATTGTCAATAGTTCCCGGTATTCCCATTACTGGAAAATCAAATTCCGCATTAAATATCAAACCTCCAGTAAATGTTCCGTCTCCTCCAATTACAACTAAAGCGTCTATACCGGCTTTTGTAAGATGTTGATGAGCTTTTTTTCTTCCTTCTGCTGTCCTAAATTCTAGAGAACGAGCGGATTTTAAAACCGTACCGCCTTTATTGACAATATTATTTACACTTCGAGGCCCCATTTCTTTGAAATCACCTTCAATCATTCCCTGATAGCCTCTATAAATTCCTATACATTCTATGTTATGGTAAGCACAAGTTCTAACAACCGATCTGATGGCTGCATTCATTCCAGGAGAGTCTCCTCCAGAAGTA
The DNA here is from genome assembly GCA_047635475.1 of Porticoccaceae bacterium. Taxonomy (GTDB): domain Bacteria; phylum Bacteroidota; class Bacteroidia; order Flavobacteriales; family Flavobacteriaceae; genus Flavobacterium. The sequence continues at coordinate 18,653 of JBLIKQ010000016.1, forward strand.
AGAACCCCTACTTTTTTTATTGTTTTTGGCATTATTTAAGTATTAAAATGTAAAATTAGCAAAGATATTGCATTTTTGGCTCTATGTTTATACTAAATTAGTTAGCTGAACTAAATTCAAACGTTTTCGTTAATAAGTTTTGTTGAAATCAAAAAAACACAGGTTTTTTTCACAAAAGTTATTTTTTTTAAATTTTTATATAACAATCAACAAATATTAGATAGAAATTGTTCGTTTTTCGCTACTATCTTCAACAAATTAGACGTCAAGATTCTCACACCCTTTTTTTAAAAAATCTAAAAAAAAAAATGAAAGAGCAATTTGCAGCGTGCTTTGTTGAAAAAATAATCTTGATCCAATTTGGAGTCAAAATTCTATGAAGATAATATAAATAAATTATATAATTAACATGAGCTGCTGTTGATGAACAAAGCGATAAAGTTAATAATTAGATGTTGTAGAGTGTTTCACGTAAAAAAAATCAATCTTCCTCTCGAATTATCGCTTCTTGGTTCTTTTTTGGAACTTCAGTTTGTGGGTCTGTACGCTTCGAAAAATTAATATATTCTGGAGCTAAATTCGAATCTTGAAATTGTTCGGCCGCTGGCTTTTCTCTACCCAAAATATGGTTTTTAAATATTTTATTGATTAATTCTTTGAAGGTGTCAAAATCTACTTCATACGAAACACCAGTCCCCTGCGTATACCCTACTCCTTGCCCTATATAATTAATGTCATTTTCTCTATTAAACAGTCGAAGGTTCAGCGTTCCATCTTCATTAACCCGATATTGAATTTCTACATCCCCCACAATTGCAGACTCGTTTATACCTCCAAATGGAACCCCTACTTTTCCATTAATTGTTATCCTTTCATTAATTTTAGAAGAAATAGTTGCTACAAATCTGCCATCCGTTTCTCTCCCTATTCGTCGGTCAGCCGAAATATAATTAAGGCCTACCTTGAATTTTTCATTATCTGATTGAATTATTCCACCCAATAAACTGGAAGCTGTTTCAAACAAGCTACCTGAAAAATCAGACTGACTCACTCCTTCAGAACTTAAAAAACCACCTGACGACAATAAATATAGAGCTTGTGTTTGTCTCACATCCTTATCATTAAGCTTATACTGAATCTCGGACTTTAAAACATTGCTGACCGTAGGAAACTCAATATTGAAATCAGGTTCCGGACTAGCCAAATCGCCATGAATTCCAATAATTACCTCCACAGGCACTTTTCTATTAAACGATGAGTTTTGCAATAAAACTGCTGGATTTGCGGTCGTTTTATATACTGCATCTAAATTTAATTGTGCCTTCATTGGGTTTCCTTCCCATATAATAGAGCCACCCTTTCTCACATCAAATTTCTTGTCTATAAGTCCTCCATATTTGAAGTTATAACTCCCTTCATATGCCTGGAAATCTCCCCACATATTAAATTTACCCAATGTATTGATCTTAAACAGCAATGAACCGAAACCTTTTCCTTTCATACCATGCCCTGAATCTCTATCTAAAATTACTTCAATCTCAGCTTCGGGGGTAATATCGAGATCAAACTCTAACTCAAGCCCCCTATATCCCCGCATATCCTCGATGATTCCCATTTTTATATTGTACTTTTCTTTTTCGGTCAAAAAATGAACGAAAGCATTCTCACTAACACTTTCAGCGGAGTTAATCGGTATTTTAATTTCAGTCCCTTTTTCGGATTTTGCCTCAACCTTAATAAATAAGCCATTAATTGGGCCTTTAATCGTAGCTCCACCATCAATAAAGGCAGTACCATAATAAGCAGCATCTTCTCTGTCTTTCGTGTCGAGTACTAGCAACCTTTGGGCTTCAATCGCTAAATCAAATTTCCAATCCGCAAAATTATTATGTTCAATAATTCCATTAAGTAAGCCTTTTGTGCCAAATTTTGAATCGGTTAGTGTATTGTTTCTAAACAAAAAACTTTGATCAGTAAGATCCACAACTGATCGATAATTTAATAAATAGTCTACATTCAAATAAGGTATCGTCAAGCCGGCATCATCTAAATAAAGACGCCCATTAATATCGGGCTTATTAACATTACCACTGATTGTGGCATTGCCCGTAACCAAGCCCCTGATATGCGATACTACATCGCCGCCAAGTGAGTTTAGCAAGCCTAAATTAAATTTAGCCAGCTTTAAATTCATATCAAGAACCGTCTCTTTATTTACAATTTTGAAAAACCCATCGGCATTAAGAGATTCTAAACTTTCATTTTTTAATAAAGAATTTATCGTGAATTTCTCTAAGTTTTGATCCCCTTCAATATCGAATTTAAAAACTCCAAGATCGGTTTCATTAATATTTAACTGATCTATCACTAATGATGCCGTTGGTTTATAGACTTCATTATTTTGTTTGAAATTTACTGCTCCATTTATGTTTCCATTAAATACAAATTTACTCGTTGCCGGAGTAATTCTAAACAAATCAACATCTTTAAAGCTTAATTTTAAATCCTTGTTTATTCTGTCTTTTATGGTTCCCTTGAGCGATATCGCCTGATTCTCATGAGACAGTATGATGTCGTCGATATTAAAGTTTTTAAAAGACTTATCAAAAACAATCTGATTGTTTGGAGTTTCATTTTCATTCAAATACCATAGGTAATCCTTAAATTTCATCTCGGACTTGTTGATTCCTAAAACATTTTCATTATTCTTATTTATGGTATGGTAAAGGTTCAAGTTAAAATAATCCTCCCCTTGTGAACCTCCCTTGAATTCAGATCTAAAGAACAAGGTGTCCTTCATAGTTACATTTATCAAACTGAAATCACGAACTTTATAGTACCTGGTTTTGATGCTGTCCAACTCTATATAAGCATTGTAAAGCGGATTTTTATTGTCTATCGATACGCGGATATTATCGAATATGTTTTGCGAAGCGATAATTTTGGGCGAATTAAAATTGAGTTTAAACTCCTGCATATCGGACTTAATGTTTCCTCTTATTATAGTATTTGACCCTATGGAAATTTCAGGATAAAATATTTCAATTATTTTATTATAAATGCTGAAACTAAACTTCAAAAATTGTCCTTTATCAACCTTATCGGGCTCGAAGTTTGTATACAAACTACCCAAAGCGTTTTTAACTAACTTGCCCAATTGGTCAAATTCAAATTTACCCACAATTTCACCTTGAACAATATCAGGAGAGTCTACGGTAATTGTGCGCACCCGATCTTGATCAAAACTAGAATTTATATTAAAATCATCAAAACGGTAAGTATCTTTTTCATTTTGGTACGAAGTTTTTTTGATATAAATGTTTCCCTCTAGGTTTTCGATTGTGTTACCACTTACTTGAACAACGACATCTCCTTTAAAAATTGAAATGGAATCCTTAACCAGTTTTAAATTGTGCAAATCGGCGTTTTCAACGTTGATATGAAAATCATATTTATTATCCTTGTTGCTTAAATCCAGGAGCCCATCAAAGTTCATATTTAGATTCGGGTCATTTACAGAAATTTGACCTTTGTAATTAGGAGCCTTTAGATTGCCGTTTAAAACTATATTAATATAAGTGTAGCTATTAAAATCTATTTTAGTAACATCCCCTTTTATTGCCGTATTTAGATATTTTTCGGTAAAACCTGAACCGTCAATATCAATATTCATAGTCAGTTTACCTAGGTCTTTTCGTTCCAATAAAGTTCCAATGTCGAAATCTTCCAAAATAATTTTACCTAGATAGGACGCTTTATCTATAAAATCAATTTGGTCCATCTCCAAGTGAGATTGCACTTTTCCTAACTCGGTATCCATAGAAAAATCAGCATCAAGAAAAGTTGCGCTTAACTGAGAATTTCCGACCAAAAAGAAATTTCCTAATTTTTTTAGCTCTTTTGGTAATCTTTTGCCAAGAACATTTGGAAGTAAGCGTACCAAGTTTTGATAGCTACTTGAAATTTTTTCAAATCTCCCGTTCATATAAAATCTTTGTTCCTCTTTCCCAAACAGGTTTTTAAAGTTTATATCAGCGACTATCTGAGATTTATTGGAGTCGACAAGCACCAATTTTGTAATATTTAAATTGTTTAATGTTCCTTTAATTCTTGCTTTAATTGTAAAGTATTGGTTCTTGCCTAATTCATTATAAAAATTTCTGATATCGTTAGAAGCCAATCTTAAAGATTTAATCTTCGCGTCAAACTGCACCTTATCCGTAAAGTTCGAAAAGTCTTCTATTTTATAGTTTAAAACGATATCAGCTTTAAGTTTTGATTCCTTGGTAGATAGATCTAGTTCTTCAAGCTTTATACTTTTTTTAGTGTAACTAAACTTAGAACTTAAGTTCACTAAATATAAACCACGATAGTCTTGAAAAGACATGCTATTAATCGTTGTTTTGACCGTTGCACCATATATTATAAAATTGCTAATACTGGTATTGAGCCTTGTAAAGTCAATATCTCTTGGGTTTTTCTTATTCTCATCGGTCAAGATAAAATGCCCATTTGAAATAGTTGCTCTACTTAACTTTAGCAAGAAACGTCTGCCTGATGCTTTTCCAGTATCAAAAGCATTTATGAATTTATCAATATTGGTTTCTTTTTCATTCTTATAAGTTTTCAAATTAAATAACAAGCCGTCTAAACGTGTAGTACCAAAAATCAAATCACCGTCCAATATTTTTTTTCCTCCTAAAATATTGGTGTTAATAATCTTAGAATAAATAAGTGTATCGTTATGATGATCTAAAATTAAGACATTCTTAAATTTTACACCGCCAAAAACAGAAACTCGAATCCCTTCAATAGCGATATCTGTACCGTAGTCTTTATTGATACTATTGGCGAAATACTGAGCTATTTTAGTCTGAATAAAAGGCATCGAAAGCGCAATACCAAGTACCAATAATAGTACGATAATCCCAAGAATAAAACGAAAAATTATTTTAATGAATTTTTTGATACCTATCTGCTGTTATATTTGTTTTATTTATCAATTTGCCTATTGAAAGAGCGGCAGCTTTAATAAAAATTCTTTAATTTTGGACTCGCCGTAAAAATAAAAAAATAAAATCGGCCTGTCAAATATAATTCAAAATTTGTGCCCTTTTATGCAAAATTCCGAGGTTTTTATTTTAGCTATCGAAAGTTCCTGTGATGATACTGCAGCAGCAGTTTTACACAACGATAAAGTTCTGTCGAATGTTGTTGCAAATCAATTAATACATGCGCAATATGGTGGTGTTGTGCCGGAATTAGCTTCTCGTGCACACCAGCAAAATATTGTACCCGTAATTGATGCGGCACTTCGAAATGCCAACATTAAAAAGGAACAGTTGTCAGCGATAGCGTTTACCCAAGGTCCTGGGTTAATGGGGTCATTACTGGTGGGAAGTTCTTTTGCCAAATCCATGGCTTTAGCTCTACAAATACCCCTTATTGCAGTAAATCATATGCATGCCCATATTTTGGCGCATTTTATCAGCGAAGAAGGATATGAAAAACCAAGCTTCCCATTTTTGGCATTGACCATAAGTGGCGGCCATACACAGATTGTAGAAGTGAAAGATTATTTTGACTTAACCATAATTGGAGAAACAACAGATGATGCCGTAGGTGAAGCTTTTGACAAAAGCGCAAAAATACTAGGACTACCCTATCCTGGCGGCCCATTGGTTGACAAATATGCGCAATTGGGAAATCCAAAAGCTTTTGTGTTTACAAAACCGAAAGTACCCGGATTGAATTTTAGTTTTTCTGGTCTTAAAACAGCGATTTTATATTTTGTACAGAAGAAAAAACTCGAGAATCCAAATTTTATAGAGGAGAATCTAAACGACATTTGCGCCTCTATACAGTATACAATAGTTGAAATTTTGATGGATAAATTAAAATTCGCTGTAAAAGAAACTGGCATAAAACAAGTTGCTATTGGCGGAGGTGTTTCGGCTAATTCCGGTATTAGAAAAACTTTACAAGAAGCCGAACAAAAATACGGTTGGAAAACGTTTATCCCAAAATTCGAATACACCACAGATAATGCTGCAATGATAGGAATTGTAGGTTATCAAAAGTTTTTATCACAAAAATTCGAAACATCAGCCGTTGTTTCAAAAGCACGAATTCAATTCTAAATTATGCAATTATTTTACAATCCAAATATTGACGAGACGACTGAAACCTTTTCTTTTGACAAAGAGGAAAGCAAACATATCATAAAAGTATTGCGAAAAAAAGATAGCGATGTCTTATTTGTGACTAATGGATCAGGCTATTTATTTGAAACTGAAATCACCTTGGCCTCCGACAGTAAATGTACCGTTAAAGTTATTTCATTCGAAAAAAAACCATCCTCAAAATTTCACTTGCATCTTGCAGTTGCACCGACAAAAATGAATGATCGTTACGAATGGTTTCTGGAGAAAGCAACCGAGATTGGCGTCAATGAAATCACCCCCATTATTTGCGACCGTTCTGAACGAAAAATAGTCAAAAATGATCGCTTTGACAAAATTATTTTGACTGCCATGAAGCAGGCTAACGGATTATATCTACCGAAATTGAATGAAGCCGTTACTTTTAAGGAATTTTTAAAACATGAAAGCGAAGGTTTACAATTGATTGCGCATTGCGAAGAAACGGATAAGAAAACATTGAAATCAGTTTTAAAACCTAATGAAAGTGTCACCCTGCTAATTGGTCCCGAAGGTGATTTTTCGGAGAAAGAAATTGCATTGGCAATTGAAAATAAATATGTAGCTGTATCGCTCGGAAATACCAGACTTAGGACAGAAACTGCTGCTGTAGTAGCCTGTCATAGCATCGTGTTTTTTAATGAATAGTAACCCTATTTAAAAAAGAATTATGAAAAGAATATATTCAGTTTTACTGTTAATCTCTATCGCTTCCTTTTCTCAAGAAATCGCATTGGTAAAATATAGTGGTGGTGGGGATTGGTATGCCAATCCCACATCGCTTCCCAATTTAATTAAATATTGCAACAGCAACATCAGTACACGTATAAACGTTAAACCCGCAACTGTCGCGCCCGGAAGCGCAGACATTTTTTCCTATCCCTTTCTTCACATGACTGGTCACGGGAATGTTATTTTTAGTGAATCAGATGTAAGTAATCTCAATAAATACCTGCTGTCTGGCGGTTTTCTTCACATTGACGACAATTACGGAATGGACCAGTACATTAGAAAAGAAATAAAGAAAATATTCCCAAATAATGATTTGATTGAAATACCTGCTAATCACGCCATTTTTCAAAAACCATTTCTTTTTACTAACGGACTACCCAAAATACATGAGCACGATGGAAAACGTCCTCAAGCGTTTGGGATTTTTTCTAATAATAGACTTGTATTACTTTATACATTTGAGTGTGATTTAGGTAATGGATGGGAAGATGCAGAAGTACATAATGACCCGACTGCAGTTCGTGAAAAAGCCCTAAAAATGGGAGCTAACATAATCAGTTATGTCTTTAATTATTAAAAAAATACAGCCGTCAATTATATTTTTTGTACTCCTGCTAGAGGAATGTACATGCTTACAAATGATCAAAAATTAAAAGTGATAGCTATATTTCTTGCTCTGGTTGAGCCATATCTGGTTTTAGCATCTTATTTTCAATAATATAAGATTTATAAACTCGCTACTTGTTAACGAGTTTATTTATCTTTATCCACAAATATAAATCATGTTATGATTACATCACAAACTATATCAAAAGGGATTATTCGCGCATTATTAACAGTCCTGCTAAGCTGCTTAATCTTGTTCTTTTTCTATAAAATACAGACTGTGCTGATTTATTTAGCAGTTTCACTAATTCTAACTTTGATAGGGCTTCCTATTCTACAGTTTTTCAAAAAGCGCTTAAAATTTAATCATCTTTTTGCCACCATTGCAACGGTCACTTTATTTATACTTATTATATTGGGATTCATTATGATGTTTATTCCGTTGATTTTATCCCAAGGTCAAAACTTATCTCTTCTTAATACCACGGCAATTGAAAAAAATATAATGCAGTTAATTAATCAACTTGCATTGTTTTTAGATAGCTATCAAATTGATTCCTATGAAATGTTGAAAGAAGCTAATATTACTTCAAAAATAAACTTTAGCCTCATTCCTAATTTTTTAAATACAATACTGGGGACAATCAGTAGTTTTGGGATTGGGTTAGGAGCAGTCCTATTTATTACTTTTTTCTTTTTAAAAGACCGTATAGTGTTCATGACAGGAGCCAAAAAACTAATCCCCAACAACCATGAAGATAAAATTTTAAATTCGTTAGATAAAATCAATTACCTATTATCTCGCTATTTCATTGGATTGTTATTGCAATTGTTTATTGTATTTATTTTGTACCTAATTGTTTTAGTTGTTTTTGGCATTCCTAATGCCGTTATCATTGCCTTTCTATGCGCTTTGTTAAACATTATTCCATATATTGGTCCATTAATAGCGTCTGTATTAGCAGCTGTTTTAACAATGATAAGTGATTTGGGAAGTGATTTCCAATCGGAAATTTTACCAACTACTATCTACGTTTTAATTGGATTTTGGATTATTCAAATCATCGACAACAATTTATCACAACCAATAATTTTTTCTAAAAGTGTCAGTTCACATCCCTTGGAAATATTCCTTGTGATTTTAATCGCTGGTTACCTTTTTGGTATATTAGGAATGATTGTTGCGGTCCCCTTTTACACTATAATAAAAGTAATGGGTAAAGAATTTTTTCCTGAGTACATGATTATTCGACTCCTAACTAAAAACTTATAATTTTGGATTTAATGATTCTGAATCCCGAAATTCAAGCCTTTATTGATAGTAATACAGATAAACGAATTTCAACCTTGGCACTTCAAAAAAACCCTTTTCCGGATATCGAATGGATTTCTATATTAAATCAAATTGAAGCGAAAGCAAAAGCTAAGCACAAGTTACCCAGTTGGTTTATTACAAAAAATATTATTTACCCAAGTAAAATTTCAATTGAACAAACCTCTTCAGAAAAAACCGCCAGTCATAAAGCTTCCATCGTTTCAGGAGAATCACTGATCGATTTAACTGGGGGGTTTGGTGTGGATGATTATTATTTTTCAAAAAAAATAAAAACTGTCGCCCATTGCGAAATCGACGCTGGACTTTCAAATATAGTCAAGCACAATTTGGAACAATTAGGGGTCGAAAACATCAGCTGCTACCCAGGAGATAGCTCGTCAACTTTAGTGTTATTAAATCAAAAATGGGACTGGGTCTATGTTGACCCATCCAGACGAAATGATGCCAAAGGCAAAGTATTCATGCTTAAGGATTGCCTGCCAAATGTTCCAGGAAACCTTGACTATTATTTTAACAATACAACTGCCATACTTGTAAAAACTGCGCCTCTTCTCGATATTTCCGCAGGATTATCAGAGCTCAAGCATGTTGAAGCAATTCATATAGTAGCTCTGGAAAACGAGGTAAAAGAACTCTTATGGGAGTTGCACTTGAATTACACAGGAAAAGTTACCGTTAAAACAGTTAACATCCTAAAAGAAAAAACAGAGTCATTTAATCTTATCTTGGATGAAGAAGTCAAAACACCAGCTTACGGTTTACCACTAAAGTATTTATACGAACCCAATAATGCCATAATGAAATCAGGAGGCTTTGATGAAGTGGGAATATTTTACAACTTGGATAAGTTGCACAAACATTCTCATTTATACACATCAAAAAAACTAATTCCATTTCCAGGTAGGGTCTTTCAAATTGAAAATTCTATTCCCTACAGTAAAATTGAGATGAAAACTTTTTTAGAAAATAAAAAAGCAAACATTACAACTAGGAATTTTCCTGATACAGTCGAAAATATCCGTAAAAAATGGAAAATAAAAGAAGGAGGTAACGTGTATTGTTTCTTCACAACTGATATAAATAACGATAAAATAGTTTTAATTTGTACCAAAAAAAAATGAAAATGAAACAGCTAATTGCAATCACTTTACTACTCTTAAACTTTACCGTATTTGCGCAAAAACCATGTGAATATAGCACTAATGTTTCCGATTCAATTGGGGACTATAAATCAACTAGGGAATACATGATTTCCGAGAAAAATTTTGCTGGTAATTCAGAATATATCTTTTTTTCACTTGCTTCAACTGATGGTCTACCAACTCTAAATATCCAATTAATACAAAAAAGTAAAGGCTTTTTGAAGGCAAATTGTTTTGATAAAAATTCTAAATTATTTTTACAATTAAACAATGGGAAAATCATCACTTTAATTCATATTGATGAAGAAAGTTGCGGCACAATGATTCGCGATGATAAAAACTTTGACAATAGATTAACTGTAGGTAACTTTATGTTCATGAAAGGAAGTATGGAAGAGTTAAAAAACTCTGCTGTATCCTTGATGAGAATTAAATATTTTACCGGAACAGAAGATTACGTGATTAAAAAAGAGTTGAAATCGGAGTTGAACAGTCAAGTCTATGAGCCTGAAACTTACTTCATAAATAATTTACGTTGTATTGAGTAATTATTCACAATTCCATTTCACATTTGAAATCCTATCATTCAAGCCTGATTTCAAATTATAGTGCCACCATTCAGAATCAAAGGAGCTAAACTCAGCTATGCTCATTACATCCTTGAGTAACTTCCTGTTTTCTTGTACTTCCTCAGAGAGACTAGTATAATTATGACTTGCTTCGATACCGAAATAATCAAACGGAGTCCCCATATCAAGTTCTGTCCCCGCCGCGTCAACCAAAGTGATATCTACAGCCCCTCCTCTATTATGAATAGATCCTTTTGCGGGGTCTGCTACATAGATAGGATTTGAGACAATTTTCCACATCTTTTTTTGGATGTCTAAAGGTCGGTAGCAATCAAAAAGCTTAATTCTATATCCTCTTTTGATGAATTCTTTATTGGCTTCAATTAGAGCTTTTACAGTCTTCAGCCGCAAAAAACATTCTGCACAATCATACAGCTTAGATTTTAAAAAATTATCCTCGGTAGCGTATTTCATATCGTAGACAAAATCGTCGGTGTAGTCTTTTAAATTTACAAATGTACTGTCAATAATTACAGCTTTCTCTTTTAGTGGCAAAGAATACCCCGACTGAGACATACAAGAGCTAACAAAAAAAAAGAAATAAAGGATTACAAATGGTTTTAAGTACAATTTCATAAATACTATTTTTTTATAAAAATAGAATAATTGATCTGATTATAGAGAATATAATAAACAAAAAAAACGATACTAATTATAGAACCGGTTTTTGTGAAACCTATAGACTTTTTTTCAAACCAAGTACTGGAATTTCTAGAAAATTTGGTAGAAAAAATGCCGTAAAAAAAACCTCTAAAATTCTTTAGAGGTCATTAGTACAACTTGTGGGCAACATAGATTTAAAATCGAATCAATTAATTGATTTTGTGACGGTTTTTAGGTCGATATGAAATAAAAATGACCTCAAAAATGAATTTAAGGTTATTGGTATGATATGTGCCCCGTTAGCATTTATATTTGTTGAATTTATTCAATATTCAGAATTAATTTATTAAACCTTTGTTTTTCTTTCCGTTAAGTAAATTATCATCGCGTTAAAATTGTAACTTTCTCCAATAAGGGGAGCAAATGAAAGCCTTTACAGCAATGTAGAGGCTTTTTTTTATATTAAAGTAAGTTAGGCTAGTTGTAAATAGCCGTAAATAATGCAAAACTTACAAAATAAACTTATAGACTTACTATAACACGGGGATAATCTTATAATTGATTGTCATTTGAATAAGAATTAAATAGTTGAATTGCCTAAAAAGTTCAACCTCAAATGATTTCTTATTAGTCACGAACGACACTTTTAAAAAGTATACCTTGCTAAAATAAGTTTACCTTTGAAGCATTACATAAACTTTGTAATGAAACAAATCATCTCGATAGACTTTTATTTTGGAAATTTAAAGCATATTCCACTTATTGACGTGAGGTCGCCTGGAGAATTTGCTGCAGGACACATTCCAAATGCTATTAATCTTGAATTATTTACTGATGAAGAACGAGTAGTAGTGGGCACCGCTTACAAAAAAGAATCAAAAGAAAGAGCCTTTGAAATTGGATTTGCGTATGTGAAACCCAAACTGAATGATTTTATAACTAAATCGGCTGCAATTGCGCCTGAAAAAGAGGTTGCTATACATTGTTGGCGTGGGGGAATGAGAAGTAATGCTTTTGCCGATCATCTTATCGAGAATGGTTTTGAAAAGGTTTACGTTATCGAAAAAGGGTACAAAACTTTCCGCAATTATGTGCTACAATTTTTTGAGCAACCCTATCATCTTAAAGTTCTTGGCGGATATACCGGCACTGGTAAAACTGAAATACTCCATTCTTTAAAAAAGAAAGGGCAACAAGTGATTGATTTGGAAAGATTGGCAAATCATAGAGGTTCAGCTTTTGGTGGGATAGACCTTCCGCCACAGCCAACAACGGAGCAATTTGAAAACAATTTATTTTCTGAACTTCAGAACTTAAATCATAATCTACCCATTTGGATTGAAGATGAAAGTAGGTTGATCGGCAATATCGCGATTCCCGGCGCATTTTACACGAAAATGGTTGAGATGCCAGTCTATTTTTTAGACGTTCCTCTGGAGGATAGAACAAATCATCTAGTTATAACTTATGCAAGTCTTAGCCATGATAAATTAGCAGATGCTATTAGTCGAATCACTAAAAGGCTTGGATACGATAATGCCAAATTTGCTCAAGAAGCGCTTGAAAAAAGAAATTATCATAAAGTAGTAGAGATTACACTAATTTATTATGATAAATACTACTTAAAAGGATTACAAAAACGCGCAAATTCTAAAATTCTAGAGTTTAAAATTCCTACCGTCAATCCTGTGGAAACGGCCAATTTTTTAATAAACTTACTCAATTAAATAAAAATGAACGAAGATATAAAACTAACAAGTTTTAGTCATGGTGCAGGTTGCGGATGCAAATTATCACCAAAAGTATTAACTACAATATTAGAATCTAACAGCCCAAAAATGCAAGACACTCAGCTTTTAGTGGGTAACGATACTAGAGATGATGCTGCGGTATACAATATGGGAGATGGTACAGGAATCATAAGTACTACTGATTTTTTCTTGCCTATAGTACACGACCCATTCACTTTTGGAAGGATAGCAGCTACTAATGCTCTAAGTTATGTATATGCTATGGGAGGAAAACCATTAATGGCGATTGCAATACTGGGATGGCCCATTGATAAGTTAGCACCTGAAGTGGCGGCTCAAGTAATGGAAGGAGGCAGAAAGGCCTGCGCTGACGCAGGAATAATAATTGCCGGTGGCCATAGTATTGATAATCCAGAGCCTATTTTTGGACTAGCAGTTACAGGCTCAGTTGTAATCTCTAATTTAAAACGCAATGATAAAGCAGAACCAGGTTCTGTTCTTTATCTAACTAAACCTCTGGGTATTGGGATTTTAGCTACGGCACAAAAGAAAGGCCTTTTAGAAAACGAACATAAAGACATTGCTGCTAATTCGATGATTATTTTAAATGATGTTGGCTTAGAGCTTTCAGAAATGGAAGAAATGACCGCCTTAACTGATGTAACTGGATTTGGACTAGTGGGCCATTTACTGGAAGTTTGTGAAGGAAGCAATGTATCTGCCATTGTTAATTATAGTAAAGTGCCTGTTTTCAAAGAGATTCATGACTATATCGATAAAAAATGCGTTCCGGGAGGTACATTAAGAAACTGGGACAGTTACGGTCACAAACTTACGATTGAAAATGAAAAGCAAAGATATATTTTATGTGATCCACAAACCAGCGGTGGACTATTAATTGCTGTCAAGAAAAAGGCTGCTCAAAAAGTGGAATCAATTCTAAAAAGCAAGGGGCTGTATGCTGAACCAATAGGAAAATTAATAGAAACGGCAGAATCGCCAATTTATATTAAATGAAAAAAAGTATAAAGACAAAACCTGCTCGAGCATTACCATTTTTAAGACCAAATATCTGAATTAAACTGTTAGCCTAGTTAAAAAATAAAACCACGTTTTCAGCGTGGTTTTATTTTAAATAATTGTACGTTATCTGTACCAAACTACATCTCTGTACTTTAATTATTTTGTACTTTCAATAATTTGAAAATAAAATCATTAGAGTTAATTTTACCCTATGTAAAAATGACAATGATGACCAACTTGGTATTGATAGCGGACAGTACCATTTATTATTCCTTTAGAAAAACAATGCAATAAAATAATATCTAACTTGCTCTTCCAATAACAGTAGCTTCAGGAATTTCGATTAATTTTCCACTTTTCACATCATAAAGATAGCCATAAACTGGAATATGTGCAGGAACCAAAGCATGGCTTTTAATTCTTTTTACATCCTCAATAATGCTTTCTGCTTGATTGGTGATTGTTAGAAACGAAATGTTTTTTGCTTCGGGAGAACCGCCTTCTTCCGTTACATTTCTCCATCCGTTAGCATCAACAGTAGCTGTAGAAAGACTTGTAGATAATAAATCTCTTATGATTGCATCTGTAAAAGTTTCCATTCCACAATCAGTGTGGTGAATCACAAACCATTCGGCAGTTCCTAATAATTTATTTGAGATAATCAATGAACGTATCGCATCATCGCTGGCTCTTCCTCCTGCATTCCGAATAACGTGTGCATCTCCTTCTGAAAGTCCTGCATACTTTGCAGGATCCAAGCGGGCGTCCATACAAGTCAGAATTGCGAATTGCCTTCCTGGAGGCATTGGCAAGTTTGCTTTTTCGCCAAAGCTTTCCGAATAACTTTGATTTGCAACCAAAACTTGTTCATGAACAATACTGTTTTCTTTTTGTAATAAATTTTCTTTACTCATTTAAATTTAGTTTATTGATCTCTAATTAAAGAAATCAGATGATAATTTTAGTTTGTTTAGAAAGTATCTTTTTTTAAATACTCTACTAAATCGATAGGCAAATACAGTGGTTTAAGAATAGAACAGAGAATCTCGAGGCTTTAATTTGAACCGGCCAAACTCAGTAGTCTCAAATACCATTGCATTAAATTGAGTACTATCAGATTGTTTGAAACCTATTAAATCAAAGTGAAGAAAAAAATCTTTAAATAGTTCAATCATTGTTTCTTTTTAAACCTTCGACTTTTAGCTATTTTTCAGTTCGTATTTCATTAGTAATTTTACATAGTGACGATCGCGTCTTTCTTTTTTTTCATTTGCTCTTTTTTCATTTCGTTTATCTTTTACAATAATATGAAGCAAGTTTAAATCTTCGGTATCTTTGATATCGTTTATTGATGTTCGTTTTGACATAATTTTATGGATTTTGGCACTATGATTAATAGACAATTATATACTTAACACTTTAAAACATTGTTCATCAAAATTATAAAACTTATGGTATTTTTGTATAATTATATTGACAAAATTATTTTTTTAATATGTACGGAGCGAATAGACAATTAGCGTTTGATATTACAGTGTTGTCTAATGTACTTGACAAACAGTATAATAAAGAACTGAATTTCAGAAATCATTGCTATTTGCGCATAGCGTTTGATGTAACAGTAAATAATAAATGGGATACTAAAGTGGGAAAACCATTTACAAAATATGCTTCAGAAGCGCAATTACAAAATGCTTTGGCTTTACTTAAAGGCTATTTACTTGACAAACAACTTCTATTGATTGACAATGAAAAAAGTTTAGCCTTTCGCAAAAATCGCAAACTAATAGAACAAACACAAAGTCCGAAATTATTTTAATTAGGCAGTTTATTTGACGCTTTGTAACTGCTCTAGCGTAACATGTTGTAGCGCTTTTATGTTTGTAGCCTCTAAGATTACTGGCGGCGCAACTCCCGCTTCGAAAGCTTCTTTCCATCGCAGTACGCACAAACACCATGTATCGCCTGGTTTTAGCCCGGGAAATCCACTGCTAGGATACGCTGAAATTAAATCGTTGCCTTTTGTTAAAGAATAGTTTAAAAACCCTTCGGTAACTACTGCTGCCACGACATGTAATCCAGTATCGTTTGCGCCAGTCTGGCAATAGCCGTTTCTATAAAACCCAGTCATTGGGTCGATGCTTGCCAACGCTAATGGCGTATTTAACACATTTAATTGTTCTGGGTTTGTCATATTGCTTTTACTTTTGGTTTTGATGTTGCCACAATTTTCTTCAGTTTTTACTTGTGCGAAAGTAAAACTACTTACAAAAATTAGCGTGAGCATCTTATTTTTTACAGTTAGATAGTAGTTCATATTATTGTTTTTAAAATCATCAATAGATTCTCTTATTTTCTTTTCTTTAATGTTGATTTATATGTATGCTTTTGTTATACCATGATCAAAGAATTCTTTAAAGCTGTCAATATCTTCAATCAGAACTTTTCTTTTATATTGCCCACAATATAATTCTTCTTAATTTGTTTCAGGTCCCAAACTAAGTGCTTTTTTATCATTTAGTAATAAATATTCCTTGCCGCTCGAAAAGTATTTGCATGTGCTTCTATGATTGTTTTTATTTCGGGAGAATAGCCGCCACCCATACTTACTTGAACAGGAATTTTAAATTTTTGATACAAAGACAAGACAAAAGTATCACGTTTTTTGCAACCTTCAATTGTGCAAGATAGTTTCCCCAATTTATCAGATGCTAAAATATCAACACCAGCCAAATAAAAAATAAAATCTGGCTTTTGTTTTGCAATTAATTTAGGAAGAATTTCTGTCAAAATCGACAAATACTCTTGGTCTTTTGTGTGGTCATTTAATGCAATATCCAAATCAGAAATTTCTTTTTTGAAAGGATAATTTGTTTTTCCATGCATTGAAAAAGTAAAAACTGTATTATTATTCGAGAATATATCTGCTGTTCCATTTCCTTGATGAACATCTAAATCGATAATCAAAATTTTTGAAGCAAATTTATGATTTAATAAATATTGTGCCGCTATGGCTTGGTCATTTAACAAGCAAAATGCTTCGCCACTGTTTGAAAAGGCATGATGAGTTCCACCAGCAAAGTTGAAAACAATTTTGGTCTCAAACGCTTTCTCACATCCAAAAATTGTGCATTGGTCTATAATTAATTCTCTTTTAATCAATTTTTTAGAAAGTAGAAAACCTATTTTCCTTGCGACTTTTACATCTAAATTTAATTCTATTAATTGTGAAACATACACCTTAGGGTGAACAGCCAAAACATCCTTTAAGTTGACTTTTTGAGGTTCAAAAAAATCTGTTTCAACAGCGGTTCCTTCAATTAATAGTTGTCATGGCAACAAATCATATTTCAAAATTGGAAATCGATGGCCGACGGGCAAAGGATATTTATAAATAGAGTGAAAAGCAGCCGGAAACATGTAAGTTAAGCTGATTGAAAAAATTAAAAAGTATTTACTAGTTCATTAAATTTTGAAACAAATTAATAAAATTTTCAACACAATAGCCATCCATTAAGCGTAGTGGATATGAATAGACATCGGTAAATTAATAGGCCTACAAGAAAATTCTACTGTTTTAATATCTAGACTGCAATCATGAACGTGAACTGTATGCCCTCGTTTTTTATGGTAAAATGCTAATAAAGTTCCTATTATACCTGACCCGACAATTACAATTTTTAATAAATTTTGCATTTAATCATAATAACGAATATGACAATTTATACTATTTTTAATCAAAAATTCTTAAAAAATATAATTTATAATATCGCCATTTCAATTAGAAATGGTTTTAAAAAAATTCATTTTTGTTTATTATTAACTTAAAAACATTAAACATTTTATATCTTTGTCTAAATTAAAACTATGAACAATTTTACACGAAACGACATAGAAAAAATGGATAAAGTAAAACTACTTAATCTTATAAATTCGTGTAGAGGTTACAAATCAGCCAATCTAATTGTTACAAAATCATTGTTAGACGTAGTAAATATTGCTGTTTTTAGTACCGTAACACACATTGGTAGCAATCCACCAATAATTGGTTTTATTACGCGATCGTTAACTGTTAATCGCGATACCAATAATAACCTCAAAGAAAATCCCTTTTTTACTGTAAATCACATAACAGAAAATATTATTAGTTATGCGCATCATACATCAGCTGGGTATGATGAAAATATATCTGAATTTGATAAGACAAATCTTGAAAAAGAATATAAAGAAACTATAGAAATTCCCTTTGTAAAAAACAGTCCACTTCAATTACTGTGCAAATATGTAAACCAATACCATATTGCTGAAAATGATACTGTTCTTATTATTGCAACGATTGAGAAT
This sequence comes from Porticoccaceae bacterium, assembly GCA_047635475.1. Lineage (GTDB taxonomy): Bacteria > Bacteroidota > Bacteroidia > Flavobacteriales > Flavobacteriaceae > Flavobacterium. The sequence continues at coordinate 37,019 of JBLIKQ010000016.1, forward strand.
ATATTTTTTGAAAGATATTTATTACACAAAGATTATTGTCTGCAGTTCGATAGAGCAAAAGTAGTTACTATAAACGATCTTGATGGTTATGCGTTGCCGCTATTCATTGACGGTTATGCCTATGCAAACCAGAAGTACCAACTAAATCATTATTAGAATATGGCTCAAAAAAAAAGAAATCTACCTCACAAAACTTGTGTTACTTATGGATTGCCATTTTACTGAAGATAAAAATGGGAGAAAAATTGGGAGGAAGTGAAATATTTTAGCGAAAAATATAGAAATCTAAATAAACTTTTAAAAATTCTATCTTCATTAATTCTTAAAATATCATCGCAACTCATAAATTCAACAAAAATAAAAAAATATGAATAACTTAGTTTGGTTTAGAAACGACTTACGTACTCAAGATAATAACGCGCTATTTCAAGCTTGTAAAAAGCAAGGTAAAGTAATTGGTGTTTATTTTCTTGACCCTCGGCAATTTGAAAAAAATAAATATGGCTTTAAAAAAACAGAAAAATTTAGAGCTAAATTTCTATTAGAGACGATAAGGAATTTAAAAAATAACTTGGCAGAGAAGAATATTTCGCTGCTAATTTTTCACGACATACCTGAAAATGTAATTCCAAAGCTAATTGCAGATTATCAAATTGATGCTATTTTTCTTCAAAAAGAATGGAC
>JBLIKQ010000017.1:0-37470 GCA_047635475.1 Porticoccaceae bacterium
GCTATCTTTTTGGTGGGTAAATCATTGGCATCATTGCCAAAGGGATCTTCGATTTCCTCGGCAATCAGTTCTAAACTGGCTAACACATAAAAGATAAAAATCACTACTGGGATTACGTAATATCCTAAATTAAACACATATCCAAAAGGCAAGGTCATCACATAAAAAAAGATGAACTTCTTGAGGAAAGAACTATAAGAATAGGGGATGGGTGTATTCTTTATTCGTTCGCAAGCGCCACAAATATCCGTGAGGGATTGTATCTCATGGTTTAAGATTATGAGTTGGTCGCCCGTTATTTTCTTTGAGTTGTAAAGCTCATTTATCTTGTGAAACAATATTTTTGCCACTTGATTGGGTCTGTGCTTGTGGTGTTCTATAACAATATCTTCAAAAAGTTGTCGGCTGGTTTCTTCGTCTTTTAAATGTTTGTTCAAGATAGAGGCGTAGCTGGGAATTATTTTCCTGAAAAAAGCGCGGTCTGACTCTTCACTTAATATTGCTGATAGCTTAAGGGCCAAATTCCGAGAGTTATTGACTAAGCTACCCCATATTTTTCGTCCTTCCCACCAGCGGTCGTAAGCAGTATTTGTTCTGAAAACGAGCAAAAGTGAAATTACAAATCCCAACATACCGTGCATGATGGAAATGTTTTTCACATGACTGTCTTGGGGTAAATTCCAATATTCTATTTCGAGGTAGGCTATCGCAGCAGAGTAGGCTGCTATGAAAATCATCAAGGGAATTAGTTGTCGGAAAGTATCTGCCTTGTGAAATCGAAAAATAAAAGTGATCCAGTCTTTAGGGTTGTAAGAAATCATGTAAGCAAGTTTAAAAGTCTTAAAGTCGAAAGGTATACTATTAAAAACACAAACTATTGTAGCGTAACTTTAAATGCGATATTATATAGTGTTTATGCTGTTAGCAGTAATTAATATAAAAGCAATTAATATCCTAAATAAAATACTCAACCACATAAAAACATAGTAAAAAAGTGTTGAAAAGCCCAACTCTGGGATCTGCATAGCTATGGTTTTCTATAATCAAGTGAAGAGACTTTCAAATTTATAAAATCGATGTTTCAATTTGGTTTAAAAATGACTAAAATTGAAGTAAACCAACGAGTACTGTGTTTAAAAATTAATGGTTCCCGCCAATTCTTTCAGTGCAATTTCGGATAATTTTGCCTGAAACTGTGCATTACTATAACGAACTTTTGAATTCACATAATTCAATTGAGCTGTTCTGAATTCTAAAGTAGTGATAGTACCTATGCGAAATTTATCCAAAGTGATTTCCAGATTCTGCTTGGCAATAGCTTCATTTGTTTCTTCTAGTTCGATTAATTCTAAATTGGTTAGATAGGTTTGATAAGATGTAGCTAGTAATGAATTTAAAGAGACGTTTTGCTGCTCTATTGCTAATTCTGCATTCTCAATTTGAATTTTAGCAATTTTCTCACTTCTATTTTGTGCAAGACCATCAAACAAGTTTAAGGAAGCGCTAAAGCCATAATTTAAACCCTTTGAATTAGATTGTGTAACAAAGCCAAGACTCGATTGTGTTTCCCTTATATTATAAGCGGTATTGACACTTATTACAGGGTATCTCCCAGCTTTAATTTGTTTTAATTGCAATTCAGACACTCTTTTATTTATTATCTGCGACTCTAGTTGTGGATTTTGCTTTGCTGCTAAAGCACTTAATTCTGAAAGTATTAGTTGCTCATTTAAACTAAGCTCTGAAATAACGCTAAAGTCTGTGGTAGTATCTCGTGCTAAGATTTGATTCAATAAAATTTTAGTATTTGCATACAGTTCATTTTGTCTTAAAAGAGCAACTTTATCGGTGTTTAAATCTACTTGGGCATTTAAAACTTCCAGCTTCGATGCTTTTCCAATGGTAAAACGATTTTGCGCAAGTGCCAATCTCTGATTAGATATCACAATAGTTGTATCTAAAGCTGCTAGTTGCTGTTGTTGCTGAACCAAATAAAAATAGGTTGAATTTACATCGCTGACTTTTGTAATCACAGTCAGTTTTAGTTGGGCTTCCCCTAATTTTTGCAATTCCTTTAATTGATCTAGTTTCGCAAACATCATAAAACCATCAAAAATGGTCCAATTTAGACCAACTCCATAGGTTAAGCTATTGTTTAAAGCATTATCTAACTGGTTTGAACCACCTGATAAAAGTGTTTGCGAGCTATTCTGAATACTTTTGTTATCAACTATACTTGCGGTTACTGTAGGCAACATACCAGCATTTCCAATAGCAACATTAGCTTGATTTATTGTTAAGTTATTTGTGGCAATTTTAATTTCAAAATTGTTTTCTAGTGCGATTTTTATCGCTTCCTGTGGTGTTAAAATTTCTTGAGCATCATTTTTCAGGATACAAAAGAAAAATAAAAACAAACTTTTAAGTATAATTTTTGACGGCATCCTATTATTTACTTTCATTTTCATATTCTTCGATGTGTTCAAATTCTGGATAGTGTTTTTTGGCTTTAGACCACATAAAATAGAGTGCAGGAATCACGAATAAGGTTAATACTAAAGAAAAAACGGTTCCCCCTACGATAACAACTCCCATTCCTATTCTACTGGTTGAGGCTGCTCCTAGGGACAAGGCTATAGGTAAAGCTCCCAATGAAATTGCTAGACTAGTCATCAAAATAGGTCTCAAACGCGCTTCCGACGCTTCCAGAATCGCCTCCAGTTTAGGTTTACCTTGCTCTCGTAGCTGATTAGCAAATTCGACTATTAAAATTCCGTTTTTAGTCACTAAACCAATCAGCATTACGGTTCCAATCTGGCTGAATATATTCCAAGTTTGGTCAAAAAGCCACAAGGAAAATAAAGCTCCTGCGACTGCCATAGGTACTGTCAAGATTATTATAAACGGGTCAATGAAACTTTCGAACTGTGCCGCAAGTATCAAAAATATCAATAGTAGTGCTAATCCAAATGCAAAAGAAGTATTGGAACTACTTTCCACAAAATCTCTAGACTCTCCGCCTAAGTCTGTTGTGAATGTATCGTCTAGTACTTTGGCTCTTATTTGTTCCATAGCTTCAATCCCATCATTGATACTTTTGCCTGGAGCGAGACCCGCAGAGACCGTAGCTGCCATAAAGCGATTGTTGTGGTACAACTGAGGAGGTTTACTTTGTTCCTCAATACTTACAATATTATCCATTTGGATTAAGTCGCCTTTATTGTTTTTGACATACATAGAAGTCAGATCTAAAGGTTTTGCCCGGTCTTTCTGGTCAAACTGACCTATGACCTGATATTGTTTTCCTTTTTTCATGAAATACCCAAAACGCTGGCCGCTCAGAGAAAGTTGTAAGGTCTGGGCAATATCGATTACTGAGATTCCCAAACTCTCCGCTTTTTCGCGATTAATGGTAACATTAATTTCAGGCTTATTGAATTTTAAATCTACATCAGTTATGGAAAAAGTAGGGTTGTTGGCCGCTTCCTCCATAAACTCTGGAATTTTCTGTTCCAGTTTACTGAAATTTTGTGTTTGTATAATGTATTGAATCGGCAAGCCGCCTCGCCTGTTTACGGCGATAGTAGGCTGTTGTGTTACTGATGTTTTAGCAGCAGGATATTGTTTGGTCCATTGGGTCAATTTCGCTGCAATTTCATCTTGGCTAAGTTTTCTTTCGCTCGGCTCTTTGAGAGAGAGTCTCATAAAACCACTATTTACTGCTGAAGAACCAAAACCAGGAGAGGTAAGAACGAGACTCACTTTTTTCTGGGGAATAGAATCATCTACTAATTTGGATATTTCCTGCATGAATCGGTCCGTATATTCGTAGCTGGAACCTTCAGGCGCGGTCATTCTTAGAATCAAGGAACTTCGGTCATCATAGGGAGCTGTTTCTTTTTGGAGTAAATTATAAAACACAAATATCAATCCAAAACATGCAATTAAAATAGGGAGACTTAACCACTTTTTAGCCATAAATCTACTTAAAGCAGCGGCATAATTGCTATTCAATTGTTGAAAATAAGGTTCTGTTAAGATGTAAAATTTCGATTTTCTTTGTTCTCCGCCTTTCATTAAATAAGCATTCAGCATGGGCGTCAAGGTCAAAGAGACAAAAGCCGATATTAGTACCGCCGCGCCAATAACGACTCCAAATTCTCGAAACAGACGTCCCACAAAACCTTCAAGGAATATAACGGGCAAGAAGACAGCTGCCAAGGTGATGGAAATGGAGATTACGGCAAAGAATATTTCGTTAGACCCTTTGATGGCAGCCTCAATAGGCGACATGCCTTCTTCGACTTTTTTGTAAATATTCTCGGTGACTACAATTCCATCATCGACCACAAGTCCCGTGGCAAGAACAATGGCTAATAAGGTTAACACATTGATGGAAAAACCAAACAGCCACATTATAAAGAAAGTGGCAATCAAGGATACTGGAATGTCAATTAAAGGTCTGAAAGCAATGGCCCAATCTCTAAAAAATAGGTAGATGATTAAAATCACCAAGAAAATTGAAATACCTAATGTCTCTGCAACTTCCAGTACTGATTTCTTAACAAAAATAGTATTGTCAAGTGCAATATTTAATTTGATGTCTTTAGGAAGGTCTTTTTTTAAGGCTTCATATTGCTCGTAAAACGATTTCGAAATATCCAAATAATTTGCTCCCGGACGGGGTACAATAGCTAGGCCAATTAGGGGCATACCGGATTGGCTCAATTTGGTTTCTATATTTTCAGGACCAAGTTCTGCTTTTCCAATATCGCTTAAGCGAACAATTGTTGCTCCGTCTGTTCGAATTATTATATTGTTGAACGCTTGAGCAGTTGCAAGGTTTCCTATTGTTTTTACCGTCAGTTCCGTATTGTCACCGGTTAATTTCCCTGAGGGTAATTCTACATTTTGTTCATTTAAAGCGGTTCTTACTTCAGCAACCGTAAGTCCATAGGATGCCAATTTTACTGGATCAATCCATAAACGCATAGCATAGCGCTTTTGTCCCCAAATTTGTACTCCGCTCACTCCAGGGATGGTCTCTAGACGCTGGGATATTACATTTTCGGCATAATCACTCAGTTCCAGAGGACTGCGGGTATCGCTTTGTACCGTCATCGAAATAATCGCATCACTATTGGCATCAGCCTTAGAAACTACTGGCGGTGCATCAATGTCTTGTGGTAAGCTACGGATGGCTTGGGATACCTTGTCACGTACGTCATTAGCCGCTTCTTCAAGATCCTTATCCAGATTAAACTCAACTGTAATGGAACTGCTTCCTTGAGAACTGGAAGAGGTGATGTTTCTAATTCCGTCTATTGAATTAATTGCTTTTTCAAGTGGTTCCGTAATTTGAGATTCGATAATGTCACTATTAGCACCGGTATAATTTGTCCTAATAGAAACCTGGGCGGGATCTATTGAAGGGAATTCTCTAACGCCAAGGTAGCTATATCCAATTATCCCAAACAAAACAATCGTTAAATTCATAACAATTGTCATTACGGGTCTTTTAATACTTAATGTAGATAAACTCATTTAGTTTCTAAATTTATGATTCTTGATTTTAAAGACTTAGGCTAAAATCTATTTTTGGACTATTATTTTTACTGGAGCATCATTTTTTAAAGACATAACACCAGTTGTGATTACTGTATCGCCCGCTTTAAGACCTGATATAATCAATAACGAAGCATCCGTTCTGGTAGCAGTTTCTACCATAACTTGTTTGGCTTTCCCCATATCAGAAATAAAAACCTTCTTACCATTTTGAACCGGAATTACCGCTTGTGTAGGGACAACGATAGCATCTTTAATTACATCTAGTGGTAACTCCACATTTGCAAATGTCCCTGGCAATAATTTGCCGTCCTTATTGTCTGTGATAGCGCGAACTTGTAAAGTTCTAGTGGCAATCTCAATTATAGGTTCAATCGCATATATCTTTGCAGTATATTTTTTATTACTACCAGTGACAGTAAATAGTATAGTAGAATTAGGATTCAACTCATTGACATATTTTTCAGGAATGGAAAAGGTTATTTTTAGTTTACCAATGTTCACTAGGTTAGCCACTAAAACAGTAGCTGTGATATAAGTACCTACAGAAATGGAACGCAAACCAATTCTACCTGAAAATGGCGCTCTTACAGCAGTTTTAGCGATTTGTGCTTGTATCAACTGGCTCTGTGCTTTTGTGGAGGCGTGTTCAGCTCTAGCGACATCATATTCCTCCTGGCTGATGGCTTCCTTTTGCAACAACAGTTTGGCCCTTCTTTCGTTTTCAGAAGCTAAGCTTTCTTTGGTATTGGATTGACTCAATTGCGCTCTTAACTCAGTATCGTTAACCTTGAAGAGCAATTGACCTTTACTGACATTGCTACCTTCTTGAAAATTAATGCTTTCCACTATTCCGGATATTTCTGAGCGAATTTCTACCTGTTCATTGGCTTCAATCGAGCCCGAAAGTGATAGATTATTGTCAAAAGTTTGGAGTTGCACCACAATTCCGGACAAACGCATGGCTTTAGGTTTTTCGCTATTAGCCATAGCGGTGTTTGAATCCGCCCTGTTTTCTACAATTCTGTACGTGATAAAAGCACCGAAACCAACAAATAATAAAGTGTATAGTACGTATTTTATTTTCATAGTAATTGTGTAAAGTAGTATTAGTTCATTGTAATTTTATGTTAAAAAACAAATTTAGGATTTACAAGCGTAATATAAGATACCTTAGTTTTTATTTAACGTTTGTACATACAAGTATTTCTATTAAAATAGGGTTTAAATCACTATTTATCAATATTATATAGTCATTGCTAGCTTTTTTTGCTAGAAATAAAGAATAGCTGACTTACTAATAACAGTAAACAGCAGGATTGATAGCCATGAAAGTTAGACGTTAAAAAGAGATAAAGGTTTAAAGGTAAAGTGAAAAAAATTGGAAAAGAACAGGTCATATTTAAAATTAGGTATTTCAAAATAGTATCATTACATCTGTTTCAATAAATCACCACAATTGATTCGTTAAATTGCTATACTATGAAATCCCATTACTAAAACTTTCTGCTACCACAGAGTGAATCAATGATTAAGAGTTATAGCCACCTTTTACTATAATACTTTATTTTTTTCAGTATATTAGTTGCAAAACATAAAAAATTGACCAAAAACAAAAACTGCATAAAAAGAAAATCCATGTGGTTGATTGCTGTTAAAAAGCGGATTATACTAATTTGCTTTCAAAAGCTCCATTTGAAAAGTTCGCAAACTTTTTCCCATTTCGAAAGGCTGACCTAGTTCCGATAAAGCACGTTCTAAAGCTCCTAATACAGCAAGAAGGTCATTTGCAGATACGGATCCCATATGGCCAACTCTAAAATAAGAAGCTTTTATATCGGCCAATAAACCTCCTGCAATGATGACATTACTATCAGTCATTTTAGAACTTAATGCGGATCCGTCTACACCTTTTGGATAATATATTGCTGTTAAGGTATTGGCGGCTGTTGCATTTGTTTTTGGCAATATAGTTAGGTTTAAAGAGGCTAAAGCTGCTCTAAAGGCCGATGCTAAACTTTGATGTCTTTTTACTCTTTTGTCCATACCTTCTTTACATATAATTTTCAAGCTAGTTTCTAATGCTACTATTAAATTAACTGCTGGTGTTCCAAAATAAGAAGGTCTTCTTTCTTCATAAGCTTTCATTATAGGCAACCAATTATTCCAGTCTGCATAGTAATTAGGCACAGCTGTTTTTCTGTTTTTCCACACTTGCATTGCTTTTTCTGAGACCATTAACAGCGCAAGACCTGGCGGTACACCAATTGCTTTTTGAGAGGCTGCTAAGACAACATCAACTCCCCATTCGTCCTGTTTTAATTCTTCGCCAGCCACAGAGCATACGCCATCTAGAATGCTTAAGATATTGTATTTTTTGGCTAAATGAGCTAAAGGTTTTGGATCTACTATTATCCCTGTAGAGGTGTCTACATGATTAACTGTTAATGCTTTATACTGTTTTGTTTTTAGTTCACGTTCTATAACTTCAAGAGGTACATTTTCACCTAAAGGAGCTTCTAATAGTGTTGTGTTTGCACCATAACGATCTAAAATATCTTTGAATCGATTACCAAAATAACCCGAAGAAATGACTAGTACATTATCTCCTTTTTCAATGAGGTTGGCAGCAGTCATGTCCATAGCCAGCGTAACCGTTCCCGCAACGATAAATGGTTGGCCTGTTGGGGACTTCCAAACTTCTCTCATTAATTCAAGGCTATTTCCAAAAACTTCAATAAAATCTGGAGCCACATGACTCATTGTAGCCATTCCCATTGCTTGTAAAACCTCTGGTTCAAATTCGATAGGACCAGGAATCATCAATAATTTTCTAGCTTTCATATATTTTTATTTTAATAAATTTTGTTGACTTACAAGTATTCCATCAGCATCGGCATAAATATATTCACCTGCAATAAATGTAATACCCCCAAATTCTACTAAAATATTTATTTCTCCCTGATTACGTTTTATGCTTTTAACGGGACAAGTGTTTAAGGCTTTTATACCAATATCCAGTGAATTAATAACTTGACTATCACGAATGCATCCGTTTACGATAAGACCCTCCCAGTTATTTTGTATTGCCAAAAGAGCTAATTGATCGCCTACCAACGCACAGCGTAAAGAGCCACCGCCATCAATTACGAGTACTTTACCGTTTCCGTCAAGTTCTAATTGTTTTCGGACTAATGAATTGTCTTCAAATAATTTTATGGTGCTGATTTTTCCTGAAAAAGCTTTTTTGTTACCAAAATGATTAAAAATAGGATCAACACAACTAAGAAGTGCTTCGTTCTCATCCCAAAGGTCTGCAGTTGCTACTATATTCATATTGAAAATTTAAGACATTATATTATATGATAAAAAATGAAAAGGCAACATGTAATCATGTTGCCTTTATCATTACCTAGTATAAAAAAATATTTTTCTTATACAAGTTCACGTTTTTGTTCATTTTTTTTACTTTCAAATTGATCACTTGTGTTTTTTGCTCCATCCGCTTTTAAAGCATTATCGCCAGCGAAGAATGTTTTATGATCATCACCAAGATTTGACCCTGCCATTCTTTGATGTTTTACACAGGCAACTCCTTTGCGAATTTCTTGTCTTTGAACACCTTTTACGTAAGCCAACATACCTTCTTCTCCAAAATAACCTTTCGCTAAATCATTCATATGAAGCGCTGTTGTATGATATGTAGGTAAGGTAATTAAATGATGGAAAACTCCAGCTTCTTTTGAACTATCCATTTGGAAGGTTTTAATTTTGTCATCTGCTCGACGGCATAAGTCTGAATCATCATACTCTGAATCCATCAAATTAGATCTATCGTAGTTCGTTACGTCATCACCTGCTGCAAGCATTTCGTCATAAGCCTGATTACGGAAGTTTAATGTCCAGTTAAAAGAAGGGGAGTTGTTATAGACCAATTTGGCATTTGGAACCGCTTCTTTAATTCTGTTCACCATACTTGCGATTTGCTTCACATCTGGTGTTGGAGTTTCAATCCATAAAAGATCGGCTCCGTTTTGTAGACTCGTAATACAATCTAAAACAACTCTATCGATATTAGTACCTTCTTTAAACTGATACAAACCGTTTGTTAATCTCACAGGACGTACTAATTTACCATCTCTTTTAAGTAGGACATCATCTTCTTTAGCATCAGTAATACTTATTTCTTCTGCTTCTACAAAAGCTAAATATTGAGAAGCTAAGTCTCCTGGCTCCTTGGTAACTGGCAACTTTTGAGTAAGACTTGCGCCTTCTGAATCAGTTCTTGCAACAATAATTCCGTCATCTACACCTAATTCTAAAAATGCATATCGAATAGCATTAATTTTAGCAATAAAATCTTCATGAGGTACAGTAACTTTTCCATCTTGATGCCCGCATTGTTTAGCATCCGAAACTTGATTTTCAACTTGAATTGCGCAAGCGCCAGCCTCAATCATTTTTTTAGTTAGCAAGTAAGTCGCTTCTTCATTTCCAAAACCTGCATCAATATCAGCAATAATAGGAACTATATGTGTTTCGAAATTATCGATTTGATCTTGTACATTTTCTCCTTTTTCAAGTCTTCTGAATAAGTCATTTAACTCAATTGCATCTGCTTGACGCAAGAAATCGTAAATTTCCTTTATTAATGCTGGAACAGATGTTTTTTCGTGCATCGATTGATCTGGCAAAGGTCCAAATTCTGAACGTAAGGCAGCAACCATCCAACCTGATAAATACAAATAGCTTTTATTGGTTGTTTTGTGGTGCTTTTTAACTGCAATCATATTTTGTTGTGCAACAAAACCATGCCAGCAACCTAGTGACTGTGTATATTTAGAAGCATTTGCATCATACTCTGCCATGTCTTTTCTCATGATAGCTGCTGTGTATTTTGCAATATCTAAGCCTGTCTTAAATCGATTTTGAGTAACCATCCTTGCTGCGCTTTCAGGATTAATTGCGTTCCAAGTATTTCCATACTTTGCTTTTAGATCTTTTACAGTTTGCAAAGCAGAACTATAATTACTTTGTTCTAAATTTTTCATAATTTTGTATTAGGTTGTTTTTTGTTAATAATTAGATACTATTGATTAAGACCGTAATCACGGAATTGTTTTTTATATGTATTTGTAAGCAGGTAGTGTTAAAAATTCTTCAAAATTTTCTGAGATTACTAGTTCGTCAAAAATCGCAAAAGCTAATTTAAATTTACTTTTCTCTATATTTTCTTCTCCAACTTCAGTACTGATCTTGGACACTTCATCCTCTAGTAATTCCTTATATAAATCTATGTTGAATTTTCTCCCATCTTCAAGCTGTACTTCGTTTTTTAGCCATTGCCAAACTTGAGTTCTGGAAATTTCAGCTGTTGCGGCATCTTCCATTAAATTATAAAGGGCTACAGCACCATGACCTCTTAACCAAGATTCGATGTATAAAATACCCACATTAATGTTTTTTCGAACTCCTGCTTCTGAGACAGTTCCTTTTGGTATTTCTACTAAATCTGCTTCTGTAATGATAACGTCGTCGCGTGTTACCTGTAATTGGTTTGCTGTTGGCATATACTTATTAAATTCAGCCATTGCAACTGCTACTAATGCAGGATGTGCAACCCAAGTACCATCGTGTCCGTTTTTTACTTCACGCTCTTTGTCTTTTCTTACTTTTTCTAAAGCAGCTGCATTAGCTTCTACATCATTTTTAATTGGAACTTGCGCTGCCATTCCGCCTATTGCAAGAATTCCTCTTTTATGGCAACGTTGAATAACCAACTTTGAATACGCATCCATAAATGGTGAAGTCATAGTAACTTGATCACGATTTGGAACTACAAAATCGGGGTGATTTCTAAATTTTTTGATATAGGAAAAAATATAATCCCAACGACCACAATTCAAACCAACAATATGATCTTTAAGCTCAAAGATTATTTCATCCAGTTGAAAACTTGCGGTAATTGTTTCGACCAAAACGGTTGCTTTAAAAGTTCCTTTGGGCACTTCTAAAAACTCTTGTGCAAATTCAAAAACTTTGTTCCACCAGCGCGCTTCTGTATAATGTTCTAATTTTGGGAGGTAAAAATAGGGTGCAGTTCCGTTTTGAAGCATTGTTTGAGTATTATGGAATACATACAAGCCAAAGTCAACCAAACTTCCAGAAGCTTCTTCATTGTTAATCAGAAGGTGTCTTTCGTTTAAATGTAAACCTCTTGGTCTTACAAGTAAAACAGCCGTTTCCTCGTTTAGTTGATACGATTTATTACGTTGTGTATCAATTAAAGAAATTGTTTTTTTATTGGCATCTATTAAATTTTGTTGTCCTGTAATAGTGTTTTTCCAAGAAGGGGCAGTGCTGTCTTCTAAATCTGCCATAAATGTTTTGGCACCAGAGTTTAAAGCATTGATGATCATCTTTCTGTCTACTGGTCCGGTAATCTCTACACGTCTATCTTGTAAATCGTGCGGGACTGTACCTGCTGTCCAATTTGAAGTTCTTACATCTTTAGTTTCTTTAGGAAATTCTGGAAACTTTCCGCTATCAAAAATTGTTTGTTGTTCAAGTCGACGTTCTAATATCTCCAGTCTTTCAGTATTGAATTTCTCATGAAGTGCGGTAATAAACGCTAATGCTTCATCAGTTAGAATTTCTGGATAGTAATTATTAACCTCGTTTGAAAAGTTAATTTTCGATTGTCTTAAAAATGTATCTTCCATTGTGCTTTTAGATTTATAGTACAATTCTAAAACAATTATTTCAATAAAACAAGCGAACGTTCGTTAAATATTGTTTTTTGTATAAAAAAGTATATTCGCCAAAACAGACAAATTCACTAATTCAAAAGAATTATGTATTAGTTTTTTTTACTTAAACAGTTGTTAATAAACGTATTGTAGTTGTTTATTATCGCTTGTTTCATCAAGACTCATACTTTTTTGCTCCTGTCTAAATAAAATTAAGAAGAGAAATTAAATATTTGCTAATCGATGAAGTTGTAATCACTTTGTATTAAGCTGATATTATTTATGACTTGATGCAGCTTATAAAAAATGAAGTTTTAGAAAATTAGTAAGATGAAAAGTTGTGATATCAAATGAGCTTGAGTCGCTAAGCAAGAATATCCCGTCTGATAGTTTCGTTTTTTATAATGCGCTAGCTACTATTAGTTTAGAAACTAATAATTAATGAAATTTTAATGGGAAAGTGGAAAATAAACAAGAGAAGCGAACGCATTGATTTTAAGTACATAGACATCTAACAATTAGAACTGTTATCGTTGAGTTCATTAGATTTTTATCTTTTTGATAAAAAACAGGGCTGTTTACTCTTAGTCATTTTATATTTTTTTAAAGCTATGATCCTAGCTAAGTATAAAATCAACTAATATAGTTCCAGATATTTTTCTTCTTAGTCAATTCGATATACACCGCTCTTAGTGTTGCGTGTTCTGGCTTTTGTAGAGGAGCGTCTTCTTTTAGTATTTTTATAGCATAATTTCTAGCTAAGGCCAAGATGTCCCTGTCGCGTACGATATCAGCTATTTGAAGGTTTAATACGCCGCTTTGTTGGGTTCCCATAAGGTTTCCAGGACCGCGAAGTTTTAGGTCGACTTCGGCAATTTCAAAACCATCATTCGTGTTTACCATGGTTTCCATTCGAGTTTTACTGTCGGAACTCAATTTATGGCTCGTCATTAGAATGCAATAACTTTGGTCGGCACCACGACCCACGCGGCCTCGCAGCTGGTGTAGTTGTGATAGTCCAAAACGCTCTGCGCTTTCAATAATCATCACCGAAGCATTTGGCACATTCACGCCCACTTCAATCACAGTAGTTGCTACCATAATATCGGTCTTTCCCTCTGAAAATCGTTTCATTTCGGCATCTTTATCTGCGGGCTTCATCTTTCCGTGCAGTATGGAAATAGAATACTGCGGCAGGGGGAAATCACGGGAAATACTCTCGTGACCATCCATCAAATCTTTGAAATCCATTTTCGCCGATTCTTGTATAAGAGGATAAACAATGTAAATCTGCCGACCGATGGCAATCTGATCTCGGATAAATTTCCACACTTTCAGTCGGTTAGAGTCAAAACGATGCACGGTTTGGATGGGTTTTCTCCCAGGAGGCAATTCGTCAATGACAGAAATATCCAGGTCGCCATACAAACTCATCGCCAGAGTTCTGGGAATTGGAGTAGCCGTCATTACTAAAACGTGCGGCGGAATAGTGTTTTTCTTCCACAATTTAGAGCGTTGCTCCACGCCAAAACGGTGTTGCTCGTCAATCACCGCAAGTCCTAAATTATTGAATTTAACCTTGTCTTCTAGTAAGGCATGTGTGCCAATAAGTATATCTAAACTACCGTTTTCTAGTTCCTCATGTATGATTCTCCGAGCTGCAGTTTTACTAGAGCCTGTTAGTATTTTGATATTTATTTTAAGTTTGGTAGCCAGTTCTGATAATCCGATGAAATGCTGATTTGCCAAGATTTCCGTCGGTGCCATCAGGCAGGCTTGAAAACCATTGTCAAGTGCGAGTAACATGCTCATGAAAGCCACGATGGTTTTTCCCGAGCCCACATCGCCCTGGAGTAAACGATTCATTTGCGCATTAGTACCCATGTCCGTACGTATTTCTTTGATCACTCTTTTTTGAGCTCCGGTAAGTTCAAAAGGAAGATGATTTTGGTAGAAATCATTGAAATTTGCGCCCACTTTTGTAAACGGATGTCCTTTTATTTTGTGTTTCTGAACGAGGTTTTTGGTGATCAATTGCAACTGAATAAAGAACAATTCTTCGAAGACTAGGCGGAACTTGGCGTTCGCCAAAGCTTCGGCACTTTTCGGGAAATGAATATTGAATAAAGCCGTTTTTTTTGGAATCAGCTTTAATTCGGCTATCAGATAATCGGGTAAGGTTTCGCTAAACAGGGTTTGTGTTTCCAGAAACAGCTGTTGCATCATTTTGTTGATCATGCGATTTGTAATCCCTCGATTAGTCAAGGTTTCTGTCGAAGGATAAACGGGTTGCATAGCGGAGCGCAAACTTTGTTCATGTTCGCTGAGCAATTCGATTTCAGGATGCGACATGTTGTAGGTACCATTAAACGAAGTACATTTCCCGAAAATCACGCTGACTTCGTTTATTTTTAATGACTCCCGAATCCATTTGTGTCCCTGAAACCAAACTAGTTCCATCTGTCCTGTATCATCTACAAAAGTAGCGACCAGTCGTTTTCGGCCTTTACCGAACTCCACCGTTTTGACATTGATGATCTTACCAATAATCTGTACCTCGGCTACATTATTTTGCAACTCGTTGATTTTGTAATAACGGGTACGGTCAATGTAACGGTTGGGGTAAAAATTGATTAAGTCCTTGTACTTATGAATCCCCAATTCCTTTCGCATCAACTCGCCCCGACTGGGGCCAACGCCTTTCAGGTATTCAATGGGAGTAAGCAGGAGGTTGTTCATAAGGATGTATTGGACACGGATGAGACGGATTTGCCAAAGCAAAAACGAAGATTAAAACAGATTTTTTATTTAATAAGCGAAGATAGTTTTTTGTTAGGGAATTTGGAAATGGGATTGTTTGAAAGTAATGTAGAAAAAATGAGTATGTTTGTTTTTGTGTTATATTGATAATTCAAACAAGTTTTATTCAAATTTAATAAAATTGTGAATTTTATCGCAAACGCAATACCTTTGGAACAACAAAAAAACTTATAAAATGACAACTCATCTCGCACTTCTACGTGGTATCAATGTTTCTGGACATAACATGATGAAAATGGACCTATTGAAAACGACTTTGGAAAAAATTGGCTTTACAAATGTGGAAACCTATATCCAATCTGGGAATGTTTTTTTAGACACCGAGGAAGAGAATGCCGCCAAAGTGGGATTTATAATCAAACAAGAAATTTTTAAGGTGTTTGGTCATGATGTGCCTACGATTGTTTTGGGAATCACAGATTTGCAAAAATGTTTTACGAATAATCCTTTTTTGAAAGAAAAAGGCATGGATGTGAAGAAGTTATATGTAGCTTTTGTTTCGAAAGAGCTTCGTTCTGAAAACATCAATGATTTGAAAATTAGTCAGTTCAAACCTGATGAAGCCCAGATTGACGGCAATAGGATTTTTATAAAATATGATGTTGGGGCTGGAAAAACAAGACTGGATCAGAAATACATCGAGAAAAAACTGAATCTTACCGCAAGTATCAGGAATTGGAATACGGTGACGCAGTTGCTTAAAATGTATAAGGAGATAGAACTTAGGTCGTAAAAGGAGAAAGGATATGAGATTGCTTATTGTAAAAAAAAACTTATATTCGAAATGTCTAATTATATTAAACATGAAAAAACTAGCATTTCTTATTATATTGGTATTTACTTTTAGTTCCTGTTCGGAAGATGCCGAAGTCATATCGACTGCGGATTACTCTGGAAAATGGACCTTAGTAAAAATGTCAGGTATGAAGTCAAGTTCTGAAACCACGGGCTCAGATATGGAGTGGCAAGAGTTTTATGTTTTTGACAATAATGGGACTTTTAAAAAGTCAAGGGAGAGAGATGGTACAAAAATAACAGCTTCGGGTACTTATACCATAAACAATATATCAGATGGCGACTATTTGCAATTAAGCTATCCCCAAGATTCCGATATCATCGGCAATTGTTCTGGTAATCAAAAGGAGGAACTTTACTTAAATAGCAATAATCTCTTGACCACTTCATGGAAAAACTGTGACGGTCCAGCATTAGAATATGATATAACGAAGTAAAACTCGCTAAATCACAATTCCCGTGATGCCTCTTTTTTGTTAATCTAAAAATAAAAATATGTCTGTAAAACTTTCCTTTGTCATTACGATTTTTTGCGCCTATTTTTCGATGGCCCAGAATGGTAAACCAACCGATTATTTGTCTTCTCTATTTCATAAGGAAAGAAGGGAGGCGCTGCGCAACAAAATGCCCAACAACAGCGTGGCTGTTTTTTTTGGGAACCCAGTTCGTAACCGTGCTAATGATGTGGATTATGTTTACCATCAAGATCCTGACTTTTATTATTTAACGGGATATAAAGAACCCAATTCGGTTTTAGTTGTTTTTTCGAACAATCAAACGAACAAAGAGGGGAAGTCATACAGCGAACTACTTTATGTGCAGGAAAAAAATCCTCAGGCGGAGCAACGGACGGGAATACGTCTAGGTACTGAAGGTGCCAAAAAAGATTTGGGTTTTGAGGTCGCCTTAAACGGGAAAGAGTTCCTAAATTCAGACATTGATTATTTGAGTTTTTCTGCTGTACTGTTCAAGGAGTTTCAAGATGATTACAGAAACTCAAAACGTGATGGTGCCGATTTGTTCAAATTGGTGGATGCTTTTAAAATTCAAATCGGATATGATGCTAAGGGGACGCAGCAAGTGGATTCAAAGATGCAAAAGGAACTGAATCTAAAAAAAAACATTATCACCAAGAAGGCAGTTCTGGACACCAAATCGGTCAGCATTCATATGGCCAGTTTGCGAGAGAAAAAGACCAAGGAGGAAATGGTGTTGCTTACCAAAGCGGTCCGTATTTCGGCTATGGGACAACGAGAAATCATGAAAGCAATGCATCCCGGTATGTCAGAAACCGAAATCCAAGGTGTGCATGAGTTCGTCTATAAAAAATACGGAAGCGAGTTTGAAGGTTACCCTTCTATCGTGGGTGCCGGCAACAACGGTTGCGTATTGCATTACGTTGAAAACAGCAAAATAAAAGTCGAAAACGAATTGGTTCTAATGGATTTGGGTGCGGAATACCATGGTTATACTGCTGATGTGACACGCACCATTCCCGCAAACGGTAAATTTTCCCCAGAGCAAAAACTCATATATGATTTGGTGTATGATGCCCAGGAAGCAGGTATCGCCGCTGCAACAATTGGAAGTTCTTTTAGATCCACTGATGTCATTGCTCGAAAAGTAATCTATGAGGGTTTAATAAAATTAGGAATAGCTGATTCTAATGACAACGCTGCAAAATTTTTCCCGCATGGGCTGGGTCATCATATAGGATTAGACGTTCATGATCCAGGTTTATACAATTTGATAGAAAATAATATGGTCATAACGATAGAACCAGGAATTTATATTCCTATTGGCTCAGATTGCGATAAAAAATGGTGGGGAATTGCCGTGCGAATTGAAGATGACATTTTAATCACTCCTAATGGGCCTGTGAACTTATCTGCAGAAGCACCAAGAAGATCAGATGAAATTGAAGCACTGATGAGAGAGAAAAGCGTTTTTGATACTTTCTCCTTACCAAATTTAGATTAATTTTTTTTTGCGTTCTATTTTTCAATTAGATCACAATACCAGAATCCATAATCAAATGCATCGGAGGAGGAGTGGTCGCAAGCAGTATCTGAGGAATCTTCTTTTTCTGGTCTTTCATACTTTCTGTAAACTACTTCACCAATTTCAAAAACGATGGGCTTGGAGAAAATAGGGCCATCAAAAGTAAAAGTGTGGAATTCTCCGTATTCGCCACATATATCGACATTTTCGGGTAAATCATTGATAAAATCTTGGTCAATCAGCCTACCTACAAAGCTCTTGTCGAGAAACCGTTCGTTAACGCAAACAACGATCGTTTTAAAGCCGAGACTGATAAATTCTTGAATTAAATCTTTCGTTGGCACTTTCCATAACGGAAAAATACCTTCAATGCCGATTTCGGCTAATTTGTCTTCCCGGTATTTGCGTAAATCTTCCAGAAAAATATCGCCGAAAATGGAATGTGTTACGCCTTGTTCTTTTAGTTTGCCCAATGTTTTATTCATGACCTGCTCATAAACTTCCATCGTAGGCATTTCAGGGATTTGCATTATTTCCAGTTGTAGCCCAATGCTTTTTGATTGTTGGCGCAACAATTCTAATCTAACTCCATGCATCGAGACGCGCTGAAACTGCGAGTTGACAGTCGTCAGCAAGCAGTTAATTTCGAACTCGGGATCTTGTAAAATTTTATATAAAGCCAAAGCAGAATCTTTTCCGCTGCTCCAGTTAAATACGGCTTTCTTTTTCAATGTTATTCTGTTATGATTTTCTGGAAGTAAACTTACAAAATATGTTCTGTTTGTTTATTAAACCTTTGTAACTTTGATTTCTTATAACATCTAATAATGAAATACCTGTTACTGTTTATTAGCTCATTTGCACTCGCACAACAAATCCAATCTGTAGATTTTAAATCAGTTAAAGGTCAAATAACAATCAATCCTGACAAAAAATCGGTTTCAGGTTTGGTTAGCTATTGGTTTGAGGTACTGCAACCAATTGATACCATTAAAATTGATGCGCAAAACATGGAGTTCTCTGAAGTAGAGTTAAACAAAAAAACATTGCAATTTAGTAATGACGGCAAGCAGCTTTTATTGATTTATCCTTTCCAAAAAGGAAAAAACAATGTCAGTTTCAATTATGTGGCAAAACCGAAACAGACCATGTATTTCGTGGGCTCAGAGGAGAAAGATAATTTACAAGTTTGGACACAAGGACAGGGTAAATACACTAGTAATTGGTTCCCGAGTTTTGATGATGTGAATGAAAAGCTGGTTTTTAATTTGAGTGTTGTTTTTGATGCTAATTATCAAGTGGTTTCAAATGGAGTTTTGAAAGAAAAAAATGTTAATGATGAGGTTGCTCAGTGGAAATATGAAATGAATAAACCGATGAGTTCCTATCTGTTGATGGTAGCCATTGGAAAGTTTGAGATACACAATCAACAATCAAAATCTGGAACACCATTAGAACTGTATTTGGAAAAGAAAGACTCTGCTAAATTTGAACCTACTTACCGCTATTCGTCGCAAATCTTTAATTTTTTGGAAGCCGAAATAGGAGTGAAGTACCCTTGGAAAATTTATAAACAAATTCCGGTTAGGGATTTCTTATATGCGGGAATGGAAAATACTTCAGCAACGCTATTTGCTAGTCGGTATATTGTGGACTCGATAGGTTTTGAGGATCGTAATTATACCAACGTGAATGCGCACGAATTAGCACACCAATGGTTTGGGAACTTAATAACGGCAGAGAGCGGAAAACATCACTGGTTACAAGAAGGTTTTGCGACTTATTATGCGTTGTTGGCGGAACGTGATATTTATGGTGATGATTACTTTTATTCTAAATTATACAAGTCAGCACAACAGATAAAATATGCTTCAAGGACAGATTCGATTCCCGTCTTGGACACCAAAGCCAGCTCGTTGAGTTTTTATCAAAAAGGGGCTTGGGCGCTTTTTGTGTTGCATGATGCAATAGGGGATTTAGCCTTTAAAAAAGCGGTACGAAGTTATTTGACAAAGTATGCCTTTCAAAACGTAACAACAAAAAACTTCTTTGATGAAGTCAGAAAAGTGTCAGACTATGACTTGGATAGTTTTCGCAAAAAGTGGCTTGAGTCATCAGAGTTTAATAATAATACAGTTAATGTTTTATTGAAGAAAAATAAAATGATTCAGTTGTTGTTTGAGGTGGAGAAATTGAAGAAAAAACCATTGGATGAAAAAGAAATTTTCTTTGAAAAAATAATGCGATCAGACGCTTTTTTAACGGTTAAAGAAGCTATTGTTGTCCAATTGAAAGATGAAGATTTGATAGCAAAGAAACTGTTATTGCACTTGGCTTTGGAAACAAAAGAGGTGCAAATACGCCAAGCGGTTGCCATTACGTTGGCCAATATTCCTGAAGATTTTAGGGAAGAATATGAGACTTTACTGGACGATAAATCATATGAAACAAAGGAAATTGCTTTGTATAATTTGTGGAATAATTTCCCCAAATTTAGAGTTAAATATATAGATGAATCCAAAAATTGGATTGGATACAACGATTATAATCTAAGGACATTATGGCTATCACTCGCTTTGTCAACTGAGGATTATTCGATAGATAAAAGCGTTTTAATTGAGGAGCTGATTAATTATTCATCTGTCAATTTTGAGGCTATCACCAGACAAAATGCCTTGACAAAACTGATCGCTTTTCAGTTAATAGACGATACCGTTTTAAAGAATATGGTAAATGCCACAACGCATCATATGTGGCAATTTTCTAAATTTGCAAGAGACAACATTCGGGCCTTGGCGAAAAAGCCCGAAATGAGGGCTTCATTTGAGCGAATTTTACCTGATTTGAATGAAAAAGAGCAATTTCAATTAAGAAGATTGATTTTTTAATTACTTTCAGGGCCATATAGGGACCATTTATCATTTCAATAAAAAAATAGATGAAAGCATTAGTGATTTCAGGAGGTGGTAGTAAAGGAGCATTTGCTGGAGGTGTAGCGCAATTTCTATTAGAAAAGGAAGCTGATAAGTATGATATTTTCATAGGAACTTCAACAGGAAGTTTACTGATTTCACATTTGGCTTTGAATAAAATTCAAAAAATAAAAGAGATATTTACCTCAGTAAATCAGTCTAGCATTTTTAATAGGCGTCCTTTTTTTGTTAAAAATAAAAATGGAGTATTTACCATTTCGATTAACCACTTTAATGTTCTAATTAATTTAATTAGGGGTAGTAAGACTTTTGGAGAAAGCTATAATTTGAGAAAATTAATTAGAAAATCACTTACGCCAGAAGAATTCCATGAGTTAAAAGCAGGCAGCAAAGATGTAATTATTACAGTGTCTAATTTGAGTACTAATGACGCGGAGTATAAATCAATTAAAGATTTTGAATATACTGAGTTTTGCGATTGGATTTGGATTTCTTGCAACTACCTTCCTTTTATGAGTCTGGTTAACAAGAACGGATTTGACTATGGAGATGGAGGCTTTACTAATTTAGTTCCAATTAGAGAGGCAATTAAACGAGGTGCGACCGAAATCGATATTATTGTATTACATACAGAAACCGCAATTACTACTAAAATAAATAGTAGAAACCCATTTTCATTATTGATAAACTTGTTCGGCACTGTTTTAGAACAAGTCAAAAAAAAGGATATAGCTATTGGGATATTAGCGGCAAAGAATAAAAAAGTAACTATAAATGTTTTTTACACACCAACGCATTTGACTGATAATGCACTTCATTTTAATAAAATACAGATGAAAAAATGGTGGCGGGAAGGTTATGAATATGCCTTCATCAAAAGTAAAATTATTGGTAAGTTAAAATAATTATTACCACAATTGACCTACTTCGTTTTTGATAAAAGCTAAGGCCGCACTACTGGGAGATGGCTTTTCTAACAAATCACTTATTATAATTTCGCGTAGACTATTTGCATCTGTAACCTTTTCGTTTTTTGTAGCCAAACGAAGCATTTGTATAGTTGCGTTTTTGGCAGTTATAATAATAGACCAACATTCGTCTGAGATGTATACTTGCTGTGCCAAATTATGCTCAAACTCCTGCTCGATTTGGGCAATTACAAAATTTTGATAGTCGTTTTTGTCTTCAGAGTGAGGTGTTATTCTAACTAATAATTGTGAGGGATTAATGCGTTCCATGAACAAAGTCATCCTTTCGTAGGCTTGCAAACGTAAGGGTAAGCTTATGGTTTGCTTGTCTTTTTGAAGTAGCCATCTTCTGTTGTTTTGTTGCTCTTTGAAATGGGCATCGAATAAAAAATAAGCAACAGCTCCTGTGATTAATGAAGGAAGGGTATAGGCGATTATTTCTGTTATAGTAGTTGAATCCATTGTGATGTAAATTTTGATTAGCAAAAATATACTTTTTGACTACAAATCCACTTCAATTGTATTGTAATAAATAAAAGGAGTAGTATTTTTACAAATTACATTTGGTGTGGCTGTTCTTTTTTAACGATATCAGTCTTAATTTTTATTTCAGAGAGTCAATGGAATCATACATCGTTATTTTGCTTTGCGTTGCCGCTTTTGCTGCGGGATTTATTGACGCTATAGTTGGCGGGGGTGGACTTATCCAAACTCCAGCCGGCTTAATTTTACTACCTACTTTAGCAGTTTCGACCGTTATTGGTACCTTAAAAATTCCCGCCTTTAGCGGAACATCTTTTGCAGCTTATCAGTATCTTAAAAAGGTAAATATGAATTGGAAGTTGCTGTTTATTATGATGGTTTTGGCTTTGCCGTCAGCTTTTTTGGGTTCTACTTTGCTTAGCTATATGAGCAATGATTTTATGAAACCCTTATTGCTTTTTATACTTTCTGTTTTGGCAATTTATACTTACGCTAAGAAAAACTTTGGACAGCATCTGGAAAGAAATATTTCTGAAAGAACCCAGATTTTAAACGCTGTTGGGATCAGTTTTATCGTTGGTTTTTATGATGGTTTTATTGGGCCTGGTACTGGAAGCTTTTTAGTTTTGGCTTTCATCGCTTTGATGGGTTTTGATTTTTTACATGCTTCTGCAAATGCTAAAATGGTGAACCTAGCGACTAATTTTGGTTCCATATGTCTATTTGTTATAAAGGGAAAAATCATTTGGGCAATCGCTTTGCCTATGGCTGTCAGTAATGCAATGGGGGGATGGTTGGGCGCCAAATTAGCTATTAACAAAGGAAATGGTTTTATTCGAGTTTTCTTTTTGGTAGTTGTTGTGGGAACCTTACTTCGGTTTGCCTACGACGTGATTTTTAAATAATAGAGACAGTCGTTTGAACTAATTATTTTTAACCCATAAAAGCAGATAGTTCTCATAAGATATTGTTTGTAGCGCTTTGTCTATGTGATGCGTATTTGCTTCAGATGTAAAATTTCAGCTACTCAAATGCACTGGATATTCTAATGCTTTACGCTTTAAAATTTTACGAGTTGCAACTTTATTAATTCTTAAATTCTTATTTTTGCGTAAATAGAAAATTTCCATGCAAAAACACATTGACCAACTTAACGAAGCACAACGTGAACCCGTATTACAGAAAGACGGTCCAATGATTATTATAGCTGGTGCCGGTTCAGGAAAAACACGTGTATTAACGATACGGATTGCCTATCTGATGAACTTGGGAGTGGATGCATTTAGTATTTTGTCGCTTACTTTTACTAATAAGGCAGCGCGTGAAATGAAAAAGCGTATTTCTGACATTGTAGGCTCTAGCGAAGCTAAAAACCTTTGGATGGGTACTTTTCATTCTGTTTTTGCCAGAATTCTGCGCTCCGAAGCTTCTCTTTTAGGGTATCCTTCTAATTTTACCATTTATGACTCGCAGGATTCCCTTCGTGCTATTTCTGGAATTATCAAAGAGATGCAATTGGATAGAGATGTTTACAAGCCAAAACAGGTATTAAGCAGAATTTCG
Organism: Porticoccaceae bacterium; assembly: GCA_047635475.1. Classification (GTDB taxonomy): domain Bacteria; phylum Bacteroidota; class Bacteroidia; order Flavobacteriales; family Flavobacteriaceae; genus Flavobacterium. The sequence goes on from JBLIKQ010000017.1 coordinate 23,878, forward strand.
AATTTTAAAAATAGTTTAATTACTGTCAAAGCCTATTTCAATGATAGGGATTTACAGGAAGCCGACGCCATGTCTAAAAAACCTCGTATGGGCGAACTCTATCAAAACTATGTGGAAAAATGTTTCAAGTCGGGCGCTATGGACTTTGATGATTTATTGTTGAAGACTAATGAGTTATTGACTCGCTTCCCAGAAGTTTTAGCTAAATACCAGAACCGTTTTCGTTATATTTTGGTAGATGAGTACCAGGATACGAATCACTCGCAGTATTTGATTGTTCGTGCGTTGTCTGATAAGTTCCAGAATATATGTGTGGTAGGGGATGATGCACAAAGTATCTATGCTTTTCGAGGTGCAAATATCAACAATATACTTAATTTTCAGAAGGATTATGAAGGTGTGAAAACTTTCAGATTGGAACAAAATTACCGATCGACAAAAAATATCGTTGAAGCCGCCAACACCATTATCGATAAAAATAAAACTAAACTAGATAAAATTGTTTGGACTGCCAATGATTTTGGTCCAAAGATAAAGGTGCACCGCAGCATGACTGATGCTGAAGAAGGACGTTTTGTTGCCAGTATCATTTTCGAACAAAAGATGCAGAACCAAATGAACAATGGTGAATTTGCAATTTTGTACCGTACCAACGCACAATCCCGTTCGATGGAAGACGCGTTGAGAAAGCGTGATATTCCGTATCGAATTTACGGTGGTTTGTCCTTCTATCAAAGGAAAGAAATTAAAGATGTACTGTGTTATTTGCGATTGGTGATCAATCCAAAAGACGAGGAAGCACTGATGAGGGTAATTAACTATCCTGCTCGAGGTATTGGTAATACGACAATCGAAAAATTATTGGTTGCCGCCAATCATTATAAGCGTTCTATCTTTGAGGTAATGCAAAACATAGATAAAATTGATTTGAAATTGAATACTGGAACTAAACAAAAATTACTTGATTTTGTTACTATGATTCAGAGTTTTCAGGTGATAAACGAAAACCACGATGCTTTTTATATTACAGATCACGTTTCTAAGAAAACGGGATTGGTGCAAGAATTAAAAAAAGACGCCACTCCGGAGGGAATGGCAAAAGTTCAAAATATTGAAGAGTTACTAAACGGAATCAAGGATTTTACTGAAGGCCAAAAGGAAATTGATGGAGCACGGGGTGCTTTATCAGAATTCATGGAGGATGTGGCATTGGCAACGGACTTGGATAAGGACACAAGTGACGAAGATCGCGTGGCTTTGATGACGATCCACTTGGCCAAAGGGCTCGAATTTCCTCATGTTTTTGTGGTGGGCATGGAGGAGGACTTGTTTCCTAGTGCCATGAGTATGAGTACAAGAAGCGAATTAGAGGAAGAGCGAAGATTATTTTATGTGGCATTGACCCGTGCCGAGCATCAGGCCTACTTGACATATGCACAATCCCGTTATCGTTGGGGTAAATTAACGGAAAGTGAACCATCTCGTTTTATAGAGGAAATTGATTCACAGTATCTAGAGTACTTAACTCCCGCAGAAAATAATTATCGTTACAAACCGATGATCGATAGCGATATTTTTGGTGATGTTGACAAATCAAAATTACGTTTGGCGAAGCCGGCCAATGGAACACCACCGAAGTATAGCACCAATGGTGAATCCAGACCAGAAGTAAGTGTGCGGAAATTAAAGCCTGTGGCCGATAAAGTAGCTTCAGGAAGTGCTAATTTGTTTGATAACAAGCTTGTCCCAGGAAATGTAGTGATGCATGAACGATTCGGAAGAGGACAAGTACTAAATCTAGAAGGTGGAGGAGCTGATAAAAAAGCAGAAATAAAATTTGAAGTTGGCGGAATCAAAAAATTATTATTGCGTTTTGCTAAACTGGATATTATCGGATAAAAAATTATTTTAAGTTAAGGTCGAAAAGTATCTTTTCGAAGAACTTTAAGCTTTAAATATTTAACTTTATACAAATAAAAATGGCTCAATTTATAAAAATATACCCGGATAAACCCAATGAAGCTGCTATTGCAAAGGTGGTAAAGGTTTTAAAGGATGGTGGTTTAATTATCTATCCAACAGATACCGTTTACGGACTGGGCTGCGACATAACAAATACTAAGGCTTTAGAACGAATCGCTAGGATAAAGGGAATAAAACTCGATAAAGCAAACTTTTCGTTTGTTTGTCACGATTTAAGTAATTTATCCGATTATGTTAAACAGATTGATACGGCTACTTTTAAGATTTTGAAAAGAGCCTTGCCGGGCCCTTACACTTTTATTTTACCGGGAAACAACAGTTTGCCTAAGGAATTCAAGAAAAAGACGACAGTTGGAATACGGATACCTGATAACTCCATCGCATTGGCGATTGTACTCCAATTAGGAAATCCGATAGTTTCGACTTCTATACATGACGAGGATGACGTAATAGAATATACTACTGATCCAGAGCTTATTTTTGAAAAATGGCAGAATCTTGTTGATATTGTTATTGATGGTGGTTACGGCGATAATGTGGGTTCTACTATTATAGATTTATCAGGAGATGAACCTCTAGTGATAAGGGAGGGGAAAGGAAGCTTGGATATTATTTAGATTAGTATTTAGAGAAACAATATTTCAAAACTAAACCACGTTGCAATTTAGTACATAGTGGTTTAGTTGTTTATTATCCTAACAACAGTAAGCAAACGTTTACCTATTATTGTTCAATTATTTAATTAATCCTGAATGGTTTTTTTAGGACTATACCTTTGTTTAAGCACTTTTTTAGGGAACTTAATCTTTTTCTACAAGAATTCACCATGCTGCGAGATATCCAGACCTAATATTTCTCTGTCTTCACTTACTCTAAGCGGGGTAATTTTGTTTACGATAAAGAAAAGGAAATAAGACATCGAAAACGCAAAAATTGAAACCATTACTAAAGCAGTCAATTGGTGAAGAAAAAGAGTAGTTTCACCAAAAATAAGACCTTGATCTGTTACAGCTGAGTTTACTGATTTAGAAGCAAATACACCTGTCAATAACATACCAGTCATGCCACCAACACCATGACAAGCAAACACATCCAAAGCATCATCGATTTTACCTTTATGGAATTTACTCACTACAATGTTACTTACGATACTACTAAACACCCCAATAAAAAGTGCACTAGGAATGCTTACAAATCCTGCAGCAGGTGTTATAGCTACCAGACCAACTACGGTACCAATGCAGGCACCCATTGCAGAAACTTTATGTCCTAGTATTTTATCAAAGAAAACCCATGCCATTCCAGCTGCAGCCGCAGCTACAGTAGTTGTACCTAAAGCTTGCACTGCTATTCCGCTTGCGCCAAGTGCTGAACCCGCATTAAAGCCAAACCATCCAAACCATAATAATCCAGTTCCTAATAGTACATATGTGATACGAGCAGGGTTTGATTTTTGACCATTTCTTTTTCCTAAAAACATAGCTCCAGCCAAGGCAGCCCAGCCAGCACTCATATGCACAACAGTTCCGCCGGCAAAATCCAGAACTCCCATTTTGAAGAAAACTCCTTCAGGATGCCAAGTCATGTGACATAATGGAGCATAAATAAATATAATAAATAAGACCATGAATAATAAGTAGGCCCAAAAACGGATTCTTTCAGCAAAGGCCCCAGTAATCAAGGCTGGTGTTATTATGGCAAATTTGGCCTGAAATAACGCAAACAGCATAAATGGAATAGTTGGTGCTAAACTCCAAGCAGTATTCGTACCGACCCCTTGAAATAATAAGAAAGGTCTAGGATCACCAATAAAACCTCCGATAGAGGGACCAAAAGACAATCCAAAACCAATTAGAACCCATAGGACGGTTACGATTATCATTGCCATAAAACTTTGGAGCATTGTGCTTATTACATTTTTTTTACCTACCATACCACCGTAAAAGAAACCTAAGCCCGGTGTCATTATTAATACTAGTGCAGTAGCAACAATCATCCAGGCTGTATCGCCGGTGTCAAACGTTATCAATTCTGATGGAGCTGGCTGGTCAGATAATATAAAAGTTGAAAATAGGGTTAGGACTAAAATGGTGATTAGGATCACACTTAAAATTATCTTTCGCATTGTTTTTAGGTTTAAATTCGCGTAAAAATATAAAATGATTCGATACCCCTAGTAAAAACATTAAATTTAGCTTTATTTTTGTAATTATATTATTTTACCCCCTATTTTTTTACGGTTATGTATAATTATATACGTAATATTAAGAATTCGAGAATACTTCTGTTATTGAAATATTTGCAATTAAGATCTTCTAGATAAAAGCAAAAAAAACAGACAGAATACCTAAGGCAGACTGTCTGTTTTTTAATTCATTTTCATCGATTATTTAAGTGCTATTTTTGATTGTATTTTTCCTTATAAATGCGATTAAGGTCAGACTGATGATTTTCTAGATTTAGTAGTCTCCCCTGTATATATGCTTGTGATAGTTTATTTGTTCTCATGTCTAAAGCATCTCCATTAGATATAAATAGGGTAGCATCTTTACCAAGCTCAAGTGTACCACAAAAACTGTCAATTCCTAATAATTGGGCCGTATTAGAAGTAATTAATTTTAAGGCTTGCTCTTTATCTAATCCATAAGCAGCGCAGCTACCGGCAAGAAAAGGAAGGTTTCGGGTATTCATACGCTCCATGTCTCCGCTATTTTCAAGCCCTACGACTACCCCTTTGTCAACAAGTATTTTAGCCATTTTGTATGGTAAGTCTATATCTTGGTCGTCATTTTCTGGCATGTCGTGAACGCGTCTTAATAAAACTCCAATATTGTTTGCTTTCAATAAATCAGCTGTTTTATAGGCCTCAAAACCACCAACTACCACAATTCTTTTTATTCCGCTCTCTTTTGCTAGTTTAATCGCGTCAATAATTTGCAATTCATAATTAGCATGGATAAATAAGGTTTGTGATCCGTCAAACAACCCTCTGGTTGATTCAAATACAAGATTGATTTCTTTTGGGGCAGTCAGTTGATAGGCTTTCGCATTATCTAAAAAAGAAGTTATTTCATTGAGTTGTTTCGTATAGTCCTTGTTTAAAGACATTTCTCCAGGTTCAGCCCACCAGCCTGTTTTTTTAAAAGAGGAAGGAAAGTTCATATGAATACCGTCATTTTCCTTAACTAAAGCCTCTTCCCAACTCCAAGCATCCAGTTGAACAATGGACGAGGTACCGGATATTCTGCCTCCACGAGGAGTAATTTGCGCCATTAGTATTCCGTTAGGTCTAACAGTTTCAATAACTTTAGACTCCGCGTTGTAGGCTATTATGCTGCGAACATTGGGATTCATACTCCCAATTTCACTTTCATCATCAGATGATTTTATGGCATCAATTTCAACAAGGCCCAATGTTGAATTGGGTGCAATGAAGCCAGGGTATATTTGTTTTCCGGTTGCGTCTATAATTTCTTCATAGGCATCTTTTTCTAGTTTTATAAGTGCGGCATCGGCTACTAATGTTAGCTTTCCTTCTTTAAATCCAATTGCGCTATTATTGATTATTTGCCCATTTCCTAGATGAGCTGTGCCATTAAGAATTAAAATAGACTTAGATTGTTTTTTTGCAGGGGCCTGTTGGGCAATTAATGAGATGCTGAACAGTAATGATAGGATATATATATTTTTGCTCATTGTATTTAGAATTATGTTTTTATTATTGTGACTCTTCATTTTTGATTTTATTATTGTTCTAAAGTATCACAATGGTATTCTGTTTTCTCTTTCTTCTTAGCCTCTTGGGTCTTCGCTCCTTTGTTTTTCTCCTCTAGCATTTGGCCAATTAACTGATTTCTTTCAGTAGCAATCCTTATTCTTTTGTCTAGGTCTTTTTTGATATCATAATACACAACGCCCTCTATAATTGTTTTCTCCACTTTAGCATAAATAGACAATGGATTATCATTCCAAAGGACAATATCGGCATCTTTCCCCACTTTTATACTTCCTACCTTATCATCAATGTGCAAAAGTTTTGCGGGGTTTAAAGTGACAAACTTCCAAGCTTCTTCTTCAGAGATGTCCCCGTATTTAACTGCTTTTGCGGCCTCCTGATTCAATCTTCTTGACATTTCTGCATTATCAGAGTTGTAGGCCACCACTACTCCTGCATTATGCATAATTGGACCGTTGTATGGAATGGCATCATTTACTTCAAACTTGTATGCCCACCAATCAGAAAATGTGGAGGCACCAACACCATGTTCTTTCATCTTATTAGCAACTTTGTATCCTTCAAGAATGTGGGTAAAAGTATTAACTCGAAAGTCAAATTTTTCAGCCACTTTCATAAGCATCAAAATTTCTGATTGTACGTAGGAATGGCAACTAATAAAACGTTCCTTATTAAGTATTTCTGCAAGAGTCTGCAACTCTAAGTCAACTCTTGGTGCTTTTGTTTTATTCTTTTTAGAACTTGAATTGTATGCTTTCCACGCAGTATCATATTCTTTTGCACGTTGAAAATAATCTATAAAGACTTGTTCCACACCCATTCTTGTTTGCGGGAAACGAGTTGGGTTTTCATTCCCCCAATTAGCTTGTTTTACATTTTCCCCTAAGGCAAACTTTATGAATTTAGGTTGGTCTTTATAAAGCATTTCTTCCGGGCCGGCGCCCCATTTCCATTTTACAATTGCTGATCGTCCGCCTATTGGGTTTGCAGAACCATGAAGCAGCTGTGAAGTTGTAACTCCTCCCGCTAGGTCTCTGTATATGTTAATATCTTCTGAATTGACTACATCCTCGACTGTAACCTCCGCACTTGAATTATGGCCGCTTTCATTGACCCCGTTTGATATAGCAATATGTGAATGTTCATCTATGATACCACTAGTCAAATGTTTTCCTATAGCATCAATGACTGTGGCGGTAGCATCAAATAAGCTGTTTCCAATTGCTGCAATTTTACCGTTTTTTATTAGAACATCTGTCTGCTTTATAATACCTTCTTTTTCATTAGTCCAGACTGTAGCATTCTTAAATAAGAGTGTTTCTTGTTTTGGTTTTTCTAAATTACCAAAAGGAATATTAGGATAAGAAGTTGGTATAATCTCAATATTCCTTGCTGTTTTGGAAGAATCAATTTCTTTCACGAATGGAGCAGTTTTTACTGCTGACCAAGTTGACTCTGCGCCGTCAAATGAAATTGCTTTTCCGGTTATATTTTGACTATTATCTACAAAAGCTGTCAAGCGGTTGAAGTTAGTTTTTGTAGTATCTTTTGTTTGTATGATTAGAGAAAGCCAATTGTTTGCAATTGCAATTTTTGAATCTAGTTTGCTGGTATCGGCGGTTTTAATCTCTGATTTAGGGGAGCTTATTTCACCTTTGACAGTCCATTTGTATGTTTTAGAGTCAATTGTTAGCTCATATTCTCCACGAATGTCTTTCGCAAGACGATTATTGATGACATATTTTGATCCCTGTACCCAATTTTCATAAATTATGGTTTCTTTATCAAAAATTTCTCCTGAAGTAATTAGGAAATTTGCAAAGCTACCTTCTTTTAAACTACCTATTTCATTACTTTTTCCTAATAATGAAGCTGGAATTGTAGTGAGGGATTCTAGTGCTTTTGTTTTGTCAAAACCATATTGAATTGCTTTTAAAAGATTGGTTCGGAAATCTTCAGTCTTTTTTAATTTATCTGTCGTTAAAGCAAATGTAATTCCGTTTTCTGACAATACTTTTAAATTTGTTGGAGCTTGATTCCATTGCAATAAATCAGAAAAATCTAATTGGCTTGCTTGATATGGATTTGAAACGTCGTAAGCTTCCTGAAAATCTATGGGGATTATGAATTTAGCTGCCGTTTTTTTGATTTCCTCTATTCTTTGGTATTCGTTTCCAGCACCTTTTAAGATATAATTTACACCAAACTCTTTTGCGATTTTTGAAGCTCTCAAACTGTTCAGTTTATCTTCAGATGCAAATATTTGAACTAAATTTCCGTTTTTATTTAAGGCCTCTAATGATAAATCTTGTGTTTTTGAATTCCCTTTTTTATACCAGTCAAGGTCGCAATACATTTGACGAAGTAAGGCCATCATTCCCATTAGCGAACTGGGATAGGCCTGATTAGAAGCTACACTTCTTGAAAAACTAAAATGATTGCTAATTTGATTAGCTAATAAACGAATTCCTTGATCTTCATTATTTAAAGCAACCAAAGCTCCGGTACCTTGTGCGATACCATCTGGGATGTGTGTATTTACAACACCGAACCCAGCTTTTAGCAGTTCTTCAGCTTTTGAATTATCATATTTAAATATTTGATAGGCATCTGCCTCCGGTTTGATGTGTTCGTTCCAGTAATGACCTTCGTTTTTCGTATCATATACCTGTGCTTGACGCGCACTTTCAATTTTTCTTGTCTTTTCGATTCCAAAATCACTGTACATGTCGATAAAAGACGGATAAATAGATTTGCCATTTATGTCTATCGTGATTGTGTTTTTTGGGATTGTAACCGTCTTACCAACTGCAATTACTCTTCCATTTTGAATTAGTAAAACAGCATTTTCAATAATTTGGGTTGGAGTAATATAAATTTTTGCATTTATAAATGCAGTATAATTATTGTTTTTGCTGTGTATGCCTTCGTTGTTGGGAAAATATTCCTGAGCATTAATTTTGGGGATGAAAATTAATAGAAATAAGAGAGTGACGATTCTTTTCATTTGGTTAGTTTTAGTTCGGTTAAAACTAATGAAAAAAACGTAGCTAATCTTTAGGCCCTAGTAAATTTAACAGTCGTCTAGCTTTATAAAAAGGATAAATAAAATATTTTATTGCCCTTTTTATCTTTTTAAATAATAGTTTAGACATATTTACCCAATCGTTTTTTCGATATAATCAGAATTTAAAAGATAAAGCGCTCCCATATATTGTATTTTAAAGGAGACTATATCACCTACTTTATAGGGCTCTTTCGAACTTGAAATATCAACCACTAGCATGTCTGAACTGGCGTCTATAATGGTAATGTCACTGTCTTCAGCTTCTATGTATTGCGGTTGCATATCTAATAATCCGATATCCAGAATTGCCCGTAAAGACGTTATCCCTAAGTCATCTGAATCGCTTGGTACATAAGAAGTACCAACACCACTTTCTCCCAACTCACCAACAGGGGTGTCTGGTTTTTCAGTGATTTCTATAATTTCAGCATATAGCTTTAGAACATCGTTATGCATTCCTTCCATGGTGTTGCCTGTAAAGAGATCTTTACCGAAGAATAAAGCCTCACCAATTCTAAAGTGGTTGACTGCCATAGGACGTGCATTCTTTAGAATCAAAGGAACGGCAACAGAAGTTCCTCCAGAAACTAATGGTATTTCAATGTTAAATTTGGCCTCAATCAATTGTTTGTATAAGCTTAATTGAATCAATTTATCTTGGGTAGGCATAATACCGCTTAAACAATTTAGGTTGGTTCCTATGCCGACGATTTCGATGTTTGGTAGTTTTAAAATAGTACCGTAAAACTCAACTAATTCTTCACCCATCACTCCTTCACGCAAATCACCCATTTCAATCATAATTATGATTTTATGGGTTTTATTTTGTTTAATAGCTTCTTTAGAAAGCATTTTAATGGTGTAAATTTCAGTATTAAAGCTGATGTCAGCATACTTTACGATATCTGAAATACTTCGCTTTGCAGGCGGTTTTATGTATACAGTTATACTGTTTGGGTCTAATTCTTTTATTTTTCTTAAATTACTTACTCTGGAGTCGTGGATTTCTTTGACTCCTAAAGCTATAATTTCTTTTAAATATATTTCGTTTCCGCATAATAATTTAGAAACCACGCCCCATTTGATATTTCGGGACTTAAAAGTATTGTCTAGAAAAGCAAAGTTCTCTTGCAGTTTCTTCCTGTTTAATTTTATAAATGCCATTAATCTATGATTTTATGGGGAATTGTGTTAGATATTCGAGTTAATAATTCATAATTTAGTTGATTACTAAAATCGCTAAAGGAGGCGACAGAAATCGAAAGTTCATTTTGTGAACCTATTAATACGACTTCATCGCCTTTTTTTACAGTTTCAATGTTTGTAACATCTATAGTCATCATATTCATATTTACCGATCCTACGACTATACAGCGGTGCCCGTTTATTAACACCCTTCCTTGATTACTTAGGGCACGGCTATAGCCATGAGAATAACCGATTGGTACAGTGGCAATTTTCATTTTTCTTTCAGCTAGAAAACTAGTTCCGTAACCAATAAATTCACCGATGGCCACTTTTTTTACGCTCATTACTTTACTTTTCCAAGTAATGACGCGATGTAGCGGATCTATTTTACTTTTTTTGGTGCTCAAATAGTTTACAAATACTTCTGGGCTTGACCATAAACCGTATTGCATAATTCCGATACGCACCATATCCATTCTAGTTTCCGGAAACATTATGGTTGCTGCTGAACAGCCGGAATGTCTTATTTGAGGTTTAAGGTCATTCTTACAAAGGTAATGATAAATATCGTTAAAACGTTTGATTTGCTTATCCACTCTATAATAGTTAGCTATGCTTTCGGCACCTGCATAATGGGTACATAGTCCTTTAAAAATGATATATTCTTTTTCTTTTTTTAGAAAGGAAATGACCTTATTCAATTCGTTTTTTTCAAAACCCGTTCGATTCATACCGGTTTCAACTTCAATATGCAAAATTGCTTTTTTATTCAGTTTTTTGGCCATTTTTCCGGCCTTGGTCAACCTGCCAGTTTCAAAAACAAAGAATTCGACATTATTATTGATTACCCATTCTAAATCCTCATCTTGGACGAGTCCCATTACCATTATTGTCACCTTGTCTGATAGCGCGTCCTCTACGGCTTTAGCTTCTCCGACATCAAAAACCGAAAAATGTGTGATTCCGTTTTCGTAAGCCATACTGACAATTTCTTTCACACCATGCCCATAAGCATTACCTTTTACGACAGATGAAATTTTAACTTTTTTCCCAAAAGTAGTCTTCAAAAAAGAGATGTTTTTTTGGTAAGCTGTGCGATTGAGTTCTATTATTGAATTAGTGTGCATTCGTAATTTGTTTACTGATTTTGTGAAAGACTGAAACCCCTGTACTGATAATATCATCAGGGAAATCGTAATCTGGATTGTGAAGGGCTGGTGTGTTTATGCCGGAGCCAAGACCAAACATAGCACCCGGATATAACTGGGTAAATAGGCCAAAGTCTTCCCCCCAAGTAAAAGGAGTTTCTTTTTCCAATAATTCAAAATTATTAGTTTTAGCAGCATTTCTGATGTGATCTGCCGCTTCTATATTATTTTCATTTGCTTGAAAACTCTCTGTCCAAGTAATATTACATTCTAATTGGTATTCCTTTGCTATTGCTTGGGCTAAATTTTCGAGATTGGTTTCGACTTTTTTCATTTGTAAATTACTATCACTTCTAATAGTAAAATGCACTTCTCCAGCACCAGCTGAAACACCATAGGCTTTTTTGCCCATTTCAGTATAAATTGGAGTAATTAGACAATAATTAGCTTTTGAAATATCGGGTTGAATAATAGCATCAAAATGGGTAATGATGGACGCAATAGCTAGCGCTGGATTAATTCCTTTCTCAGGTTCTCCCGCGTGAGCAGTTACCCCTTTAAGTTTTACAATAATACTATTAACGGCGCAAGTAAAGGTATCGTTTTTTACGACAATTTGATTTTTTGGAAACCCTGGTAAGTTGTGCAAAGCAAAAACGTAATCGGGCTGCAGCAAGCAAAATTTTGTATCAGAGAACACTTTTTGTGCACCGCTACCATTTTCTTCTGCTGGTTGAAACAATAAAATTATAGTTCCAGTTTCGGGTCTGTTGTGCGACAATTCATTAGCCAAACCGCATAGGATAGCCATATGACCATCATGCCCACATTTATGAGAAACCCCATTGATCAGTGAACGATGTTCAAATGTATTAATCTCTTCAATAGGCAACGCATCTAGTTCACATCTAAACAGGACTGTTTTGCCCGCTCGATTAGATTTGTAAATGGCGGCTATTCCGGATCCTCCTATTTCTGTAATGATTTCGTCAGGATCCTGTTTTTCTAAAAAAGTAATGATTCTCTTAGCAGTTTCTAACTCTTTCCCAGAGAGCTCAGGGTTTTTATGCAATTCTTTACGCAACAAAATTAAAGCTTCTGTGCGTTGTTGTAAATTTTCCATTTTGGACTATTTTATGAGACGCATTTCCAGGTATTTGTTAGTAAAACCTAGTTTTTCATATAGCAACTTAGCGGGATTATCGGGTTCCACATGTAGCGCAATATTTCCCTCTGATATTGAGATGGCTTTTTGCATTAATTGTTTTCCAAACCCTTTACCGCGTTGGCTATTATCAACTGCAATATAAACCAAGATGTTTTCCGGAATAAAATCTTTCATATTGGTATTGTTTAAAATCGTGACACCTACAATTTTATTGTCGTCTAAACCAACTACTATATTTCCTCCTTTGTCTTTGTCCATGACATAAGCGGTACATTTTAAGATATCTTCAATTTTATCTCCATATTCTTCTAAATGAGTATATAGAAATTCAGCAATTACTTGATTAGTATATGTCTCGTTTTCTCCTGAAGTTGCATTAATTATTTTGAATTCCATTTTGTCTTTCTTTTTTGTTATTATGATAAATTGATATTGTAACGAATAGAAGAAGCGAAATACTTATCCCGTAAAGATTCGCATCTAAATGCTCTGGTAACTTTATACCTAAAGGTAATTTATTTTCGGTAATAATCAGTAAAATTGTCGTTCCCCCTCCAAATAGCATACTATAAAAAGCGGCAATAGGATGGCTTTTTTTCCAAAATAAAGCACCAAGAACAGGAACGAATAATCCCGAAACCATGAACGCATAGGAGTAGAGCATGAGCTCCAATACATTTTGCATTTGGGACGCTAGTACTATGGCAAATACACCAATCAAGAGCGTGACTATTTGTGAAAGTTGAAGCTCTTTTTTATGGGTTAATTCTTTTTTAGAAAATTTGGAGAGGATATCGGTCACTATATTTCCCGAGGCGGCCATCAAGCAACTGTCAGCAGTTGAAAGTATAGCCGAAAAATAGGAGGAAAGCATCAATCCCATTAGCCCAATTGGAAGGATTGTCGCTAATAAAATAGGCAATCCCATTTCGCTATCCATTGATGAGGCATCCGTAATTCCTTCAAACATTCCATTCGTTGCGGCGACTTTGGCAAGCATTCCCAAAATAACACCCATGAAAGCCATTATGGGCCATTCAAAAAATCCAGCAATTAACCAGGCTTTTTTCGCCTCTTTTTCTCCTTTACTGGCATAAATTCTTTGGTATAAGGTCATGCCCACAAACCAAATAGGAATGATGGTGATGGACCAGTTTAAAATTTGATACCATTTTACATTTGTCAATGATAAATATTCAGGAGCTAATGTTGCCTTGATGACATCATAGCCCCCTACAGCATTATAAGCGATCGGTATTCCGATGAATACTAAGCCGCCAATTAATATTAACCATTGTATGGT
>JBLIKQ010000018.1:0-35856 GCA_047635475.1 Porticoccaceae bacterium
AGAAGAAGATGGATATCAAAAGAGTAGCTATTGACGCAGTAAATGAAACAATTGTAATGACAGTTGTGCACATGGACTATAAAGGTCAAGTACAAAAAAGAATAAACGAAAAAATGCCTTTGGCAACTGTTAAGGGATTTAGAAAAGGGGCTGTGCCTAAAGATCTTGTTGAAAAACAATACGGTAAAGCAATAAAACAAGAAGAAGTTCAAAAAGTGGTTGATTTAGCTTTAGAGCGTTTCGTGCAATCAGAAAGATTAAACCTTCTTGGAACTCCACTTCCTAAAGTAGACGAACATTTTGATTGGACTGCTGAAGAATTGGTTTTTGAATATGAAATTGGTTTAGTTCCCGACTTCACATTAGACTTAGAAGCTAAAAACGATATCGTGAAATATATTGTTTCTGCTGACGACAAGATGATTGACGGTCAAGTAGAACGTATCCAAAAACAATTTGGTAAAGCAATTTCTCAGGAAGCTGTAGTTGCTGGATCAGATTTGACTGGAACTTTTACAAACGAAGAAAAAGAAATAAATAACGAAACAACAATTTCTTTGGATGTTTTCAAAGACAAAACGAATGCTGATAAATTCATTGGTAAAAAAGTAGGTGATGTCGTTACCGTAAACACGAAAGATTTATTTGAAGACGCACATCAATTGATGGACGTGATGAAAGTAGGTCATGATGATGTTCACGATCTTGCTGTTGATGTAGATTTTACAATTTCAGCAATTAATACAACTGAAGTAGCTGAATTGAACCAAGAGTTGTTTGATAAGCTTTTTGGACCTGGAGCTGTTGCTTCAGTTGATGAGTTGAAAGCGAAGATTAAAGAAGATGCTGAATCTCAATTTTTGGAGCAATCAAATCAAAAATTATTGGCAGATGTTACTGAATTCTTGATCTCAAGTACAAAATTTGACTTGCCTTCAGAATTTCTTAAAAAATGGTTGCAAACTGTTGGAGAGAAAAAATTATCTCCTGAAGAAGCTGATGTTGAATATGCAAAATCTGAAAGAGGGTTGCGTTTTCAATTGATCGAAGGTAGAGCAATGGCTCAGTCTGACATCAAAATCACTTTTGAAGACTTGAAAGCATTCACTACAAAAAATATCCGTCAACAAATGGCACAATTCGGACAAGCAAATCCTACGGACGAAGAAGTTCAAGGAATTGTTGCAAGAGTTTTGTCTAACCAAGACGAAGTAAAAAAACTTTCTGACCAAGTTGTGGCTGAGAAGTTATTGGAATTGTTTAAAGAAAAAGCAAACCCAACAACAAAAGAAGTTACTTACGACGAATTTATTGCTGCGTCTTACGGAGAATAAATTTTAGTAACAAGTCAAAAATCATAAAGTCAAAAATTGAAGAACGAGAATCAAATTTCGTTAGTTGTTTCAAACTTTAAGATTTTATTACAAGGGCAAAACAATAAAAAATAGTTATATTTGAGCGGCAAGGGAAATTCCTTTTGTCGCTCTTTTGTTTGAATTAATTGTCAGAGCTCCCGATAGTTATTGGGACCAGCTTTTCGTTTCAAGTTTTTTCATTTTTTTTGGTTTTTATTCTTCCTGTAAGAGTTTCTTGCAGTCACTTTACAAGAATGAAAAAACTAAGAAACAGTTTTCAAAAAGCTTTTTACTATAAACGAAGTTCACTGAACTCCGATGAAAATAAGTGTCAGTGAGGGACTCTGGGCTAAAAAGAGGACATTTTGACATCATTAGCAAATAGGTATGACCTTTGCTTCAGATAAAAAGAAATACGATAAATAACGTTAAACTTAGAACTTAAAGATATGAACTACGGTAAAGAATTTAAAAAATTTGCTACAAAGGACCACGGAGTAAACTCCATGTATTACGATAAAATCGTGGGTGCAATGACTCCTAAAAACATGACTCCATATATTATTGAAGAGCGTCAGCTGAACGTTTCGCAATTGGACGTTTTTTCTAGATTGATGATGGACAGAATTATTTTCCTAGGAACAGGAATTGATGACCAAATTGCAAATATCGTTCAAGCGCAATTATTGTTTCTTGAAAGTGCAGATGCTTCAAAAGACATTCAGATTTATTTGAATTCTCCCGGAGGTAGCGTTTATGCTGGATTAGGGATATATGACACGATGCAATATATCAAGCCAGATGTAGCCACTATTTGTACAGGAATGGCAGCTTCTATGGGAGCGGTGTTGTTATGTGCAGGAGCAGCTGGAAAGCGTTCTGCATTGCCACATTCAAGAGTAATGATTCACCAACCCTCAGGAGGGGCGCAAGGAGTGGCTACTGATATGGAAATCAACTTACGCGAAATGTTGAAACTGAAAGACGAATTGTATAAGATCATTTCGCACCATTCAGGGCAAACATTCGATAAAGTACACACTGACAGTGAACGTGACTATTGGATGATTGCTGAAGAGGCAAAAGCATACGGAATGATTGATGAAGTATTGATGAGAGGATAAAACATTGTCAAAAGTCAAAAGTCCTAAAGTGGAACGTACATTCTGTGCGGACTTTAAGACTTTTGACTTCATGACATTAGACTAAAGATAATGGCGAAAGAGAAATTAGAATGTTCATTTTGTGGAAGAAAGAAACCAGATACTCAATTATTAATTGCTGGAATAGATGCGCATATCTGTGATAAATGTATCGAGCAAGCACATGGAATTGTTTTGGAAGAAACAAAATCAGCTAATGGCTCAAAAACATTAGGGGATCTTATTTTAAAGAAACCAAAAGAAATCAGGGCGTTCTTAGACCAATATGTTATTGGTCAAGACCAAACTAAAAAAGTAATGTCAGTTGCGGTTTACAATCACTACAAACGATTGATGCAGCAGCAACAAGATGATGAAGTAGAGATTGAAAAAAGTAATATCATCATGGTGGGTCAAACAGGAACTGGTAAAACTTTGGTCGCTAAGACCATTGCTAAAATGCTAGATGTTCCCTTGGCAATTGTAGATGCAACGGTTCTTACCGAAGCAGGTTATGTAGGAGAAGATGTCGAAAGTATTTTGACTCGTTTGCTTCAGGCAGCGGATTATGATGTTGCTAAAGCAGAAAGAGGAATTGTGTTTATTGATGAAATTGACAAAATTGCTCGCAAAAGCGATAATCCATCAATTACTCGTGACGTTTCTGGGGAAGGAGTACAACAAGCTTTGTTAAAATTATTGGAAGGAACAGTTGTAAACGTACCGCCTAAAGGAGGACGTAAACACCCAGACCAAAAATTTGTGGAAGTGAACACCCAAAACATTTTGTTTATCGCAGGTGGTGCTTTTGATGGAATCGAAAGAATTATTTCAAAACGATTAAATCGTCAAGCTGTTGGATATTCGACTTCAAAAAACGTAGATAATATTGACAAAGAAAATTTGTTGCAATACATCATCCCGAAAGATATCAAGGATTTTGGATTAATCCCAGAAATTATTGGCCGTTTGCCGGTATTGACTCACATGGATCCATTAGACAGAGAAACCTTAAGGGCGATTTTAACACAACCTAAAAATGCGTTGATCAAACAATATCAAAAATTGTTCTTGATGGACGAAGTTGAGTTCAGTATCAATGACGAGGCTTTGGATTTTATCGTTGATAAAGCGCTAGAATATAAATTAGGGGCTCGTGGATTGCGTTCACTATGCGAGGCGGTCTTAACTGATGCCATGTACGAATTGCCAAGTTCTGATGACAAGACGCTGGAAATTGACGTGAAATATGCAAAGGAAACTTTAAATAAGAATTTGTTAAAAAGATTGGAAATCGCTTCATAAAGATTGCGATTTTCTCAATAATACAAACCTGTTCAGTAATTTGAACAGGTTTTTTTGTGGATAATTTGAAGTATTTGTTATTGTTTGAAAAAATAAACATTATTTTTTTTTATAAAGGCAAGAATTCCGATTTTTGTTGGCAGTAAATCAATAGTAGAACAAAATGATAGTAGAAGATAAAGAAATTATTTTATTAAAAGTTTCCGGTCAGGACAAACCGGGTGTAACTGCCGGTTTGACTTCTATATTGGCTAACTATGACGCTATTGTTTTAGATATTGGTCAAGCAGATATTCATGACACCTTGTCTCTGGGCATTTTGTTTGAAATAAAATCGGGTTCCACTTCAGGACCTGTATTAAAGGATTTATTGTTTAAAGCATATGAATTGGGGATCAAAGTTAAGTTTATTCCCATTACTATCGCTGATTACGAAATTTGGGTAAAGACACAGCACAAGCAACGCTATATCATAAATATTCTGGGAGAAACATTGACGGCAGTTCAGCTGTCTGCTGTGACTAAAATAATGTCTGATCAAAATTTAAATATTGACGCGATCAAAAGATTAACGGGTAGGGTTTCTATTATTGAAAAAGAGGAATTTCCTCGTTCTTGCGTGCAATTATCTGTAGCGGGCCATATTGAGGATAAAACCTCGATGACCGCTAGTTTTATGGAAATCTCCAGAACGTTGAATGTAGATATCTCTTTTCAGGAGGATAATATGTATAGAAGAAACAGACGCTTAGTATGTTTTGATATGGATTCTACCTTGATTCAGACGGAAGTAATTGATGAGTTAGCATATCTAGCAGGTGTCGGTGACCAGGTGCGAGCAATTACAGAATTAGCTATGAATGGTGAAATTGATTTTAGCGAAAGCTTCAAACAACGTATGGCTTTGTTAGAAGGCTTGAGTGAAGACGTACTAAAAATAGTTGCTGAAAATCTACCTATAACCCAAGGAGCGCATCGCTTGATGAAGGCCTTAAAATATTACGGATACAAAACCGCTATTTTGTCGGGAGGATTTACCTATTTTGGTCACTACTTACAAAAGGAATTGGGGATTGATTATGTTCATGCCAATGAATTGGAAATTATAGACGGCAAGTTGACTGGTAAATATTTGGGGGAGATTGTTGACGGCGCAAAGAAAGCAGAGTATCTAATAGCCATTGCCAAAAAAGAAGGCATACACATCAATCAAACTATTGCTGTGGGTGATGGTGCAAATGATTTACCTATGTTGAATCTGGCAGGCTTGGGAATTGCTTTTCACGCTAAGCCAACAGTAAAAGAGAGTGCTTCCACTTCAATATCAAGTCTTGGTCTTGATGGGGTTTTGTATCTTTTAGGCTATCACGACAGGCATATCGATATGATGGAGGATTAATTATTAAGCAGTAATTGTTTATGAAGTTTATTAGCAGATAGAAACATAGAAATTGTAGTTTTTAAAATGTGTTCAATAGTTGTTTCAGTCGCAGGTAGCCTAGCTAGCATGTTAAATCAATTGTTCTTGTGGCAAAATAATTTATAAATGGCTTTAGCCCTTATTGAACTTAGGCTTTTTTGAATATTCTAGATTTTTACACCTTAGCGGAAGACGCTATTTCAGGTTTTTCCAATGCTTGTTTTTCGGTAGTTTTACAGATTCCTCTTGCTCCACAGCCCATTCTATGTGGTCCACAGGATGCCAACATAAAAATAGTGAATAGTAAGGGGAGTATTTTTATCATTTATAGGATTACTTTAGATTGCATGTCTTTTAACTGTTCTAAATACTCTCTTTGGTTCGACAGTCTCGGTATTTTATGCTGACCGCCTAATTTCTTATGGTCTTTCAACCACTCATAAAATAGATTTTCACGGGCTATGTTTAATACTAACGGTTTAAGCGTCATATTGTTGTGTCGTTTGGCTTCATAGTCAGAATTCACAGACTGTATGGTTTCATCCAGTACTTTTTGAAACAAAGCTATGTTTGCAGGTTTCTTTTTGAATTCAATCATCCATTCATGCGCGCCTTTTTCCCTATCTATCATAAAAATAGGGGCCACGGTATAATCGACTATTTCAGAATCAGTCACTTTGCAAGCTTTGGCAATAGCTTGATCCGTGTTTTCGACCATTAACTCTTCGCCAAAAACATTAATATGATGTTTTGTTCTACCCGTTACCCTAATGCGATAAGGACTCAATGAGGTGAAACGCACCGTATCTCCAATTAAATAACGCCACAATCCTGAATTGGTAGTAATGACCAGAGCATAATTTTTACACAACTC
Source organism: Porticoccaceae bacterium (assembly GCA_047635475.1). Classification (GTDB taxonomy): domain Bacteria; phylum Bacteroidota; class Bacteroidia; order Flavobacteriales; family Flavobacteriaceae; genus Flavobacterium. The sequence goes on from JBLIKQ010000018.1 coordinate 6,097, forward strand.
AACATCTGCCAATCGGATGGTTTTTTGTTCCTTTGTTCCAAAAGTATCCATTGGGATGAACTCATAGAAAATGCCGTAATCCAACATCAGCAGTAGATCATTGGAGTTATTGAGATCCTGGATAGCAAAAAAACCTTCGGAGGCATTGTATATTTCGTAGTACTTAAAATCTCTTTGAGGGAGTATTTTTTTGTACTGCTCTCGATAAGGCTCAAAACTTACGCCACCGTGAAAATAGACTTCTAGATTAGGCCAAATATCAAATAGACTCTCTCTGCCACTATCTTCAAGCATCTTATTCATTAGGACGAGCATCCAAGAAGGTACACCCGCAAAACTGGTAACATTTTCTCTTTTGGTTTCATTAATAATGGCTACAATCTTCGCTTCCCATTCGCACATAAGCGAAATTCGGTTGCTGGGCGTGCTGCTAAACTCAGCCCAAATGGGCATATTTTCAATCAATATTGCGGATAAATCGCCAAAAAAAGTATTGTTGTCTTCATATATTTGTGCACTTCCACCAAGCCGAAGACTTTTTCCAAGAAAAAGTTGCGAGTCTTCGTTGTTGTTTAAATACAAGCACAATAAATCTTTGCTCCCTTTGTAGTGGCAGTCTTCTAGTGCTTCGTTACTTACCGGAATAAACTTGCTTTTTGCATCGGTTGTACCACTTGACTTTGCAAACCATTTTATCGGGCTTTCCCAAAAAACATTTTGTTCTCCTTTACGAGTTCTCTCAATTAGTGGTTGTAATTCTTCATAAGTAGAAATAGGAACTCTGTCAGCAAAAGTAGCATAGGAGTTTATCGAAGGATAATCGTAATCTTTGCCTAGGACAGTGTTTTTTGATGACTGAATTAAATTCATAAGTAATTCTTCCTGAACCTCATTAGGGTATTTTATGAAAAGCTCAATCTGATGGATTCGCTGTTTCAAAACCCAAGATGCAAATGAATTAATTAACTGTATAGGCATTTTAGAAGCTAAGATTTTATAATTAGGATTTTATAATCAGCATTTGAATATCAAATAACAAATACTAACTTTACAACATTACCAAAAATAGTAAAAAAATATAGAATTCCTAACAATCGCATATCAATTCAAGGTTTAAAAAACGAGCTTATTTTGAATTAGGAATTCTAGAAACGAAATATTTAATTTATGCAATACGAGGGAGTACTTAAGAAAATGCAAACTGAATTGGGAAACCCGATTCAATATTATCTAGTTTTTGAGGATAGTTTTTTAAATGTGAATCAATTACTAAATAAAAAAATTGAAATTAATTTTTCAGGTTACCAATGTTTGAATTGTGGAAAAAAGAAAAAGATATTTCGTCAGGGATTTTGTTATGATTGCTTTTATTCCAGCGCAGCGGTTGGAGACTGGATTATGAAACCAGAATTAAGTACAGCTCACCTTGGGATTCAAGACAGAGACTTGGCGTATGAAGAGAAAGTGCAATTGCAACCCCACATCGTTTATTTGGCTTTGTCAAGCGAAGTAAAAGTAGGAGTGACGAGAAATACGCAAGTGCCCACAAGATGGATTGATCAAGGCGCGATTCAGGCTATTTCGGTAGTTGAAGTTCCCAATCGCTATTTGGCAGGAATTACAGAGGTAGCTTTAAAAGACCATTATGCTGATAAAACCAATTGGCGTAAAATGTTGACAAATTCAATTGAGCACGTAGACCTAGTAGAAGAAAGATTAAAACTCGAAAAAATATTGCCAGCAGAAGTGCAGGAATACTTCTTTTTGAATAAAAATGATTTGTATGAGATGCATTACCCTGTTATTGAATACCCGACCAAAGTAAAAAGTTTAAGCCTTGAAAAAACTCCAACTTTTGAAGGTAAATTAACTGGCATAAAAGGGCAGTACTTACTATTTGAAGACGGTACTGTGTTCAATATTCGCAGTTCTGAGGGATATGTCGTGAGGATTTCGGTATAAAAGAAAAGCCCAAAAGTTTTCTGCTTTTGGGCTTTTTGTTATTAGTTTACTTTGGTTGTGTCTGTCGCTTTTTTTCTTTTATTAAAAAGCCCCTTCAGCAAATCGTTTGCCTTCGTTTTCACTTCTTCGACAGCTTTTGTTTTGATCTCCTGTTTTGTTACAGGAACGGCCGTTTTTGACGAGTCAGCGGGTTTTTGGCTTTTGGTAATGTAATTACTTAAGGCTGATGTTCCTTGATTTAACAATCGCTGCTTTTGTTGTGCGACTAATTGGTTTGTTAGTGTAGTGAGGGCACTTTTTATATCGGTAGTGATTTTTGGATTTGTAAAGTTTCCTGTCAAGACAGCATTAATGGGTATACTTTGCATTTTAGCTGCATCAGCGGGAGTTAATTTTGCAATCAGCGCATTGGCTTCTGTCCCAAGATATTTGGCCGGAACATCAAACTTTAAATTATAGTTCATTTGTTGGTCAAAGCCGTGGCTTCCTCCAACAGTAGCTTTGATATCCTTGTAATTGATATCAAATGGCTTTACGTTTACCATTCCGTCTTCGAAGGTTATTGCCGCTTTCAAGTTGTTTAATTCAAGCTTGCTGATGTCAATAAACTTCAAGTTGGCACCTAATGCGGTCAACAAGGTCGAATTACTTGGATTTATAGTTGTAGAAAGTAGTCGTCCCAGCAAATCACCAGTCAAGGTTTTTAAATCAGGACTCAAGGTTTTGTCGTTTAGAAACCCATTCAGTTTTATGGTTGAATTTAATTTCCCATTTATAATCCCCGCAATTGGCGCAATTTTTTTTAGCATTTCTAGTTGGGTAAACGATTGTGCAATGTCCAGTTCGTTTAGTCCCAGATTCATTTCGAAAGTAGGGGTTTTTCCTTTCGTGGAAACGGCACCGTTTAATCCGATTGTCCCGCCAAAAATGGAGCTTTTTATATTTTCCATTGTCAACTTTTCGTCTTTGACGATTAGTTTTCCTGAGACATCTTTTAAGGTCAAATTATCATACAACACTGTATTTGCTTTTGCAGTAAGCGTGCAATTCAAGAAGGCAGGGATTTTCATCGCTTCTGTTTTTGTCGAAGCCGTTTCGCTGTCTTCCTCTGTTGTCATGAAATCACTAACGGTAAATTGATTTGAATTTAAGTTAAAATTCCCTTTCAACTCTTGGTTTTTAAAAATAAAGCCATAAAAATTCTCCAAAACTCCAGTTACGCTAAGGTCGCTTTTTCCAGTTGTCGCATTAAATTGTTTCAAATTAACCTGACTGGGATTAAACTGTACCAAAGCATTGCTGATATTAATTGTTTTGCCGTTTACGTCAGCGTATTCAAAATCAGACAGACTAATTGTACCTGCATTTTTAATTTTTGCATATTGGCTTTTTTCTACGGAAAGCATGTCAAATTTAGTAGTTACATCCGCTTTCAATATTCCAGTCAACGGTTTGTCTAATTTTATGGGATAGGCCTTTGATAGCTTGGCTAAATTGATGGTTCCTTTCAAAGCGGCATCAACTATGGCATTTTGGCTGATATTTTTAATATTTGCTTTGGCATTAAAAACATCTTGGTCTATTTTAAAAGACAGTTTGTCCAGATTAATGTAAGTGTCATTTAAAATCCCCGTCTCATTGATAATTTTGCTGTCAATTATGATGTTTTGTACAGATTGGGGTAAATCCGGATACTTGAACGAAGCATTATTTGAGGCGATAGCTACATTGAATTTGGGTACAGTGGTATTTGAATATAGCCCTTTCGCAAATCCAGCAACGGTAAAGTCTCCTGTTGTTTTTACATTATCCAAACTTGAAGCGTAGGCAGCGGGTATAATACCCAAGAAGTTTTTGAAAGAAGAGGTTGGAGTTTTGAACTTCAAATCATATTCTTGACCAGCATCAACAAGTTGGATAAATCCATCAAACTCCAATGGTAATTGATTTATCAGCGCTTTGTTTTCTTTGAAGCTGTATTTACTTTTTTCTAAATCGATACCCACAACAGCATCTAGTGCTAACGGTACATTATTCATATAGTTGACTTTGCCCATATCCAGGGTGATTTTAGCAGTAGACCTGGTAACCAAATCTAAGTTGGAAGCTGCAAAGTCGCCCGTACCTTCATGGTCTATGCTATCGATTAGCATTTTTATTTTTGAAACTTCATCAAAGTACTTGAACTTGAAGTTTTCAAATTTATAATTTTTAATGTTTAATGACAATGGGCTGCTTTTATCATCTGCGCTTGTTTTGTCTTTTAAGGCAATATCATAGTTCCCAAGGCCACCTTTATTGAAAAGGATGTTTATAAGTCCGTTTTTAGAGCTAATTCCCTGAATGTCGATGACTTCATTTTTTCCTTTAAAAAGTTCTTTGACAGACATTTTTAAATTTAATTCTTCAAGAGAAATTAAGGTGTCCCCTTCAAATGGGGCTTTGTTGATAATTAGTAATTGATCTAGGGTTACATTTGCATCGGGAAAATTTTTGAATAGACTTAAATTGGCATCTGCAAAACTAACCTTAGCGTCTACTTTTTGATTGATAGCATCAGTAATCTTGGCTTTTATTTCATCTTTGAAAAAGTAAGGGATTGCAAATAATGAGGCAACAACTAAGATAATTAGAATTCCAATGACTTTTAAAATATTTTTTAACATAAGATATGTGTTAATTTCTATTTATTGAGCAAAAACGCTTTCGTAATTCTTCCTAAAAATAGTGTTTTATGAATTAATCGTTCACTAAAGTTTTCTTAAATAATATAATTTATTATGGTAGAGCGTAAATTAGGTTCATTTATTAAGTGAGCAAAGACCAAAAAAAATCCGTTTGAAAACTTTCAAACGGATTTTTTTTCGAGAAAAGACTTTCTATCGAATATTTATTTTAAACGGCATCATCATCTGAACTCCTTTCTGGGATTGGATTTTTTTTATTTCCTGCAGTACTTTATAATTTTCTTCTCCCAATTCCTCTTTTATGAATGATTCTTTTGATTGTGCAAATGGCAAATTCGCTAAAAGATCTTCCAGCTCTTTATCGTATTCAGGATAATTACGGGTATTGTATTTTTTGACCTTGGCTAAAATTGCCGCTTCCTTTATTGCGTCATTTAAGCCGCCAATTTCATCTACAAGCCCGATTTTAATGGCTTGAGATCCAGACCAAACTCTTCCTTGAGCTATGGAATCTACCTGTGCAAAAGTCATTTCTCGTCCTTCGGCAACATGGGTCACGAAAGTATTGTAAATATGTTCAACTCCCTCAAGTGTTACCGCCCTGAATTTCTCGTCTAACGGAACAAACGGACTGTAGCCAGCAGAGTTCTCGTGAGTATTCACCTGCTCTGCGTTAATACCGATTTTAGTTGTCAGTTCACTAAAATTAGGTAATACTCCAAAAACTCCAATGGAACCCGTAATAGTGGTGTTTTCTGCAAAAATTTTGTGTGCATTACAGGCGATATAATAACCACCCGACGCGGCATAATTCCCCATGGAGACTACTATGGGCTTGACCTTTTTAGTCAATTCAATTTCCCTCCAGATTAAATCTGAGGTCAAGGCGTTTCCACCCGGACTGTCGATACGAAGTACGATTGCTTTTACGTTTTTATTTTCTCTCGCTTCTTGCAAAGAGCGACGCATTGATCCTTCTCCTATAGTAGTGACATCTCCTTCACCGCTTTGGATTTCTCCTTGTGCATAGATTATAGCTATTTCATCTGTCCCTTCGACTATTTTTGATGTAGTCATTATTTTTTTTGTGTAATCAAAGATGCTGATTTTATTGTAATCGTCGCCTTTGTCTACCTTTAAATTTTTTCTGATTGCGTCATGATATACGTCTTCATAGGCTATAACATCAACTAAGTTTTGCTCTTTTGCCATTTCCGGAGTTCTGGCAAGAAGACCATTTGCAACTTCGTTAAGTTTATCAACTGAGATTTTCCTGCTTTTTGAAATTTCTGTCGCAACGGAGTTCCAAATCGAATTTAGTAAAGCTGTGGTTTGTTCTCTATTGGCGTCACTCATTTCGTTTTCTAGAAATGGCTCGACTGCGCTTTTATACTTTCCATGTCGGATTACTTCCATTTTCACACCAGATTTTTCCTGAAGATCTTTGAAAAAGAGTATCTCAGCAGACAATCCTTTGAAATCCATTTCACCTACAGGGTTCAGGTAAATGGGACTAGCGACAGAATTAAGGTAATATTCTTTTTGTGAATAAGAATTGGCATAAGCCATTACAAACTTCCCCGATTTCTTGAAACTTTCCAGCTCATCTCTCAAGGCTTTGGTTTGCACCATCCCTAGGGGAGATTCGTCATTTAAAATGGAAATCCCTTTGATGTCGTTATCAGTTTTTGCGTTTTCGATGGCGTTAATTACGTCAGTTAAACCGACACTTGTTTTGTCTGAAAACAATTTGAGCCAGGGGTCTTTATATTCCCCGGCATAATCGTATTGTATATTTTTAAGGTCTAATTCAATCACCGAGTTATTCTTGACTGTTACTGTTTCAGTTTCGCCGCCAAAAATGGCAACAATGGTCAGGATTCCAAAAAAGAATAACATTAAAAAGACAAATAAACCTATAATGGTTGCAAATACATTTCCTAAAAACTTCATAATTATATTTTTTTAATAAGTAGCAAATAAGTACAAATTGTTACAGTTTTACATGTGCAATTTAGTTGCCGATACTTTATGCAAATATAGTTCAATTCTGAAATTCTTTTAGTTAATTTGTGCTTAATATGAAATCACAACATCAGGTCATTTTATCGATAGGAAGCAATCAAGGGAATCGACTTGAAAATGTGAAGCACTGTATTGAATTAATACATCAGGAGGTTGGAACGGTAATTAAAGTATCTAAAATATATGAGACTCCCTCTTGGGGCTTTGAAAGTGACTCATTTTATAATTGTGCCCTATTTGTACATACTTTTAGTTCAGCGCACAAAGTTCTTACTCAAGTTCTCAAGATTGAAAAAAAACTTGGCCGTATTCGTAATGAAAAGAAAGGATATCAATCTCGAATTATTGATGTGGATTTGATCGCTTTTGACACCGAAATTATTGACACCGGAAAACTCCAGATTCCGCATCCCTTGATGCAAGAAAGGAAATTCGTCTTGCTTCCCATTCAGGATCTAAATCTGGATTGGGAACACCCTATTTTAAAAAAATCGATTTTAACTTTGCTTCAAGAGTGTCATGACGACAGTAATTGCGTAGTGGCAGATCATTTAGAAAATCCATTACACAATATTTCGTTCGCGCAATTTAATTATGTTGCTTTCGAGGGTAATATTGGGGCTGGAAAGACCACCTTGGCTACTAAAATTTCAGAAGATTTTAATGCAAAGGCGATTTTGGAACGTTTTGCCGACAATCCCTTTTTGCCGAAATTTTATGAAGATCAAAACAGGTATGCGTTTCCATTAGAAATGTCATTCCTTGCTGACAGATACCAACAGTTGTCAGATGATTTAGCTCAGTTTGATTTGTTTAAAGATTTTTTAGTTGCCGACTACCACATATTCAAATCGTTAATTTTTGCCAAGATAACCTTGGCGGAAGATGAATATCGATTGTATCGAAATCTTTTTGATATCATCTACAAAGAAATGCCAAAGCCCGATCTGTACATTTATTTGTATCAAAACTCGGAGCGCTTGCTGCAAAACATCAAGAAAAGAGGCAGAAGCTACGAGCAAAAAATCCCAGCAGAATATTTGGACAAAATTAATAGTGGTTATTTGGATTACATAAAATCACAAACAGAACTGAATGTTTTGATAATTGACGTTTCGGATAGGGATTTTGTAAAAAATCAACAGGATTACCTCTATGTTTTAGATGAGATTAAAAAGAAGATTTCTTAAAGATATTATCTTTTTAATGTAAAATGACCTGTAATTTTGGGAGTGCTGTCATCTAGTTGCAAACGGTACCAATAATCATCTGATGGTAAAAGTGCGTTGCTGTACCTTCCATCCCACTTATGATTAGAGGAAGTTAGGGTTATTATTAACTTACCATAGCGGTTGAAAATTTGAGCGCTTGAATTAGGGTAATTCGCCATTTCTTTTATCTCCCATAGGTCATTGAACCCATCGTTGTTTGGCGTGAAATATTTTGCGATAGTAAAGACGGTGAAATCTTGCGCTACTAAGTTACAGTCGTTATTGTCTCTTACAAAAGCGGTGTATCGTCCGCTGGAGATATAAGAAAATTGATTTGAAACTTGAAAATCGAAGCCGTTAATCGAGTACTTATAGTAGCTTTCTGAGTTTACAAGTTCTATTGTAATTGAATTTTCATTTACCACAACGGAATTAATAACAGCTTCTGGACGTTCTATTACGCTAATATTTTTTTTCGAATCACAGGAAACGATAGTCGGAGAACTAATAGTAACGCTGTATTGACCTATAGTTGAAACGGCAATTCTTTGTGTAGTTTCGCCGCCAGGTGACCATAAGTATTTCATACCGGAAATAGAAGCATCTAATGTAGCGCTTTCTCCTTGGCATAAAATCACCTCCGCCATAGTCGTAGCTATAGGGTACACTGTAGCCGTCACCCCACTTCTTGGTCCAGAGCAGTCGTTTAAAATAGGCTCAGCATAATAAGTTGTTGTTGAGTCTATAGTAGGAGTTGTAAAAGAGTTTCCACTAGATAATGAAGAGCCGCCGGTTGGTGCAGTATACCAATTTATATTCCCATCCGAAGATTCTGCTGTTAAGGTGACATTTCCTGAACCGCATACAGATGATGGAGTAGTTGAGCTTACAGTTGGTGGCTCGTTTACAGTTGCTGTGACAGCGGTTCGTGTTTCGCTTGTACAACCATTTGATATGGCGCCCACATAATATGTTGTCGTTGTGTCAATACTTGGAGTTGTAAATGTTGTTCCAGATCCTAATGGGGCTCCTCCCGTCGAGGCCGTATACCAGTTTAGCGTCCCCGCTGAAGTTGTTGCTCCTAAAGTCGCAGTTCCTGAATCACAAACGGGCGTAGCTGAAGTTGAAGTAATTGTTGGGAATTTTTTTATGGTAGCAATAACCTCCGTTCTTGGTACGCCCAGGCAATTCCCATTTGTTGCATCCACATAGTAAGAGGTTGTTGTAGATATTGTAGGTGTAGTAAAGGAATTTCCTGTTGCTATTCGGGTTCCGCCGCTATTAGAAGTGTACCAATTTACCCCTGCATTTGAGGCAGTTGCTTGTAGCGTAACATTCCCCGAACCGCAAATTGAATCTGGAGTCGTACTCTCTATTCTTGGAATAACTATAATTGTGCTAGCAGAAATTTGGATATTGTCAACGTCTCCAGCTAACATCCCTCCATATTCTACTATATATCCTTTAGGAATATATAATCCAGTACCCCCTATATCTTGTAAATCATTCCATGAGCCTTTTGTTGCTCCGGGCAGATTTGGGTCCGTAATATGAGCATAATCTTCATTACCTGCATTATTTGGTTCTCCATTATTTGAATTCCAAAAAGCAAAATTAATCGGACTAGGACTATAACCATTATTACCAGTCCCAATCCAGAAAATCGTTCCAGTGCCACCATTCATTAGACCTTCTGGGCCTGTTATCCATTTCCAAGTGCCTTCTAATAATTTATCACTACCGCCAATCCATCCTGTTCCGGGTGCCTGCGCTCCTGCTAATTGCGCTTCATCTGCTGATGTAAGGGTTGCTAGATAACCTTTTATCCCATAATAAGTCCTTGTCTCTGCTGCTGTTTTAGCTGAAGTCCAAGAGATTCCTGTATTGGCGACATATTCATAAAAATGTTTGTTTCTTGGTAGATAACTAAGTTGGCCTGTCCCTAAACTAATAGAAAAGGTTCTTGTTCCTGAGGGTGAAGTTGAGGAGTTACGAAATTGGACATCTTTTATAGCTGATTCAAAATCAGCATAAGGAATATTGTTTAAAGAGGCGCTGGATAATTTTAGTTTTCCTTCCGATGAAATCCATTGGGATGTAATAGTTGGGTGACTCCCCATAAGTGTTAATTGATCTAGTCCAAAAACATAACCAGAAGAGATCTGAATAGTAACAGCATTTGTGGTTGGTTCAGTAGAGTCGAAAGTGATGCTTACTATTTCTACAATTTTAGCATAAGTTCCGGGACAATATGTCTCTGGATTTGATGTTGCTGTAATTTTAGGAGGGTCAATGGCATATATGGTATTCGAAATGAAAAATAAAATTACCAATGCTATTTTCAAAAAATTACCATACCTCATTTTGTAAATATATTCATTTTTTTTAATTTAAAAAAAATCACTTCGGCCAATTTAGTTTTTGAAACAAATCCCAAACCACAATTCCGGCACTGACCGAAATGTTCAGTGAATGCTTGGTTCCCAGTTGCGGAATCTCGATACAACCGTCGCAAGCTGCAACCGCTTCTTGTGAAACCCCATGGACTTCGTTACCAAATACCAAAGCGTATTTTTCGCCTTTCGTCACTTTAAAATCTTGAAGAAATATGGCACTTTGTACTTGCTCTATGGCTAAGGTGGTTATTTTATCACGCTTCAAGCTTTCAATTACTTCAATAACGTTTTTATTGTGTTCCCAATTTACCGTCTCGGTTGCGCCCAGCGCCGTTTTATGAATCTCCTTGTTCGGGGGCGCTGCGGTAATACCACATAAATAAATTTTTTCAATCAAAAAAGCGTCGGCAGTCCTAAACACGGAACCGATATTGTGCAAACTACGAATATCGTCTAAAACGATAATAATTGGAGTTTTTTCGGACTCTTTAAAGGCTTCAATTGATTTCCGTTCTAATTCGCTGTTTTCGAGCTTTCTCATTATATTGTGGGGTTTATTCAAAAAAAAAGCTTCCAATTTAAGGGAAGCTTTTCTTAGAGGTGTAATTATAATTTAGCTTTTTGTAACTTCGTCACGCAAAACAGTACCTTTAATTGTTAGTACTTTAGTGGCTTGCCCTTCAGCATTTGATGTTACGGTTACCGTTTTTGTGAATGCACCAATTCTGTCAGTTGCATACTTCACGCTAATGATTCCTTTTGCTCCAGGAGCAATTGGTTCTTTTGGAGAACTAGGTACTGTACAGCCACATGACCCTTGAGTATTTGCGATGATTAAAGGTTTGTTCCCGTTGTTTGTAAATACAAACTCACGTTTTCCGTCTGCATTGTGCGCAATTGTCCCGTAATCAATTGTTTCTGAAACAAAAACCATTCCGGCTCCATCTACTTTAGCAGCTTTTGAACTAGTAGCTTTTGCTTTTTTTGTAGTTTCTTGGGCATTAGAAGTAGTTACTCCTAAAACGGTTAGCATAGCTAGTAAAATTATCTTTTTCATTTTATATCAAATTAAAATTCTTAACAAATCTAAAAAAAATATTGAAAAAGACCTCTTAATTTTTGCTTAAAAAAAATATTTAATTTTTTTAAGCACTTACTAATAGTTATTAAATATATAAATTCGCTGATATTTGTCTCATACATATAAAATCAAATAATTTGGCAGCTAAAGATAAAGTAGTTAAGGAAACGCCGTTAATGAAACAATATAACGAAATCAAAAGGAAATATCCTGATGCTTGTTTGTTGTTTCGGGTAGGTGATTTTTACGAAACCTTTGGAGATGATGCGGTGCGTGCCGCTAAGATACTGGGGATTACTTTGACTAAGAGAGGAGCGGGTTCCGCTACAGAGACTGCCTTAGCGGGTTTCCCTCATCATTCTATAAATACCTATTTACCCAAACTAGTTAAGGCTGGGCTTCGTGTAGCGATTTGTGATCAATTGGAAGACCCCAAGATGACAAAGACTATTGTGAAGCGTGGCGTAACAGAATTAGTCACTCCCGGAGTATCAATGAATGATGAAGTGTTAAACTCAAAAACTAATAATTTTTTAGCATCAATATATTTTGCCAATAAGTTAATTGGAATATCCTTTTTGGACGTTTCTACTGGAGAGTTTTTAACTGCTCAAGGGAATGCCGAATATATCGATAAACTGTTGCAAAACTTTAGTCCAAGTGAGCTTTTGATTCCGAAAAATAATAAAAATGAATTCCGTGAAATTTTTGGGGAGGATTATCATAGTTTTTATTTGGAGGATTGGATTTATAAAGAAGATTATGCATTCGAAATCTTAACAAAACATTTCCAGACGATTTCACTAAAGGGATTTGGTATTGAAGACTTGAAAGAAGGGGTTGTTGCTTCTGGAGCTATTTTGTATTATTTATCGGAGACACAGCACAATAGAGTTCAGCACATCACCTCTATTCAGCGTATAGCCGAAGATGCTTACGTTTGGATGGATCGATTTACGATTCGTAACTTAGAACTGTATCAGAGTTACAATCCAAATGCAGTTACGCTTTTGGATGTGATTGATAAAACGCTTTCGCCGATGGGAGGCCGTTTACTTAAACGTTGGCTTGCATTGCCATTAAAAGATAGCAATAAGGTTCGAAGTCGTCATCAAGTTGTTAGCTATTTGAAAGAAAATCAAGAAGTTTTGCAAAGCATGCAGCAGCAAATTAAACAGATTTCAGATTTGGAGCGTTTGATTTCTAAAATAGCTGCGGGAAAAGTGTCTCCTCGCGAAGTCGTTTACCTCAAAGAATCGTTGGATGCTATTATTCCTATAAAAAAATTGGCTTTAGAAAGTCCGCAAGACGCGGTTAGAATTATTGGAGACAATTTGCATAGCTGCGATTTATTACGTGAAAAGATTAAAACGACTTTAAATCAGGATGCGCCAGTAGCTATTGCCAAAGGGAATGCTATTGCTAAAGGAATTAGCGAAGAACTGGATGAATTGCGAGAAATCTCAACCTCTGGGAAAGAGTTTTTAAACGGGATAGAAAAGCGGGAATCACAACTAACTGGGATTTCTTCTTTAAAAATTTCTTTCAACAACGTTTTTGGTTATTATATTGAGGTCAGAAACTTGCATAAGGATAAAGTGCCTTCAGAATGGATTCGCAAACAAACGTTAGTAAATGCAGAGCGGTACATTACTGAGGAGTTAAAAGAATATGAGACTAAAATTCTGGGTGCTGAAGAAAGAATACAAAAAATAGAATCGGAGTTGTTTGAACAACTAGTTGCTTGGATTGCGACGTATATAAAACCGGTTCAGTTGAATGCCAATTTAGTGGCGCAGTTAGATTGCTTATGTTCTTTCACGCAATTGGCTATCGAAAACAAATATGTTTGTCCTGAGCTTGATGAAACATTCCAGCTGGAAATCAAGAACGGTAGGCATCCTGTTATCGAAAAGCAATTGCCGGTTGGGATGCCTTATATTCCAAATGATATTTTCCTAGATCGTGAAACTCAACAAATGATAATGATAACCGGTCCCAATATGTCTGGAAAGTCGGCTATATTGCGTCAAACAGCGTTAATTGTACTGTTGGCACAAATGGGGAGTTTCGTCCCCGCTGATAGCCTAAGAATGGGAACCGTTGATAAAATATTCACAAGAGTGGGAGCAAGTGATAATATTTCGATGGGTGAATCTACCTTTATGGTCGAAATGAATGAAACGGCCTCGATTCTAAACAATATTTCAGACAGAAGCTTGGTTCTGCTAGACGAAATAGGGAGGGGAACTAGTACTTATGATGGAATTTCTATAGCTTGGGCCATTGCAGAGTTTCTGCATGAGCATCCTTCAAGGCCTAAAACGCTGTTTGCAACTCATTATCATGAACTAAATGAGATGAGCGAATCGTTGACAAGGATTCAGAATTATAATGTCTCAGTCAAGGAGCTAAAAGATACTGTGCTTTTTATTAGAAAACTGGTAAAAGGTGGAAGTGCCCATAGTTTTGGAATTCATGTCGCAAAAATGGCCGGAATGCCTCAAATTGTGATTTTGAAAGCGCAAAAGCTGTTGAAGAAATTAGAGAAAGATCATTCTAGCGATGTGTTGAATGGCATAAAATCAGATAAGGACGAAATGCAAATGAGTTTTTTCAATTTAGACGACCCTTTATTAGAAGAAATCAAAGAAGAAATCCTTAATTTAGACATAAACACTATAACTCCCATGGAGGCATTGATGAAATTGAATGAAATAAAAAGAATGCTCACTAGAAAATAAATTTATTCGTTTTTAAAGTTTAGGCTATCAATAGTTTAACTTTTATCTTGAATTTTTTTGTAAAAAAGGCTTGTGTAATTAAATAAATGTCCTAAATTTGCCTCCGCAATACAGAACAAGTATTGCGGTTCTTTTGAGAAATGAAAATGCGAAAATAGCTCAGTTGGTAGAGCGCGACCTTGCCAAGGTCGAGGTCGCGGGTTCGAATCCCGTTTTTCGCTCCACGCCATAATACGCTCGGATGGTGAAATTGGTAGACACGCTGGACTTAAAATCCAGTGAACAGCAATGTTCGTGCGGGTTCAAGTCCCGCTCTGAGTACTAAAGCCTCTTCTTATGAAGAGGCTTTTTTTTGTTTAAATAAAAGATGTTTTTTAAAAGGAAATGTTAGTTTAAGATTAAATATAATCTATTCGAAATATGGCGTCTTTTGTAATTACGAAACGATTTAGCGGAGATTATAAGTTTGAGTTTACCTCTAGAAAAGGGAAAACCATTTTTACGAGTAAAGCATATGAGCTAAGGATGGACTGTGAGGCTGATGCAGAGTATGTGAAATCATTTTTTCAGAGCTGTAGTTTTGTGAAGTTTAAAATGACTGGGGGGAAGTTTTTCTTCAGGGTAGTGGTTGATGATGTGGTTATGGCTACTAGTAGAAAGTATACGACAGAGCTGATGGTGCAGAAGGGGATTGACGAAATAGTTAAATATGGTTCCGAAGCAGAGATTTTAGATTTTTCTAATAATGATTTTAAATTTGAGGATTAAAACCAGTAAAATTTGTTTTTAGGCAATAAAAAAGCCATCTCGTTTGCACGGATGGCTTTGTTTTTTTTTCGTAATTTGAAATTACTCAGCAGCAGGAGCTTCAACAGCAGTAGAGTCCATAACTACAGCTGCAGTGTCAACAGCAACAGTGTCCATAACTACAGCAGTAGTGTCAGCAGCTACAACTTCTTCAGCAGCAGCATCAGCTTTTTTACAAGAAACAACAGTCAAAACAGCAACAAATGCTAAACTTAAAAATACTTTTTTCATCTTAATTTAATATAAAGGTTAATTATTAATTCGTCGCAAAGATATACAATTTTTAATACGTTTATAATTTTTTGATTTTTTTTTTAAAAATAATATTTCATTTATGACTTTGCCTAAAATAGCATTTAATATACAGAGAAGGAAGGCCTTAAATTGTAGTTTTTTTTTGAGTTACTTAAAAGTTTCGGACTCTTTTTTTTTGGATCTACTGTCTGACTAGAGTTTTGCTAGCTTTGATAGTTCGTTTTTAATTAATTGGTTTTAAATATCTTATATTATTCCAAAGGAGTGTTGACAAAAAGGTCAGCAATTTTTAAAGCGGTTGAGATGCTTTTGTAACAGTTAATTATTATCAGAAAGAGCTTGGTTGTTTTTTAGTGATGCAGAACGTATTTATTTTTGCCTAATTTAAAAGAAATTAGTGCGTAACACAATCGATATAGAGAATGATTTTGTCAGGAATCAGGGGCTTTACTTACAGTACTTTCATTATAATATTTGTCGCGCCTTTATTCATTAATACAAAGCTACTGCATATGTGTCCTTTCTCACTTCTAATGGCGTCATTTAAAATTAAATCTTTAAATGTTTCACCAAGATCTTTTTTGGTCGAAATTGAAACGCATCCGCCCATGTTTACCAAAGCAGTCGCTTCTGCAAAATGAGAATAGTTTGGACCTATTACGATTGGTACGCCAAAAGTAGCTGGTTCCAGTAAATTATGAACACCTGGATTCCCAAAACCTCCTCCGACATAAGCAATGTCAGCATAACTATAGATTTTTGTAAGAATGCCAATGCTGTCAATTATGAAAACATCAAAATCAGCTAGGTTTTTGCCTTCCATTTCTGAGAACAAAACGGTTTTTTTTGTAATTCCATTTTTTAGTATTGTTATCTGGTTGACTTTTATGTTGTGAGGCGCAATAATGAATTTGACATTAAATTCATTTTTATTTACGAAATCAAGCAATATAGTTTCGTCTTTTGGCCAGGAACTCCCAACAACAATTGTCAGTCTGTTGTTTTTGAATTGAGAAATATACTCCAAAGAGTTGTCTTTTTCTAAAATTGCCGCCACCCTGTCAAAACGCGTATCGCCTGAGACAGCAACATTTGATTTTCCTAATTCAAGTAATAATTTTTTTGAAGCTTCATTTTGCACAAAAAAATAGCTAAAGCCATCCAATGCTTTCCTGTAAAACCCGCCATACCATTTAAAGAACATTTGGTTTTTCCTGAAAATTCCGGAAATTAAATAGGTTGGCGTGTTTTGAATCTTAAGTTCATTAAGGTAATTTAACCAATATTCATATTTTATAAAAAACGCCATTTCGGGATGAACGATTTTTAAGAATTTTTGTGCATTCTTTTTTGTGTCGAGCGGCAGGTATACTGTTGCATCTGCAACTATATTGTTTTTGCGGACTTCGTAACCTGAAGGCGAGAAAAAAGTAATTATAATTTTGTGTGAAGGATACTCTGTTTTTATTTTTTCAATTACTGGTAAACCTTGCTCATATTCACCTAGTGATGCCGCATGGAACCAGATTGTTCTGTCCGAAGCTTTTATTTCCTGTTGCAAAACAGCAAAGACATTTTCGTGTCCCACTACAAAATGATTGATCTTTGAATTGAATAAAGCGATTAATTTTAAGAGTGAACCCGCAATTTGGATTACGATGTTATAAAAGAAAAGCATACCAGAAATTTTATTTTGCTAAAATACAGTTTCTTTTGTTTATCGCTGAAATCTTCATGCTTAAATTCATATTTTTGCAGGAGCAAATTTTAATAATGTCTAAAAGGGTTACTTCGATTTAAAAGATTACTACAGCCTAAATGCAAAATAGAAACTTTGGTTTTTTTGGCGGTGTAGCTTTTTTTTTAAACTTTGGGAGTAATTGATTTAAATAAAATATAAATGAAAAAAATCCAAATGGTTGACTTAAAAAGTCAATACGATAAAATTGCAACTACTGTAAATGATGCAATTCAGGAAGTTTT
Organism: Porticoccaceae bacterium; assembly: GCA_047635475.1. Lineage (GTDB taxonomy): Bacteria > Bacteroidota > Bacteroidia > Flavobacteriales > Flavobacteriaceae > Flavobacterium. The sequence goes on from JBLIKQ010000018.1 coordinate 23,248, forward strand.
AGATACAAATACTTATATCAACGGGCCTCAGGTTCATCAGTTTCAAAAATCGCTAGAGGAGTATATGGGTGTTAAGCATGTTATCCCTTGCGCTAATGGGACTGACGCTTTGCAGATTGCTATGATGGGGTTGGGTTTAAAACCGGGCGATGAGGTCATTACTGCTGATTTTACTTTTGCCGCTACCGTAGAAGTGATCGCTTTGTTGCAACTTACTCCAGTATTGGTAGATGTTGATATGTATAACATGAATATTTCTATCGAAGGCATTAGACGTGCAATTACGCCTAAAACGAAGGCAATCGTTCCAGTTCATTTGTTTGGACGTGCTGCTAATATGGAGGCTGTTATGGCTGTAGCCAAAGAACACAATCTATTTGTGATTGAGGATAATGCACAAGCTATCGGTGCCAATTGTAAATTTTCGGATGGTACTAAACATAAAGTAGGAACCATAGGTCATGTAGGGTCTACTTCGTTTTTTCCCTCCAAAAATTTGGGCTGCTATGGAGATGGTGGAGCAATTTTTACAAATGATGATGCTTTAGCCCATACACTTCGCGGAATAGTAAATCACGGAATGTACGAGCGCTATCATCACGATGTGGTAGGTGTGAATTCCCGTTTGGATAGTATTCAGGCGGCGGTTCTAAACGCTAAGTTGCCATTTTTAGATCAATACAACTCTGCTCGACAAAATGCAGCTCGAAAATACACCTTAGCTTTTGAAGGGAGCAAATATATTGTGGCGCCCAGTATTTGCGATATTTGTGACTGTCATGTTTTTCACCAATATACATTAAGAATTATAGATGCTGATAGGGACGGCCTGTTGCAGCACTTAATGAGTAAAGGCATTCCTTGTGCTATTTATTATCCAATACCATTGCACTTACAGAAAGCCTATACGGATTCTAGGTACAAAGAGGAAGACTTCCCTGTCACAAATAAGTTGGTAAAAGAAGTGATTTCGCTACCGATGCATACGGAGCTTGATGACGAGCAAATAAAATTCATTACTGATAGTGTTTTAGAATTTTTTAAATAAAAAATATTGAGACGCGATTTATCGCGTTTTTTTATATTTACGAATAGCTAAGTAGTGCGATGAAGCAATCGTAGCTTTACTAGAAAACGAAATAAAATGAAGATACTAGTTACAGGAGGTTTAGGCTTTATAGGATCGCATACAACTGTCGAATTGCAAAACGAAGGTTTTGAGGTTATAATCGTGGATAACCTTTCTAACACTTCATTGGATGTCTTGGATGGAATTTCAAATATAACAGGAAAAATTCCGGCATTCGAAAAGTTAGATTTACGCGAAAAAGACAAAGTACAAGAGTTTTTCAAAAGACATAGCGATATAGCAGGTGTTATTCATTTTGCGGCAAGTAAAGCAGTTGGTGAAAGTGTGGAAAATCCATTGTTGTATTATGAAAATAATATCAATACATTAGTTTATATTCTTCAAGAGTTGCAGCAAAAAACTGAAGCTAGCCTTATTTTTAGTTCGTCTTGTACCGTTTACGGTCAGGCTGAAATAATGCCAATTACAGAAGGCGCTTCAATTCAACCTGCAATGTCGCCTTACGGCAATACAAAGCAAATAGGGGAGGAAATCATTACTGACGTAGCCAAAGTGACTAATGTCAATGCCATTTTATTGCGTTATTTTAACCCAATCGGTTCTCATCCTTCTGCTGAGATTGGAGAACTGCCTATTGGTGTCCCTCAAAATTTAGTTCCATTTATAACTCAAACAGGTTTTGGTTTACGTAAAGAACTATCTGTTTACGGAGATGATTACCCTACTCCTGATGGAACCGCAGTGCGTGATTATATTCACGTAGTCGATTTGGCCAAAGCTCATGTTGTCGCTTTACAACGTCTACTAAACAAAAAGAATGTTGCTAAAGTGGAAACCTTCAATCTTGGAACCGGTACGGGAAGTACAGTATTAGAGGTGATTAAGGCATTTGAAAAAGTAAGTGGACAAAAATTGCCATACAAAATAGTGGGTCGTAGAGAGGGTGATATTACCTCGGCTTACGCCAATACAGACAAAGCAAATAATATCCTTGGTTGGAAAGCACAATCATCTCTCGAAGAATCCATTGCTAGTGCATGGAAGTGGGAGCAGAAAGTTAGAGGTTGATTGTAAAATAAAAAAGGCTGCTATCTGGCAGCCTTTTTCAATCCATTCGTGCTCGTTTTTGCCGTCTTTAGTAAGACTTCAACTTTTGCAGCGCCCGATTAAACAGCTTTATCAACTCTGGTTGCTGTAGTATCTGCAGCGTCTTACATTTCGTTTTTAACATCTTAAGTTGCTTCTCCCATTTTATCTTGCGTTTCTTCTTTACAAGAGGTCATTAATGCCAAGACAAATACTAAACCTAAAAGTATTTTTTTTCATTTTTTGATAATTAATAATTTTAAAGGATAGCAATGATAAATGAGGAGATTTTGATTTTAGTATTTTATACAAACTGGAACATTAAGGAAAAAAGCAGCCATGCTATTTAGCGAACGCAAATTTTGTTCAGAATAATTTAATTCCTCATTTAGGGTCTATGCGTTAGCTGTTGCCACTTCTTTATTAATTTTCCCAATCAATCCCGCTAAAACTTTTCCGGGACCTACTTCGATAAATAAGCTAGCTCCATCTTTTATCATTTGTTGCACGGACTGTGTCCATTTTACTGGAGCAGTCAATTGTGTAATTAGGTTTTTCTTGATTTCATTAGGGTCAGAAACGGCAGTTGCTGTTACATTTTGATATACTGGGCAAATAGGAGTGGAGAATGTCGTTGCTTCGATAGCTGCTGCTAGATTTTCTCTTGCGGGTTCCATCATAGGCGAGTGAAAAGCACCACCTACAGGCAAAAGTAATGCTCGTTTTGCTCCTGCAGCTTTCATAGCTTCGCAGGCTTTCTCAACTGCTGATGTTTCTCCCGAAATCACCAATTGTCCTGGACAGTTATAGTTGGCTGCTACCACAATACCATCAATTGAAGCACATACTTCTTCGACTAGGTTATCAGCAAGTCCTAAAACAGCTGCCATAGTTGAAGGCTTTATTTCGCATGCTTTTTGCATTGCTAAAGCTCTTTGTGAAACTAATTTCAGCCCATCCTCAAATGATAAGCTGCCATTGGCTACTAATGCTGAAAATTCGCCTAAAGAATGTCCCGCTACCATTTCTGGTTTAAAATCGGCACCCAAGGTTTTGGCCAAAATAACCGAGTGTAGAAATACGGCTGGTTGGGTAACTTTGGTTTCTTTTAACTCTTCGGCAGTACCTTCAAACATAATGTCTGTAATACGGAAACCTAATATTTCGTTTGCTTTTTCAAATAAGTCTTTGGCTAATGCCGAATTTTCATATAAGTCCTTACCCATCCCTGTGAATTGCGCTCCTTGACCTGGAAAAACGTATGCTTTCATAAAATTTGTTTAAAGTTTAAGGTTTTAAATTTTTCATAGTATGAATATAAAACCGACCGCAAAAATAGTACTTTTTTTAGGAGCGTCAACAATAGATATTCTTTGGAACATGGATGCTGCTGCATACCGCTATCTCTAATAGAGTTTTCACGGAGATATAGCTAGCAAAGAGGGAAGTTAGAATTTAGCAAATAAAAAAAGCGTTGCTTACCACAACGCTTCTGCAATAAAATTGCCTTTACTCTTCAGCTAATTGAATTTTTAGGTCAAATTACAAGTTAATTGAATTTACAATTTCTAGCAACTGACTATTTAAATCTTCATTTGTTATTCCCTCTTTTTCGTCAAAATTTTCACCAAAACTTGGTAAAGAAAAGCTTCCTTTTACATCTGAGCCTTGAAAAGGAAAACGGTTTTTTGCTATTTCTAAAACGGAACTACCTCCTCTGGGTCCTGGCGAAGTTGCCATTAGCAGCGTTTGTTTTTCTTGAAATGTTTTAGGGTCTATTCTCGAAATCCAGTCAAAAATATTTTTAAAAGCTGTCGAGTAAGCTCCGTTGTGTTCCGCAAAAGAGATGACAAGTAAGTCCGCGGTTCCAAGTTTGTTATAAAAGTCTGTTGCTAATTGAGGAATGCCACTTTCTGTTTCTTTATCCATGGAATAAATAGGCATTTCATAATAATTTAAATCTAAAACTTCAACCGATGCGTTTTTAAATTGTCCAGCAGCGTAGGTAGCTAGTTGTTTATTGATTGATTTTTTGCTTGATGAAGCGCCAAAAGCGATAATTTTTTTCATTTTTATTTGTTTATTTAATTTGTAAGAGCTCCTGAAGAGCATTTAGTCAAAAGTATTTATTATTTATTCTGTTGTGTAGTGGGTGATTTTATCTAAGGTGTTTGATGAGCATCAAAACGGTCTTAGTATTCCATAGGGATTTCTAACAATAAGAACTCAGCATCTGTAATTGCTTTAATATCAAACGAATTCACATCCCAGATCCCATAACCATCGCGAGTTTCTAGTCCTTGTCCATCAATGCTTAGCTGTCCAGAGAGGACGAAAACATAAACGCCATTTCCTTCTTTTTGCAAACGGTAATTTGCTGTGACGTCTTGGTCAAATTTACCGAGATGAAACCAAGCGTCTTGATGGATCCAGACACCGGCATCTTCTGCATTTGGTGAAAGTATTTGTTGTAATTTATTTTTTCTATCTTCAGGATTTAAGGTAATTTGTTGGTAACGAGGATCCACATTTTGTTGGTTTGGATATACCCAAATCTGCAATAGTTTAGTCCGGTGTTCTGCGTTAGGGTTAAACTCACTGTGTTTTACTCCAGTTCCCGCACTCATAACTTGGACATCACCATTTTTAATAGTTTCCGTATTCCCCATGCTATCTTTGTGCGCTAAATCACCTTCCAAAGGAATTGTTATGATTTCCATATTATCGTGAGGATGCGTCCCAAAACCCATTCCGGCGGCGACAGTGTCGTCATTCAAAACGCGAAGTGCTCCAAACTGAACTCTTTCTGGGTTGTACCAACTAGCGAAGCTAAAACTGTGATAAGCGTTTAACCAACCGTGGTCAGCGTGGCCTCTTGTATCTGCTTTATGTAAAACTGTATTTTTCATAATGTATTTTTTTTACTTCTTTCGATGCAAATTTAGGGACTAAGGCAGTAAAGAGCACTTAATGTAGGTTAAGAAAAAGTATTTAGTAAACCAATCCTTCACTGTTCAGGCTTTTAGCTTTAGTAATGGGCAAGAAAATAGTGTTCTAAGTAGATGTTATTATTAATATCAGGAAGTGCTGATGACTAAAAATACTGAACAGGTAGTGGTTTTTTTTCACTGACCACTACTTTTTAAGTAATCGAGATTTCATTTTACTAAAAAATTCAGGCGTAACTCCAATGTACGAGGCAATTTGTTTTTGGGGTACTTTTTGAAGTAGAGTTGGATATTTTACACAAAATTTTTCAAAACGCTCTTCAGCGGATAAACTCAAGTTATCCATTAGACGCTGCTGATTGGCTACTAATGAATTTTCCGTTAATATTCTAAAAAAACGTTCCAGTTTTGGGATTTCGATGTATAATACTTCTTGATTTTCTTTTGAAAGTAGCACTATTTCAGCATCTTCTAGTACTTCAATAAAAAGATTTCCGGGTTTTTGAGAAATTAAACTGTACATGTCCCCAATCCAATAGCCTTCGCTGGCAAAACTCAAAACATACTCGACAATATTATCATTGATATTGAAGCTTCTTAATATTCCAGAATTTACAAAATAGGAATGCTCGCAAACTTGGGCAGTATTCAATAAAATGCTTTTGGCTTTAAAGTTACGTACTTGGATTTTTGATAAAAAGTTTTCCTCTTCTTCTGGAGTGAGAGTTATATGCTTTGCAATATTTTGAAGAATTAAAGACAATTTTTTTTATTTTTTCTTTTGCTCAGGAAGTAATTTAAATTCCGAAACCACGAAACGCTCATCTTTTATTTCTCCAACAACTTCAGCTTTTCTGATTGCTGCACAAAAACCATCATCAGCGTGAGCATCACCATGAGAATCTATTGATGTTCCATCTACAAAATAAGGCTTTCCATCGATGCGAACAGCTAGCTCGCAACCGAAACCTTCCATGCCAAACTGACATTGCCCGCAAGCGGTTTCTAAAATCTGCGTTTTTGATATTTCTTGTTTATCTTGAGCATTGATTGTGGTCACCACAAATAAGAATGCTGCTAACATTATTTTTTTCATGTTTATGAATTTATTTTTACTAAGGTAGCTGTTTTTTTTGCTCGGTCAACAATTTCCTCAATCGGCGTTTCTAGACTGTCATTGACTAGTACTACTCCCATTCTTCGGTAGGGTCTTGAAGTAGGCTTTCCGAAAATTCTAAAGTCGGTTTTTGTCAAGGCTGCTATTGTTGGAATTCCTGAATAGGTTGGATTACTTGAGTTTTCTGAAGCTAATAAAACGGCACTAGCTCCCGCTTTTTCAAGCGTGATTTCGGCGATAGGCAAACTTAAAATGGCGCGTAAATGCAATTCGAATTCGTTGAAATTTTGTGTTCCAGCCAAAGTTACCATTCCAGTATCATGTGGGCGGGGGGAAAGCTCCGAGAAATAAACGCCATCATCAGCTAGGAAAAATTCAACGCCAAAAAGTCCAGCGCCACCCAGTGTCTCGGTTACCTTTTCAGCCATGTCTTGCGCTTCGAATAAATCTCTGTCCGAGATTTTGGCGGGTTGCCAGCTTTCCTGATAATCACCACGTTCTTGACGGTGGCCTATAGGCGGACAAAACAAAGTAGGATTGTTGTTCTGGCTAACGGTTAATAAGGTAATCTCCGAATTGAATTTTACAAATGCTTCTACAATTACTTCGACAACGTCTCCACGTGAACCTTCTACGGCATAATTCCATGCTTTCTCAATATCAGCTTCTGTTTTTATGGTGGATTGTCCTTTTCCAGAGGAAGACATTAATGGTTTTACTACACACGGCATTCCAACAGCTTCTACTCCTTTTTGTAATTCTGCGGCTGTTGTAGCATAACGGTAATTAGCCGTTTTTAAACCCAATTCTTTGGCAGCAAGATCCCTAATGGCCTTGCGGTTCATGGTAAAATTGGCTGCTTTTGCCGATGGCACTACGGTAATACCTTGCTTCTCATAATCGTAAAAACGTTCGGTACGAATGGCTTCAATTTCAGGGACTATAAAATCAGGATTGTGTTTGGCTACTATGCGATCGAGTTCAGCTCCATCAAGCATATTAATAACTTCAAATCCATGAGCTACTTGCATGGCAGGTGCGTTTTCATAACTGTCAACAGCGATTACGGTTTGCCCGATGCGTTGTGCAGCGATTACAAACTCTTTGCCTAATTCACCTGAGCCTAGCAATAATATTTTCATGTTTTTTGTAGTCTTAATTGGAGTGTAAAAATAAAGAAATGCTTTCTATTCAACACTAGATTTGTTTGTTTTATATAAGTCAGGATGTTTTTTAGGAAATAATTAGTCTCGGTTTTCATAATTCGCGTGAGGGATAGTAGCGGTATCTTTTTATGTAGCGGAGCAGAGTAAAAGATATAGCGAATAGCGCGATTCGCCGCGGCGAACAAGCCCAAAAAAAATACCTCTAGAAAATCTCCTGAGGTATTTAATGTCTATAAAAGTAGGTTTATGGACTTTAATATTTTTTACTATAGTGCCAATGCGTCTTTAATTCTTTTTAAAGCTTCTCTTAAAATTTCGTCGCTGGTTGCATAAGAAAAACGAATACAGTCGGGGTTTCCAAATGCATCACCTGTTACTGTTGCTACATTGGCTTCGGCCAAAAGATACATTGATAAATCCATTGCATTTTTGATTTCAGTTCCTTTCAATGTTTTTCCGAAGAAAGACGAAACGTCTGGAAAAACGTAAAAAGCTCCTTCTGGAACGTTGATTTTTACTCCTGGGATATCTTGTAATAAACCTACAACTAAATCTCTACGAGAATGAAATGCATCAACCATATGTTTCAATACGGATGGGTCGGCATCTACGGCAGTAATAGTAGCACGTTGTGCAATACTGTTGGCGCCAGAAGTTACTTGTCCTTGTATTTTTGTACAGGCTTTAGCGATGAACTCTGGTGCTCCTATGTAACCAATTCTCCATCCAGTCATGGCAAATGCTTTCGCAACTCCATTGACAGTTATGGTTCTTTCTAGCATTCCCGGAATCGATGCGATGCTGTAAAAGTTTCCTGAGAAATTAATGTGCTCGTATATTTCATCGGCAACAACGTAAACATGTGGATATTTTTCTAATACTTTAGCCAAAGCAGTTAGTTCTTCACGGTCGTATACAGATCCACTTGGGTTACAAGGAGTGCTGAACCACATCATTTTTGTTTTTGGTGTGATAGCTGCTTCAAGTTGCGCAGGTGTAATTTTGAAATCACTATCTATAGAAGTTGGAACCACTACAGGAACTCCACCGGAAAGCTTCACGATTTCGAAATAAGAAACCCAATAAGGTGCTGGTAAAATTACTTCGTCACCATCATTTAACATTACTTGCGCAATGTTGTATAAAGATTGTTTTGCTCCAGTAGACACCACAATTTGTGATGGCTTATAGTCTAAATCATTATCTCTTTTAAATTTTCTGCATATTGCTTCTTTCAATTCACCATATCCTTCAACTGGAGAATAGGTGCTATAGTTTTCATCAATAGCACGTTTTGCTGCTTCTTTTATAAAATCAGGTGTATTGAAGTCAGGCTCTCCTAGGCTTAAACTTATGATGTCTTTTCCTTGTGCTTTTAATTCTCTGGCCAAAGCAGCCATCGCAAGGGTTTGCGAAGTTGCTAGGTTGTTAATTCTGTCTGAAAGTGGGTTCATTAATGTCTTGTTGAATTACCCTAATTTTCATTTGAGAATTAAGGCAGGTTAATTATTAGTTTTTAGTTTTATTTTGATTGGAGAGACAATCTGCGGTATGTTTCTACAATTTTAGTCTTATAATTATATTAGTTCTGGCTTCATTCCCAATTCTTTTAAGTGCTTGAAATGGGCGATAACTGCACTTCGCATCGTTTTGTATTCATAATATGGTAGATTGCATTCTTGCGCTGTTTCTTTTACGATTTTAGCAATCTTTCCGTAATGCACATGACTGATGTGCGGGAAGATATGATGCTCAATTTGGTGATTTAGTCCACCTGTATACCAATTTACAATGGCGTTTTTTGGAGCAAAATTAGTAGTTGTGAACAATTGGTGAATTGCCCAAGTGTTATCCATTTGTCCTAATTCATCTGGAGACGGATTAGTCGTTTCTTCTACAACATGCGCCAGTTGGAATACGATACTCAAAATCAATCCGGCTGTATAGTGCATGATAAAAAACCCAATTAATACTTTCCACCAAATGATGCCAATAACTATGGGTAAAACAATCCAGATGGAAACATAAATTATCTTTGTAATTATTAATGTAGTCCAAAGAATCTTAGGGCTTTGAGCTTCACCATAAGATAACTTTCTTTTCAAGTAACTTTTCATCTGCTTGAAATCAGTTGTTAAGGCCCAATTAAAAGTAAGTAGTCCGTATAAGAAAACGGAGTAGTATTGTTGGAAACGGTGGAAATTATGCCATTTTGCATTTTTTGTAAAGCGGATGATTCTTCCTGCATCAAGGTCTTCGTCATGACCTGGTATATTAGTATAAGTATGGTGTAGCACGTTATGTTGTACTTGCCAGTTGTGTACATTTCCTGCTAATACGTAAATGGTACCTCCCATAAATTTATTTACCCAGCTTTTATTTGAGTATGAACCATGATTTCCGTCATGCATCACATTCATTCCTACCCCAGCCATCCCTATTCCCATAACCATGGTCAATAAAAGATGTGCCCAAAAAGGCATATCAAGAGTTAAAATCAAAAAGTAAGGGGCAAGAAAAACGGTTATTAGGATAATCGTTTTTAAGTAAAGCCTCCAGTTTCCTGTTTTTTGGATATTGTTTTCTTTGAAGTAATTGTTTACCCGTGAGTTAAGTGTCCTGAAGAACTTCAGTTTATCTTGCCTTGCAAATGTAGGTGCTGTATTATTCATATGTAGTCGTTATTAGTTTCAAAGATAATTATTATAAATTTTAACTCTGCCAAATTGAGTTAAATTTTTCAAGCTTAAAAATGGTACTTTTGTTAAAAAAAAAGAACGATGGACGAGATTCTTAAGTATTTTCCTTATTTAACCGATATTCAAAAAGAGCAGTTCGGAAAACTAGACTTTTTATATCACGATTGGAACGAAAAAATAAATGTAATTTCTAGGAAAGATATTGACGCCTTATATACCAAACATGTTTTGCATTCTTTAGGGATTGCTAAAATTATAAAATTCGAGCCCGGGACTTTTGTTTTGGATGTTGGAACTGGCGGAGGATTTCCTGGGATTCCATTGGCGATTCTTTTTCCCGAGACCCGTTTCTTTCTAATTGATATAATTGGAAAAAAAATAAAAGTGGTTCAGGCTATTGCCGAAGCATTAGAATTGAAAAACGTAAAAGCGGAGCAATTGCGTGCCGAAAACGTAAAAGGAGATTTTGATTTCATCGTGAGTCGTGCCGTCACTAATATGCCTGATTTTGTTTCATGGGTGAAAAACAAAATCAAGAAAAATAACAAGCATGAATTAAAAAACGGAATCCTGTACCTAAAAGGGGGTGATCTGACTGAAGAGTTGAAAGACTTTCCAAAGGCTACGGAATACAATTTAGCCGACTTTTTTGAAGATGAATTCTTTCAAACTAAAAAAGTCGTTCATGTACCGTTGAAGTTTACTAGCTAGTCAATTAGCTGAATGTATTAAGGTCATAAAAGCTTAAAGACCTATTGATGACTGAATATTTAAATTTAACGCAAAAGCCGAATCTAAATTTTAGATTCGGCTTTTTTTATACTTGTAAAGTTCTTTAAGACTTTCGAATTTTAAACTTTAGTACTGATCTATTCTCCCAAAAATGGGTATCTGTAATCTACTGGAGTAACAAAAGTTTCTTTGATTGTTCTAGGAGAAACCCAACGCAATAAGTTCAATGGAGAACCCGCTTTGTCATTCGTTCCTGAAGCTCTTGCTCCACCAAACGGTTGTTGTCCTACGACAGCCCCTGTTGGTTTGTCATTGATATAGAAGTTTCCAGCAGCATTTTGTAATTTTACAGTTGCTACTTCAATAGCATAACGATCTTGACTGAAAACAGCTCCTGTTAATGCGTATTCAGATGTAGTGTCTACTAACTCTAAAGTTTCTTCCCATTTAGCATCTTCATAAACGAAAATGGTCATCACTGGGCCGAACAATTCAGTAGCCATTGTTGAATAATTAGGATTGGTTGTTACGATAACTGTTGGCTCAATAAAGTATCCTACTGATTTGTCGTAGTTTCCTCCAACGATAATTTCAGCATCAGTATCTTTTTTGGCTTGGTCAATAAAACTCGCTAATTTATCAAATGAGCCTTCATGAATAACGGCAGTAATGAAATTACTGAAATCTTCTGGTGAACCCATTTTCATTGATTTTACATCAGCGATAATTTGTTCTTTTACTGCTGGCCAGATACTTTTTGGCACATAAGATCTAGAAGCTGCTGAACATTTTTGACCTTGGAATTCGAAAGCTCCACGCACAATTCCCGTCGAAACTTGTTTAGGGTTAGCACTTGAATGCGCTATGATGAAATCTTTTCCACCTGTTTCCCCTACTATTCTTGGGTATGTTTTGTAGTGGTGTATGTTAGTTCCAATTTTTGCCCAGATATCTTTGAAAACGTGAGTTGAACCGGTGAAATGCAATCCTGCAAAATCACTACTTGCAAGAACTGTATCCGTAATCATTTGCGCATCTCCAAAAACTACATTGATAACTCCATCAGGAATACCCGCTTCTTTGAATACTTCGATAATGATTTGTGCAGAAAAAACTTGGCTGTCACTTGGCTTCCATACTACAACATTCCCCATCATCGCAGCACTTGCTGGAAGATTAGCAGCAATTGCAGTAAAGTTAAACGGTGTGATGGCATAAACAAATCCTTCAAGAGGTCTGTATTCTAGACGGTTCCACATATCTGAAGTAGATGTTGGTTGGTCTCCATATATTTGAGTCATGAATTCTACGTTGAAACGCAAAAAGTCAATTGTCTCACATGCGGCATCAATCTCTGCTTGATGAGCATTTTTAGACTGCGCAATCATTGTTGCGGCATTAATTCTTGCTCTGTAAGGACCTGCAATCAATTCAGCCGCTTTAAGAAAGATGGCTGCGCGTTGCTCCCAAGCCATGTTTGCCCATTCAGTTCTAGAGTCTAAGGCATTTGCAATAGCTTTCTCTACATGTGATTTTTCAGCAAGATTGTAAGTTCCTACGATATGTTTGTGGTCGTGTGGTGCTGACATCGTTTTGGTATTTCCAGTTCTAATTTCTTCGCTTCCGATATATAATGGCACGTCGATTTTAGAATTCCACATTTTAGTGTAAGCTGCTTGAACGGCTGCTTTTTCAGGTGAATTTGGTGCATACCCTTTTACTGGTTCGTTTACCGCTTTTGGTACATGAAAAAATCCTTTTAGCATGATAT